>NZ_JAMAYF010000002.1:0-347247 GCF_023712445.1 Curtobacterium sp. P97 | reverse complement strand
CCGTGGCACCGTGGCACCGTGGCACCGTGGCACCGTGGCACCGTGGCACCGTGGCACCGTGGCACCGTGGCACCGTGGCACCGTGGCACCGTGGCACCGTGGCACCGTGGCACCGTGGCACCGTGGCGCCGTGGCGCCGTGGCACCGTGGCACCGTGGCACCGTGGCACCGTGGCACCGTGGCACCGTGCCCGCACTGTCGTGCCCCGTTCCGGACCCTGCGCCCCGGTGCACCGGGGCGCAGCATCCGGAGCAGGGCGCGTCTCGCGTTCTCACCGACCACAGCGCGCCGTCCCCGAACCCGGCGCCCCGCCCCGACCCGACCATCCGCGCAACGCAGAACGGGCGGCCCTCCCGAAGGAGGACCGCCCGTCCGAGCGCGAACGCAGACTTACTTGCTGAAGCCCTTGAAGCGCTGGTTGAACTTCTCGACGCGACCGGCCGAGTCGAGGATGCGCTGCTTGCCCGTGTAGAACGGGTGCGACGCCGACGAGATCTCGACGTCGATGACCGGGTAGGTCGCACCGTCGAGCTCGATGGTCTTGTCGCTGGTCGCGGTCGAACGCGTCAGGAACGTCTCACCGGAGGCCAGGTCGCGGAAGACGATGGCGTTGTACTCGGGGTGGGTGTCGGTCTTCATGGAGATTCCTCGGTTGGAGATGGTGGGAGATGCGCGGACGGCCGGTTCGAGCGGACTCGATCGGGACCCCCGCGCGGGAAGTCTGCGGCGTGCGCCAGCCGTCCACGTTACCAGACGACGGGCAGGATCGGGAGCGTCAGGCCGCGCGCGCCGTGTACCGACCGGCGTCCTTCGACACGGTCAGCTCCACGCCGAAGGCCTGGGACAGCGTGGGAGCCGTCAGGACCTCGTCGATGGGGCCGGCGGCCTGGATCCCACCGTCGGCGAGCACGAGGGCGTGCGTGAAGCCCTCGGGGATCTCCTCCACGTGGTGGGTGACGATGACGATCGCCGGCGAGTCGCTGCTCTGCGCGTAGCCGCCGAGCGTGCGCACCAGGCTCTCGCGCGCACCGAGGTCGAGCGACGCAGCCGGCTCGTCGAGGAACAGCACCTCGGGATCGGTCATCACGGCGCGCGCGATCTGCACGCGCTTCTGCTCGCCGTCGCTCAGCTCACCGAACGTGCGGTCGGTGAAGTCACCGAGGCCCCACTCGTCGAGCACACGCTGGGCGCGGCGGACGTCGAGCTCCTCGTACTCCTCGTTCCAGCGACCGGTGACCGAGTACGCGGCGGTGAGCACGACGTCGACGACCTTCTCGGTCACCGGGATCCGGCGGGCGAGGGCGGTCGACGCGAAGCCGATGCGCGGACGCAGCTCGAACAGGTCTGCGCCGCCGAGCTCGGTGCCGAGCACCTCGACACTGCCCGACGTCGGGAACGTCTGGGCACCGGCCACCTGCAGCAGCGTGGTCTTGCCGGCGCCGTTGGCACCGAGCACCACCCAGCGTTCGTCGTCCTGCACCTCCCACGAGATCCCGTCGAGGATGGTGGCCCCGTTGCGGACCACGGAGACGTCTGACAAGCGCACGACCGAGGGCATGGCTCCAGCCTACGGCTTCCGGGCGAGCACCTCGTCGTAGACCTGCCGCGTGCGGTGCGCGATCGCGTCCCACGTGAACTCGCTCTCGACGCGGAGGCGTCCTGCGCGTCCCATGAGCTTGGCGAGCCCCTCGTCGGCCAGGACCTCGTCCAGCGTCCGGGCGAGGTCAGCCACGAAGCGGTCCGGGTCGTTCGGCGTGCCGGTGCCGTCCTGCGCCTGGTCGATCGGGACGATGCGCCCGGTCAGCCCGTCGGCGACGACCTCGGGGATGCCGCCCGTGCGCGTGCCGACCACGGGGATGCCACAGGCCATGGCCTCGAGGTTGACGATGCCGAGCGGCTCGTAGATCGACGGGCAGACGAACACGGTCCCCGACGACAGGACGTTCACGACCTCCTGGTGGGAGAGCATCCGGTCGATCCAGACCACACCGTCGCGCTCCGCGCGCAGGGACTCGACGAGTCCGGTCACCTCGGCCATGATCTCCGGCGTGTCCGGAGCGCCCGCGCACAGCACGATCTGCACGTCCGACGGCAGCGACGCCACCGCGCGGAGCAGGTACGGCAGGCCCTTCTGCCGGGTGATCCGGCCGACGAACACGACCGAGCGGCGCGACGGGTCGATGCCGAGCGCGCGCACGGCGTCCTCGTCGACGGTCGGCTTCCACTCGTCGATGTCGATGCCGTTGTAGACGACGTGGACCTTCGCCGGGTCGATGGACGGGTAGGAGCGCAGGATGTCCGCCCGCATGGCCTTCGACACCGCGATCACGCCGTCGGCCTGCTCGAACGCCTCACGTTCCATCCAGCTCGACAGGCGGTAGCCGCCCCCGAGCTGCTCGGCCTTCCACGGGCGCAGTGGCTCGAGGCTGTGGGCCGTGACCACGTGCGGGATGCCGTGGGTGAGCTGCGCGATGCGCCCCGCGGCGTTGGCGTACCAGGTGTGGGAGTGCACCAGGTCGGCGCCCGCGACGTCGGCGGCGATGCGGACGTCGGTACCGAGCGCCTGGAGCGCGCCGTTCGCGTCCTCGAGGCCCTCGGGCGTGCGGTACGCCCACACGCCCTCCTCGTCACGGAACGCCCCGAAGGCGCGCACCCGGACGTCCGTGTCCGTCCCCGACCGCAGCGCAGCCGTGAGCTCGGCCACGTGGACACCCGCTCCGCCGTAGACCTCCGGCGGATACTCCCTGGTCAGTAGATCGACTCGCACGGACTCAACGTAACGGGTTCGCCGTCCGGACGCCTACTGTGAACCACATGGCACCAAAGAAGGTATTCGGCATCGTCCTCGCCGGCGGCGAGGGCAAGCGGCTCATGCCGCTCACGGCCGATCGCGCGAAGCCCGCCGTCCCGTTCGGCGGCAACTTCCGTCTCATCGACTTCGCGCTCTCCAACCTCGTGAACTCCGGGTTGCAGAAGATCGTCGTCCTGACCCAGTACAAGTCGCACAGCCTCGACCGTCACGTGGCCGAGACCTGGCGCATGGAGGGGCTCCTCGGGTCCTACGTCGCGTCGGTGCCGGCGCAGCAGCGACTCGGCAAGCGGTGGTTCGCCGGTTCGGCGGACGCGATCCTGCAGTCCCTCAACCTGCTCCGCGACGAGCGCCCGGACATCGTGGTCGTGGTCGGTGCGGACCACGTCTACCGCATGGACTTCCACCAGATGATCGAGGCGCACATCGCCTCCGGCCGCAGTGCCACGGTCGCGGCGATCCGGCAGCCGATCGGCCTCGCGGACCAGTTCGGCGTCATCCAGGTGGACCAGGACGACCCGACCAAGATCGACGCGTTCCTCGAGAAGCCGAAGGACGCCGTCGGCCTGGCCGACTCGCCGGACGAGATCCTCGCGTCGATGGGCAACTACGTGTTCAACGCCGACGCCCTCGTCGACGCGGTGCTCCGCGACGGCCAGATCGAGTCGAGCAAGCACGACATGGGCGGCGACATCGTCCCCGACTTCGTGGCCCGCGGCGACGCCGGCGTCTACGACCTGCAGCGCAACGACGTGCCCGGCTCGAACGACCGCGACCGGTACTACTGGCGCGACGTGGGGACGATCGACTCGTTCTTCGACGCCCACATGGACCTCATCGCGCCGGTCCCGGTCTTCAACCTGTACAACCAGGACTGGCCGATCTTCAACCAGCAGACGAACCTGCCGCCGGCGAAGTTCGTCCGCGACGCGAACGGCAACACCGGCTCGACGGTCGACTCGATCGTGGCGCTCGGGTGCCTGCTCTCCGGCGCCCAGGTGGAGCGCAGCGTCATCGGTCCGTGGTGCGGGATCGACTCGGGCGCGAAGGTCCTCGACTCCATCGTGTTCGAACGGGCGTCCATCGGCGCCGGGTCGGTCGTGAACCGCGCGATCCTCGACAAGGACGTGGTCATCGCGCCCGGTGCGCAGGTCGGCGTCGACCGCGAGACCGACGAGGCCCGCGGCTTCACCGTCACGGAGTCCGGCATCACGGTCGTCGGCAAGGGCGTCCGCGTCGAGGCCTAGTCCGGGACGGTCGCCGAGTCCGGGCTGCACCTACCGACGTCGGCAAGGGCGTCCGCGTCGAGGCCTAGTCCGGGACGGTCGCCGAGTCCGGGCTGCACCTACCGACGTCGGCAAGGGCGTCCGCGTCGAGGCCTGACCCCGCCGCACCGGCCTGGAGGCGCGGCTGACGTCACAGACGTCGGCCGCGCCTCCTGCTGTCGGTACCGTTGGTCCGTGCCACGCTTCCTCGTCGTCCTCGATGCCGACTCCACGCTGCTCGAGGACGAGGTCATCGAACTGCTCGCCGACCACGCCGGGACCCGGCCACAGGTGCAGGCGGTGACGGAGCGCGCCATGCGCGGCGAGATCGACTTCGCCGAGAGCCTCCGGGAGCGGGTCGCGACCCTGGCGGGCCTCCAGGCCGACGTCTGCACCCGCGCGCAGCAGGCGGTCCGCGTCACGCGCGGAGCCGAGGAGCTCGTCCGGGGCGTCCACGCCGCAGGCGGCACGGTCGGCGTCGTGTCCGGCGGCTTCCACGAGGTGCTCGACCCCTTCGCCGCGCGCCTCGGCCTCGACCACTGCCGGGCGAACCGTCTCGAGGTGGTCGACGGCGTGCTCTCCGGTCGGGTGCTCGGTGACGTCGTCGACGCCGAGGCGAAGGCCGAGACCCTGCGTGCGTGGGCCGGGGCGGACGACGTCTCGCTGTCGCGCACGGTCGCGGTCGGCGACGGCGCCAACGACCTGGTCATGATGGGTGTCGCCGCCCTGGGCGTGGCCTTCGACGCGAAGCCGCTGGTGCGCGAGCGGGCGGACGTGGCGGTCGTCGACCGCGACCTGTCCGCGGTGCTCGCGACGCTGGGCCTGCAGGGCTGAGCCACACGCGCCGCGGAGCCGAGTCTCGCCTCCGCGGACACGTTCGCGGACTCCACGTCGCGAACGTGTCCGCCCAGCCGAGTCTCGAGGACGGTCCGAGCGGGCCGCCGGTCGGTGTCCGGGGCTAGTGCCCCATCCCGAGACCGCCGTCGACCGGGATCACCGCACCCGAGACGTACCCGGCACCGTCGCTCGCCAGGAAGAGCGTGGCGTCGGCGACGTCGTCGACCGTGCCGTAGCGCGCCGCCGGGATCTGCTTCTTGAACTCGGCCTGCAGCTCCTCGGGCAGGGCTGCGGTCATGTCGGTCTGGATGAACCCCGGCGCGACGACGTTGGCCGTGATGCCGCGCGACCCGAGCTCGCGCGTGATCGAGCGCGCCATGCCGACCAGGGCAGCCTTGGACGAGGCGTAGTTGACCTGACCGACCTGGCCGTAGGCGCCCACGACGCTCGACATGAGCACGATGCGGCCGAACTTCGCCTTCATCATCCCCTTGGTCGCGCGCTTGACGACCCGGAACGTGCCGGTCAGGTTCGTGTCGACGACGCTCGTGAAGTCCTCCTCGGACATGCGGAGCAGGAGCTGGTCGTTCGTGATGCCCGCGTTGGCGACGAGGACCTCGATCGGCCCGAGCTCGGCCTCGACCTGCGTGAAGGCCGCGTCGACCGAGGCGGAGTCGGTGATGTCCGCGGCGACGGTGAGCGCCCCCTCGGGTCCGCCCTGGCCGCTGCGGGAGGTCACGGCGACCCGGTGCCCGGCGGCGACGAAACGCGCTGCGAGGGCGTGCCCGATGCCGCGGTTGCCGCCGGTGATGAGGACGGTACGGGGGGTGGTCATGATCGCTCCGTTCGAGTGGTGGTGACGCGGTGTCCGCCGACCTGACGGCCGAGCCGTGGGCCGCTGGACACGCCCGGACGAGCGTACCGGAGCCGTTCCCCGCAGCTGTCCCCCGCGCGGCGGGGCAACTGTCGGTGGTCCGGGCTTAGGCTTGACCCTGGCGAATGGAAGAACACCGTATGAAGTCGACGCAGCGCCGGTTCCACGCGACGCACACCCACTCCGGGTCCACGCAGAGCATCACGTCCCTGCCGGACTCCCCCGAGCTGGACCGGGCGCACCGCCTGTCCAAGTACGTCTGGCAGATGGCCGTGCGCGTGGTGTGCTTCATCGGCGCCGTCCTCGTGTGGACGACCTGGCACACCTGGCTCGCGGTCATCCCGATCGTCCTCGCCGCGGTCATCCCGTGGGTCGCGGTCATCCTCGCCAACGCCGGCAACCACGCCGAGAGCGACATCGTCGCCCCGGCCGGAGCCATCGAGCTCTACGACGCCGTCGACCCCCGCCTCCGCGAGCAGCAGGAGGACGCCCGGGCCGAGGCCTACCGTGCCGAGCAGGAACGCCTCCGCGAGCAGGCCCAGCACGCGCAGGAGGAGTGGCAGCGGAACGGCGACCGCTCCCGTGTGTGGTCCGCGAAGTCCCGGACGCGCCGCTGATGGGGGCGACGTTCGACCTCTTCACGGAGCCCGGCGCGACACCGGTCTGCTCCCGGGCCGGCTGCACGAACACGGCCGAGTGGCGGATCAACTGGCGGAACCCGCGCATCCACGCCGTCGACCGCGTGAAGATCTGGGCGGCCTGCGAGGAGCACTGCGACTTCCTCGCCGACTACCTGCGCTCCCGCTCGTTCCCGGTCCGGGTGACCGGGATGCACGAGGACGTCGACAGCCTCGACGACGTCCGTGCGCGGGAGGACGCCCCGAAGAACGACGTCGGGGTGCGCTCCAGCGGCACCGGACGATGACGGACGAGTTCGACCCCAGCGCCCGCTACGGCCGGAAGCACGCCGCGAAGCTCCAGCGCGACGCCGCTCCCGGGTCCGTCCACGCGGACACCACCGACGGCCCGACGGTCGGCTGGCGGTTCGTCCGGAGCCGCCGCTGGCTCGGGTACTTCGCGATCGCCGTGGCCTTCGCGATCATCTGCACGCTCTTCGGGATGTGGCAGTGGGACCGGCGCAACGAGGCCGTCCGGCAGAACGAGCAGATCGCGCAGAACTACGACCACACGCCCGTGCCGCTCGACCAGGCGCTCCCCCGGGCCTCGTCGTGGACCGACGACCAGCAGTGGCTCCGGGTCGAGGTCACCGGTCGGTACGACGTCGACGACCAGCTCCTCGTCCGCAACCGCGTGCACAACGGCCAGCCCGGGTTCGAGGTCCTCACGCCGCTCGTCACCGCCGACGGTCGCGCGTTCGTCGTCGACCGCGGATGGGTCCCGACCGGCAACCGGCAGGACGCGCCGGACAGCGTCCCCGCTCCGCCGAGCGGGCAGGTGACGGTGATCGCGCGCCTGCAGCAGAGCGAGCCGCGCATCCCCGGCCGCACCGACCCGTCGCACACCGACCAGGTGCAGTCGGTGACGCTCGCCGACGTCGCTGGCAAGGTGGACGCACCGATCTGGACGGGCGCGTACGGCCAGCTCGCCTCCGAATCCCCCGCTCCTGCGGAGGCCCGGCCCCTCGGGTGGGACCGTCCGTCCGCGGACACCGGTCTGCACCTCAGCTACTTCATCCAGTGGTTCCTCTTCGCCGCCGGGGGATTCGGCTTCCTGGCCTACGTGATGGTGCAGGAGTACCGGAACCTCAACCAGGACGACCCCGAGGAGCGCGAGCGTGCCCTCGAACGGCAGCGGCGGAAGGACGCCAAGCCGAGGTCCGACGACGAGGTCGAGGACGAGCTGCTCGGCGCGCACCGCTGACGGATCGCGACCCCGGGACGAACGGGAGGCGCGGTGCCGGCCGGCACCGTCCTCCCTCGCAGGCTCGGTCGGCGCGCCCCTCGCAACGCTCCGCGTTGCCGTCGAGCGGTGCGCGCCCGTCCGTCAGGGGGTCGCTACGCCAGCTCGATGAGCTCCGCGTAGTCCTTGTTCCAGTGGTCCTCGGTACCGTCCGGCAGCAGCAGCACCCGCTCGGGGTTGAGCGCGTCGACTGCACCGGCGTCGTGCGACACGAGCACCACGGCGCCCTCGAAGCCAGCCAGCGCGTTGAGGATCTCCTCGCGCGACGCCGGGTCGAGGTTGTTCGTGGGCTCGTCGAGCAGCAGCACGTTCGCGCCCGACACGACGATCATCGCGAGCGACAGCCGGGTCTTCTCACCACCGGACAGGACGCCGGCCTTCTTGTAGCCGTCGTCGCCGGTGAACAGGAACGAACCGAGCACACGACGGGCCTCGGTCTCGTTGAGGTCCGTCGACGCCGACACCATGTTCTCGATCACCGTGCGGTTCACGTCGATGTTCTCGTGCTCCTGCGCGTAGTACCCGATCCGCAGGCCGTGCCCGGGCAGGATCTCGCCCGTGTCCGGTCGGTCCGCACCGGCCAGGATCCGGAGCAGCGTCGTCTTGCCCGCACCGTTGAACCCGAGGATGACCACGCGCGACCCACGGTCGATCGCCAGGTCCACCCCGGCGAAGATCTCGAGCGAGCCGTACGACTTCGACAGCCCCTCGGCCATCAGCGGAGTGCGACCGCACGGTGCCGGCGTGGGGAAGCGGATCTTCGCGACGCGGTCGGCGACGCGCTCGTCCTCCAGTCCGGCGAGCAGCTTGTCCGCGCGCGCGACCATCTGGTGCGCAGCGGCAGCCTTCGACGCCTTCGCGCCGAAGCGGGCGGCCTGGTCCTTCAGGGTCGCGGCCTTCTTCTCGGCGCCGGCGCGCTCCTTGCGGCGGCGCTCCTCGTCGGCCACGCGCTGCCGCTGGTAGAGCTTCCACCCCATGTTGTAGACGTCGATGGTCTGACGGTTCGCGTCGAGGTAGAAGACGCGGTTGACGACCTCGTCCACCAGCTCCACGTCGTGGGAGATGATGATGACGCCGCCGGGGTAGGTCTTCAGGTGCTCGCGGAGCCACACCACGGAGTCGGCGTCGAGGTGGTTCGTCGGCTCGTCGAGGATCATCGTCTCGGCGTCCGAGAACAGGATGCGGGCGAGTTCGATGCGCCGGCGCTGACCACCCGACAGCGTCTTCAGCTGCTGGTCGAGGATGCGGTCCGGCAGCTTGAGGTTCGATGCGATCGACGCCGCTTCGGCCTCGGCAGCGTACCCGCCGAGCGCGTTGAACTGGTCGTCGAGCCGGCTGTACCGGCGCATCGCCTTCTCGGCCACGTCGGCGTCGTCGCTCGCCATGTCGAGCGTCGCCTGGCGGATGCCCTCGACGAGCTCGCCGAGACCACGGGCGTCGAGGATGCGCTTGCGCGCGGTGTCCTCGGGGTTGCCCGAGCGCGGGTCCTGCGGCAGGTAGCCGATCTCCCCCGAGCGCTCGATCTTGCCGTCGGTCGGCTGCGACTCGCCGGCGAGGGCCTTCGTCATCGTGGTCTTGCCGGCGCCGTTGCGCCCGACGAGCCCGATCTTGTCACCCTTCTCGACGCGGAAGGACACGTGCTCCATGAGGAGGCGAGCGCCTACGCGGATCTCGAGGTCGTGCACGGCAAGCACAGGAGGACGTCCAATCAGTTGGTGATGTGCACAACGACGTGTGCGGGAGGTGCACCGCTACGCTGACGGGACCGATGGTCCTCGAACGGGACCAGCAGTCCATTCTAGGAGAATCCATGACGAACGCCACCGGGTTCGCTCGCCGCGCAGTCCTCGCCGACCGTCTTCGCACCTCGGGGCTCGCCACCGACGCCGCCCTGGTCGCCGGCGGCGCGCTGTTCACCGCCGCGATGGCACAGCTCCAGGTGCCGATGTGGCCGGTCCCGATCACCGGGCAGACCCTGGCCGTCGTGCTCGTCGGCGCCACGCTCGGCGCCCGACGCGGCATGCTGTCGCTGCTCGTCTACGCCGTCGCGGGCCTCGCGGGCGCACCGTTCTTCGCCGAGTTCTCCGGTGGCCTCGCGGCCCTGGCATCGCCGAGCTTCGGCTACGTCATCGGATTCGTGCCGGCCGCCGGCCTGGTCGGCTGGCTCGCCCGCCGGAACTGGGACCGGAAGGTCGGGCGTGCCACGGTCGCGATGCTCCTGGCGACCGCCGTCCCCTTCGTCACGGGCCTGCCCTGGCTCGCGGTGGTGCTCGGTCAGCTCGGTGCGCCGAACGACCTCCAGTCGGTGCTCGCCGCCGGCCTCTACCCGTTCATCGTCGGTGGCGTCGCCAAGGCCCTCATCGCCGCCGGTGTCCTGCCCCTGGCGTGGAAGCTGGTCGGCCGCCGCTGACGCACCCGCACGACGACGGGCCCCGCACCTGCTGGTGCGGGGCCCGTCGCTGTTCCGACCCGGGCTGCTGTCTCCCGCCGCGAGCGAGCACGACACGCCGCGCGACGATCGCCGGGCGGGCGATCTGCGTCGCGGGGACCGGTCGAACGTGACGCATCGTGCGCACTCGGCGTGGCGGGCGCACCGCACCGACGACGGACGGGAGGCGCGGTGCCAGCTGGCACCGCGCCTCCCGTCCGTCGGTCGGATGCTGCTAGATCGAGAAACCGAGCGCGCGCATCATCTCGCGTCCGTCGTCGGTGATCCGCTCCGGACCCCACGGCGGCATCCACACCCAGTTGATGCGGAACGCGTCGACGATGCCGTCGAGCGCGTTGGCGGTGTCGCCCTCGATGACGTCGGTCAGGGGGCAGCCCGCGCTCGTCAACGTCATGCTGATCACGAGGGCGTTCGCCTCGTCGTCCATCGCGAGGTCGTAGATGAGGCCGAGGTCGACGATGTTGACGCCGAGCTCCGGGTCCTGGACCTCCTTGAGGCCCTCGACGACCTCGTCGAACTTCTCCGGGGAGAGTGCGGTGATCATCAGTTGCCCGCCGCTGCAGCCTGCACGTAGCGGTCGTAGCCCTCGTTCTCGAGGCGCTCGGCCAGCTCCGGACCACCCTGCTCGGCGACCTTGCCCGCGACGAACACGTGGACGAAGTCCGGCTTGATGTAGCGGAGGATGCGCGTGTAGTGCGTGATCAGCAGGACGCCGAGGCCGGTCGCTGCCTTCGCGCGGTTGACGCCCTCGGACACGATCTTCAGCGCGTCGACATCGAGGCCGGAGTCGGTCTCGTCGAGCACGGCGAACTTCGGCTTGAGGAGCTCGAGCTGCATGATCTCGTGGCGCTTCTTCTCGCCGCCGGAGAAGCCCTCGTTGACGTTGCGCTCGGCGAACGACGAGTCCATCTTGAGGTCGGCCATCGACTGGCGCAGGTCCTTGACCCACCCGCGGAGTGCGGGGGCCTCGCCGTCGATCGCGGTCTTCGCGGTACGGAGGAAGTTCGACACCGTGACGCCGGGGATCTCGACCGGGTACTGCATCGCGAGGAACATGCCGGCGCGGGCGCGCTCGTCGACGCTCATCGCGAGGACGTCCTCGCCGTCGAGCGTGATCGAGCCGCCGGTGACGTTGTAGCGCGGGTGACCGGCGATCGTGTAGGCCAGGGTGGACTTGCCGGAGCCGTTCGGCCCCATGATCGCGTGGATCTCGCCCTCGTTGATGGTGAGGTCGACGCCCTTCAGGATCTCCTTGGTGCCCTGGTCGGTGTCGATCGAGACCTGCAGGTCACGGATTTCGAGAGTGGACATTGCGTTCCTTCGGTTACAGCTGCTGTGCGGCGTCAGCCGCGCGGGAAGAGTGGTGGTGTCGCTCAGTCGACGGGGACCGGGTCGTGCACGTCGACGTAGACGTCGCCGTCACGGACCTCGACCCGGAAGACCGGCACCGGCTCGTACGCCGGGAAGTTCTGCGGCTTGCCGGTGGCCAGCGAGAAGCGGGACCCGTGGGCCCAGCACTCGAGCGTGTCGCCCTCGACGAAGCCCTCGGCCAGGGAGATGTCCCCGTGCGTGCAGGTGTCACCGATCGCGTGCACGGCCCCGGCCGAGTCCTTCACGATCGCCACGGCGGTGCCGTCCACGACGACGCGCATCGGGCTGTCGACGGCGATCTCCGACTCAGCGCAGACCTTCTCGGCCATCAGGCGTCCGCCTGCTCGGCCTCGGGCTCCGCAGCGGCGACCACGGTCCGGCCGTCGGCGAGCTCCTGCTCGACCGCGGCGATCAGGCGCTCCTCGAGCTCGGGCGCGCCGATCTTCTGGATGACCTCGACCAGGAAGCCGAGCACGACGAGGCGACGTGCTTCCTCCTCGGGGATGCCACGGGCCTGCAGGTAGAAGAGCTGCTCGTCGTCGAAGCGACCGGTCGCACTGGCGTGCCCGGCTCCCTCGATGTTGCCCGTCTCGATCTCGAGGTTCGGGATGCTGTCCGCGCGCGTGCCGTCGGTGAGCACCAGGTTGCGGTTCTGCTCGTACGAGTCGGTGCCGTCACCGGCGCGCCCGATCAGCACGTCGCCGATCCAGACCGTGTGCGCACCCTCGCCCTGCAGTGCGCCCTTGTAGTTGACGCGGCCACGGGTGTTCGGGGCGTCGTGGTTCACGTACACCTGCTGCTCGATGTACTGCCCGGCGTCGGCGAAGTACACGCCGTACATCTCGGTGTCCGCACCCTGCGCCCCGAGGTGCGTCGAGGGGTTCACGCGGACGACGTCGCCGCCGAGCGAGACCACGACGTGCTTGAGGAAGGCGTCGCGACCGACCTCGGCGAACTGCGTCGACACGTGCACCGCGTCGTCGTCCCAGTCCTGCAGGCTGACGACCGTGAGCCGCGCGCCGTCACGGACGACGATCTCGACGTTCTCGCTGAGGAGCGCCGACCCGCGGTTGTCGATGACGACGATGCCCTGGGCGTGCTGCTCGGCCGTGATGACCGTGTGCGCCGCGCGGGCCTGCGTGCCGAAGTCCGAGCGGGTGATCGAGATCGACTCGTGCGCCTCGGTCGCCTTGACGGTGACCTTCAGCACCGCGTCGCGGGCGGTCCAGGCCGCCGCGGCCGCGCGGTCCTCGGGCAGGCCGGCGGTGCCGACGACCGGGTCGTCGCTGCGACCCCACTCGACGTCGGCCCCCTCGGTCTGGCGCGCCAGGAACGGGTAGGCGGAGCCGTCGAGGCCACCCTCGAGCAACGGCTGGAGCTTCGCGAGCGGCGCGAACTTCCAGTTGACCTCGCGGCCGGTCACCGGCGGGAACGCGTCGAGGTCACCGGACTGCGGCCGCTCGGATCGGGTCTGGACCGGGACCTTCGCGTCCCAGCCGCCGTCGGAGTGCGCGCGGGCGCCGTGCTGTTCCGAACCAGCACTGCGCTCGGTCCCCTGCGTGCTGCGTGCGGACGGAGCCTGCTGGCCCTGTGCGACGGCCGAGGGCTCGACCGGCTGGTCGATGCGCGGTGCGGGGGTGGCCCCGTCGGTGGGTGTCGGGTTGGTGCTGGTGTTCGACATCTAGCCGACGGATCCTTCCATGCTCATCTCGATGAGCTTGTTGAGTTCGAGCGCGTACTCCATCGGGAGCTCGCGGGCGATGGGCTCGATGAACCCGCGGACGATCATGGCCATGGCCTCGTCCTCCGGCATGCCGCGCGACATGAGGTAGAACAGCTGCTCCTCGCTCACGCGGGAGACCGTGGCCTCGTGGCCGAGCTGGACGTCGTCGACGCGGATGTCGATCGCCGGGTACGTGTCGCTGCGGCTCACCGTGTCGACGAGCAGCGCGTCACAGCGGACCGTGTTCGCGGCGTGGTGCGCGGCCGGGTCGACGCGGACCTCACCGCGGTAGCCGGCGCGGCCGCCGCCACGGGCGATCGACTTCGAGACGATCGACGACGTCGTGTACGGCGCCATGTGGATCATCTTCGCGCCGGCGTCCTGGTGCTGGCCCGGACCGGCGAAGGCGACGGACAGGGTCTCGCCCTTGGCGTGCTCACCGGCGAGGTAGATCGACGGGTACTTCATCGTGACCTTCGACCCGATGTTGCCGTCGATCCACTCCATCGTCGCGCCCTCGTGCGCGATCGCGCGCTTCGTGACGAGGTTGTAGACGTTGCTCGACCAGTTCTGGATCGTCGTGTAGCGCACGCGGGCGTTCTTCTTCACGATGATCTCGACCACGGCGGAGTGCAGCGAGTCCGACTTGTAGATCGGCGCCGTGCAGCCCTCGATGTAGTGGACGTAGGAGTCCTCGTCCGCGATGATCAGCGTCCGCTCGAACTGGCCCATGTTCTCGGTGTTGATCCGGAAGTAGGCCTGCAGCGGGATCTCGACGTGCACGCCCTTCGGGACGTAGACGAACGAGCCACCGGACCACACGGCGGTGTTCAGCGCGGCGAACTTGTTGTCGCCGGCCGGGATCACCGAGCCGAAGTACTCCTCGAAGAACTCCGGGTGCTCGCGGAGCGCCGTGTCGGTGTCCATGAAGATGACGCCCTGCTGCTCCAGGTCCTCGCGGATCTGGTGGTAGACGACCTCGGACTCGTACTGGGCGGCGACACCGGCGACGAGGCGCTGGCGCTCCGCCTCGGGGATGCCGAGGCGCTCGTAGGTGTTGCGGATGTCCTCGGGCAGCTCTTCCCAGGTCTGGGCCTGCTTCTCGGTGGACTTCACGAAGTACTTGATGTTGTCGAAGTCGATGTCCGACAGGTCGGCACCCCACGACGGCATGGGCTTGCGGTCGAACAGCGTCAGCGCCTTGAGGCGGAGCTTGTGCATCCACTCGGGCTCGTTCTTCCGGGCGGAGATGTCGCTGACCACCTCGTCCGACAGACCACGGCGCGCGGACGCGCCGGCCGTGTCGGAGTCGGACCAGCCGAACTCGTACTGGCCGAGCCCTTCGAGTTCTGGACGGTCGATGAGCACGTCGGACATGGTCTCCTCGTTTCCTTCTCGCGGCAGCGTCTGTCGGGACAACCCGTGACGTCCGGACGCCATTCCACCGCGGACCTCCGACAGGAGTCCCACGGCGTTGCTGCCTCGCAACGTCGATGGTCCCACGCAGTCGTCCGACCGATCGGCGATCACGGCCCATTCGGAGCCGGCGCCTGCCTAGACTTGACTGCTGCTGAACCCTCGAATCCTACAGGTTCACCGCACGGAACAACAGGAAGGCACCACCCTCGTGACTCGCGTCGGACCCACCGTCGAGCAGGGCGTCCGCCCCGGCACCCGCACGCCGCGGTGGTGGTCCCTCCCCCGCGCCGTCGACCCCCGCGTGATCTGGCTCGCCTGGGCGTCCTTCGTCGTCGAGGTGGTGCTGATCGGCACCGGCGGCCTCGTCCGCCTGACAGCGTCCGGCCTCGGCTGCCCGACGTGGCCGAAGTGCACCGCCGAGTCGCTCGTGTCGACCCCGGAGATGGGGATCCACGGCGTGATCGAGTTCGGGAACCGTCTGCTCACCTTCGTGCTGGTGGTGGTCGCGGTCGCGATGTTCCTCGCCGTCGTCCGCATGCGCCGCACGCGCCCCGAGCTCTTCTGGCTCGCCTTCGCCCAGGGCATCGCGATCCCGGTGCAGGCGGTGATCGGCGGCCTCAGCGTCCTCACGAACCTCAACCCGTTCGTCGTCGGGCTGCACTTCGTGGTGTCGACGACGCTCGTCGCGGTGACGGCGACGCTCGTGTACCGCTCGATGAACGGTCCGCGCACCGCGGTGCGGCTCGTCCCGGGCTGGTACACCGGCCTGGTCCGCGGCACCGTCGTCGCGGTGGTCGTCACCGTCCTGGTCGGCATCCTGACCACGGGCTCCGGGCCGCACGCGGGTGCGAGCGAGGCGGTCGACGGGGGCCGTCTGCACCGCACCGGGTTCGACCCGCAGCTGATGGAGCACCTGCACGCGATCCCGGCCTACGCGCTGTTCGCGCTGACGCTGGCGCTCGTCGTCGGCGCGGTCGTCCTCCGGCTGTCGAGCCGCTGGGCCCTCGTCCTGCTCGTCGTCGAGTTCGTGCAGATCGCCGTCGGCCTGACCCAGGCGCGCACGGGCCTGCCGGTCGGCCTGGTGGGGACCCACATGGTGCTCGCCGGACTCCTCGTCGGTGCGGTCACCGTCGTCGTGCTCAGCACGCGCGGCAGCGCCGGTCGCCAGGCCGCGCGGGAGCGCATCACCGCCTGACGCGGTCGTCCGCCGCCCTCCGACGTCCCACGCGTCGCCTCCGTCCCGAGCGCCGACGCGTGGGACGTCGTCGTCCGCACGGCTCCGGCCCCGTGACCACGCACAGGACGCCGGCGTCGGCGCAGGACGCCTCCGACCACCCGGGACGCCTCCGGATCCGGCACCGTCTCGCGCAGGTGCGACCGTCTCGTGCGGACGCCGCCGTCCCGCACCTCGGCACCGGACCGGCCACGATGCGGACGGGAGGCGCAGCACCCCCCGCCCCGCGCCTCGGCACCGGACCGGCCACGGTGCGGACGGGAGGCGCAGCACCGCCCGCCCCGCGCCTCCCGTCCGACGCCCGGTCGCGGCCGCGCGTCTGCTGCGACATCCCCGTCGTCGTACGACAGCGGCATCGTCGCTGGGCGCACTCGCCTCGTGCAGCCCGCGTCACGCGCAGGCTCCCGCGACATCCCCGTCGTCGTACGACAGCGGCGTCGTCGCGTCAACCGACGCCACCCGGGTCGACGCGGGCACGCACCCCGCCCACCCGACCCGCGAACGCCCGACCCGGGACCGCCCGCGCTGCGCCCCGACGCACGGAGCGCCGCCGGCAGACAGGCGGCGCTCCGTGCGCGGGCGACGAACCCTGGCTAGATCGTGAAGGTGAAGACCTGCGGCAGCAGCGGGTCGATGCCCACCGCGATGAACAGCAGCGTCAGGTACGTGATCGAGCTGTGGAACACCCGCATCGGCTGGACCTGCTCCACGTGCTGGATCGCCCGCGAGTACAGCCGGTGCGACTCGACGACGAACCAGATGCCCCCGGCCAGGGCGACGACCGTGTACAGCGGCCCCATGTGCGCGACCGGGATGAGCAGCAGCGAGCAGACGAGCGTCGCCCAGGCGTAGAGCACGACCTGCAGCCCGACGACCGTGCGCCCGCGCACGACCGCGAGCATCGGCACGTCGGCGGCGTCGTAGTCGTCGCGGTACTTCATCGACAGCGGCCAGTAGTGCGGCGGCGTCCAGAGGAAGATCACCATGAAGAGGATGATCGGCGCCCAGGTCAGCGACCCGGTGACACCGGCCCAGCCGATGAGCACCGGCATGCACCCGGCGGATCCGCCCCAGACGATGTTCTGCGGGGTGCGGCGCTTGAGCCAGAGCGTGTAGACGCAGACGTAGATCAGGATCGCGACGACGCTGAGCGCGGCGGCCAGCCAGTTCACCAGGAAGCCGAGGACGGCGGTCGACAGGACGGCGAGCGTCCACGAGAACACCAGTGCCTCCTTGTCGGAGAGCTCACCGGTGACCAGGGGGCGCTGGCTGGTGCGCTTCATCAGCCGGTCGATGTCGCGGTCGATGTAGCAGTTGAACGCCGAGGCCGACCCTGCCGACATCGCGCCGCCGAGCATCGTCCAGAACACGAGCCAGAGGTCCGGGACCCCGCGCTCCGCCAGGAACATCGTCGGAGCGGTCGTGACGAGGAGCAGCTCCATGACCCGGGGCTTCGTCAGCGAGACGTACGCGCGGACCTTGCGGGACAGCGTCGAGCGGGGTCGATCGGTGTCGGGCCGGGTCGCGGTGGCAGTCAACAGGGGAACCTCAGTCCGTTCGCGTCAGCTCGCACGCTCGGTGGGCGGCTCCGTCACCGTCGGGGCGTGCGTCGACCCGGAATGCACACGGGTCGACACCAGTTTAGGCCATCGAGGCGCCGCGAGTATGCCCCGCCTCGCCGACCGGGCCGGCTGCCCGACACGGCACCGTCGTCACCTGGACACCTTCTGAGTGCGTGGTCACTATGCTGGACACGCCCTCCCGCATCGTGTGCCCCGAAGACGTCGGCCGCGAAGAGCCGGTCGGCCGCCGCTCGACGGCGACACGACACACGGCCCCGGGACGGCGATCATGTCCGTGCGATGGCACGAGCCCTCGCACATGTCGCAACAACGAAGGGTCAACATCCAAGTGGCTGAATTCACCTGGGACGCCATCGACCGGAAGGCCGTCGACACGGCACGCGTCCTCGCCGCCGACGCGGTCGAGGCCGCCGGCAACGGTCACCCCGGCACCGCGATGAGCCTCGCGCCGGTCGCCCACCTGCTCTTCCAGAAGGTGATGCGTCGCGACCCCAGCGACTCCACCTGGATCGGCCGCGACCGCTTCATCCTCTCCGCCGGTCACGCCTCGATCCTGCAGTACGTGCAGTTCTACCTGCACGGCTACGGCCTCGAGCTCGAGGACCTGCAGCACCTGCGCAAGTGGGGCTCGAAGACCCCGGGTCACCCGGAGTACGGCCACACCGACGGTGTCGAGATCACCACCGGCCCGCTCGGCCAGGGCCTCGCCTCGGCGGTCGGCTTCGGCTACGCGCAGCGCTTCGAGCGCGGCCTGTTCGACCCGGAGACCGCCGACGGCGAGTCGCCCTTCGACCACTTCACCTACGTGATCGCCGGTGACGGCGACATGCAGGAGGGCGTCACCAACGAGGCCGCGAGCCTCGCGGGCCGTCAGCAGCTCGGTCGCCTGGTCGTCTTCTACGACTCGAACCAGATCTCGATCGAGGACGACACCGACATCGCGTTCTCCGAGGACGTCGCGGCCCGCTACGAGGCCCTCGGCTGGCACGTGCAGCACGTCGACTGGAAGAAGACCGGCGAGTACTCCGAGGACGTCGAGGAGCTCCACCGTGCCGTCGAGGCCGCCAAGGCCGAGACGACCAAGCCGTCGCTCATCGTCCTCAAGACGATCATCGGTTGGCCGTCGCCGACCAAGCAGAACTCCGGCAAGATCCACGGTTCGGCGCTCGGTTCCGACGAGCTCAAGGGCCTCAAGGAGGTCCTCGGCTTCGACGCGGACAAGACCTTCCACGTCGACCCGGAGGTGCTCGAGTACACCCGCGGTGCGATCACCAAGGGCCAGGCCGAGCACGCCGAGTGGACGAAGACCTTCGACGCGTGGGCTGCGGCCAACCCGGAGAAGAAGGCCATGCTCGACCGCATCAACGCGGGCGAGCTCCCCGAGGGCCTCGAGGAGGCGCTGCCGGTCTTCTCCACCGAGAAGGCCGTCTCGACCCGCGCCGCCTCCGGCAAGGTCATCAACGCCATCGCGCCGCTCATGCCCGAGTTCTGGGGCGGTTCGGCGGACCTCGCCGAGTCGAACCTGACCACGATCGAGGGCGCGAAGTCCTTCGGTCCGGCCGAGGCGTCGACGAAGACCTGGAGCACCGACCCGTACGGCCGCGTGCTGCACTTCGGCATCCGCGAGCACGCGATGGGCTCGATCCTGTCCGGCATCGTCCTGCACGGGAACACCCGCCCCTTCGGCGGCACGTTCCTCATCTTCAGCGACTACATGCGTCCGGCGGTCCGTCTCGCCGCGCTCATGAAGGCGCCGGCGATCTACGTCTGGACCCACGACTCCATCGCCCTGGGCGAGGACGGCCCGACGCACCAGCCGATCGAGCAGATCACCGCGCTCCGTGCGATCCCGGGTCTCGACGTCGTCCGTCCGGCCGACGCCAACGAGGTGTCGTACGCGTGGCTCGAGATGCTCAAGCACAAGGACCGTCCGGCCGGCATCGCGCTGAGCCGTCAGAACCTCCCCGTCTTCGAGCGTGGCGAGGGCGACGCCTCCGGCGAGACGCTCGCCTCGGCGAAGAACGTCGCGAAGGGCGCGTACGTCCTGGCCGAGGCGCCGAACGGCACCCCGGACGTGATCCTCATCGCGACCGGTTCCGAGGTCCAGATCGCGGTCGACGCGCGTGAGCAGCTCAAGGGCGAGGGCATCAACGCCCGCGTCGTGAGCGCCCCCTCGCTCGAGTGGTTCTTCGAGCAGTCGGAGTCCTACCGCGAGCAGGTCCTGCCGAAGGCCGTCACCGCGCGCGTCTCGGTCGAGGCCGGCATCGCGATGAGCTGGCGCGACATCGTCGGCGACAAGGGCCGCAGCGTGTCGATCGAGCACTTCGGTGCATCGGCCGACTACCAGCGCCTGTTCGCCGAGTTCGGTTTCACCACCGAGCACGTCGTCGCCGCCGCCAAGGAATCGATCGCAGCGTCCTGACCCACGAGGGGCCGGATCCGGTACGCCGGGTCCGGCCCCTCTGCCGGGAGGCACGCGGCGGCCCCGCCACCGCGCCTCCCGGCCCACAGACCACGACACACACGGCCCTGGTCGCCTCCGCGCACCGGGCCGGTCGACGAAAGAAGAAGAGAAACCATGGCTGAGAACACCCCCACCGCCGCCCTCTCCGAGGTCGGCGTCAGCATCTGGCTCGACGACCTGTCGCGCGAGCTGCTCGAGACCGGCAAGCTGACCGAGCTGATCGAGCAGAAGAACGTCGTCGGCGTCACCACGAACCCGACGATCTTCGCGTCGGCCCTCGCCAAGGGCGAGCGCTACGACTCGCAGGTCAAGGAGCTCGCGGCGAAGGGCACCGACGTCACCGAGGCGATCTTCGAGATCACCACGCAGGACGTCGCGAACGCGTCCGACGTCTTCAAGCCGATCTACGACGAGACCAAGGGCTTCGACGGCCGTGTCTCGATCGAGGTCGAGCCGGGCCTCGCCCACGACACCCAGAAGACCATCGAGCAGGCCAAGTTCCTGTTCGAGAAGGTCGGTCGCGAGAACGTCCTCATCAAGATCCCCGCGACGCTCGAGGGCCTCGAGGCCATCACCGAGGTCATCGGTGCCGGCATCTCGGTCAACGTCACCCTGATCTTCTCGCTCGAGCGCTACCGCGCCGTCATCGACGCCTACCTCGGTGGCCTCGAGAAGGCCAAGGCCGCGGGCCACGACCTCTCGAAGATCCACTCGGTCGCCTCGTTCTTCGTGTCACGTGTCGACTCCGAGATCGACAAGCGCCTCGACGCCGCGGGCACCGACGAGGCGAAGGCCCTCAAGTCGAAGGCCGGCATCGCCAACGCGCAGCTCGCGTACCAGGTCTGGACCGAGCAGTTCGCCACCGAGCGTGCCCTCGGCCTGCTCGAGTCCGGTGCCAACACGCAGCGCCCGCTGTGGGCCTCGACCGGTGTCAAGGACCCGTCGCTGCCCGACACGCTCTACGTGACCGAGCTCGCCGCGCCGAACACGGTCAACACCATGCCGGGCAAGACGCTCGACGCGACGTTCGACCACGGCGAGATCCACGGTGACGCCATCGCCGGCTCGTTCGACGACGCGCAGCAGGTCATGGACCAGATCGCTGCCGCCGGTGTCGACTACGACGACGTCGTCGCGCTGCTCGAGAAGGAGGGCGTCGACAAGTTCAACGTCTCCTGGGGCGAGCTCGTCGACACGGTGAAGACCGCGCTCGAGAACAGCAAGTAAGCACGACCGGAGCCTGCGTCCGGAGGACGGGACCGCCGTCCCCCGGACGCAGGCACCCCCGGTCAGGACCCGACCGCCGGAGCCGCGACGCGCCTCCCGGCCGGACCTGACCACCACGACGGCGGAGTCGCCGCTGCCCCCGCAGCGCAGCGCTCCGCCGTCTCCGTTCGACCCACAAGGAGTCCACACTCATGTCACCGGTGGCGATCACCCCGGAGCACAACCCGCTCCGGTTGCCGACCGACCGACGTCTGAACCGGATCGCGGGGCCCAGCACCCTCATCATCTTCGGCGTGACGGGCGACCTGTCCCGCAAGAAGCTGATGCCCGCGGTCTACGACCTGGCGAACCGAGGGCTCCTGCCCCCGGGCTTCGCACTCGTCGGGTTCGCCCGGCGCGACTGGGAGGACCAGGACTTCTCCCAGCTCGTGCACGACGCGGTCCGGGACCACTCCCGCACCCCCTTCGACGAGGCCGTCTGGAAGCAGCTCGAGCAGGGCATCCGCTTCGTGCAGGGCTCGTTCGACGACCCCGAGGCCTTCCTCGAGCTGAAGCGCACCGTCGACGAGCTCGACGCGGAGCGCGGCACGCTCGGCAACCACGCCTTCTACCTCTCCATCCCGCCGAAGATGTTCCCGGTGGTGACCGAGCAGCTCAAGGTCTCCGGACTGACCGAGAAGCGCGAGGGCTCCTGGAGCCGCGTGGTCGTCGAGAAGCCGTTCGGCTCCGACCTCCGCACCGCGCGCGAGCTGAACGCGATCGTCGAGAGCGTCTTCGCGCCCGACGACGTGTTCCGCATCGACCACTACCTCGGCAAGGAGACCGTCCAGAACCTGCTGACGCTCCGGTTCGCGAACCAGATGTACGAACCCATCTGGAACTCGAACTACGTCGACCACGTGCAGATCACGATGGCCGAGGACATCGGCGTCGCCGGTCGGGCCGCGTACTACGACGGCATCGGCGCAGCGCGCGACGTCATCCAGAACCACCTGCTGCAGCTCCTCGCGCTCACCGCGATGGAGGAACCCGTCTCGTTCAAGGCCGCTGACCTGCGCGCCGAGAAGGAGAAGGTGCTCTCCGCCGTGCGCCTGCCCGAGGACCTCGCCACGGCGACGGCACGCGGCCAGTACGACGGTGGCTGGCAGGGCGGCGAGAAGGTCCTGGGCTTCCTCGAGGAAGCGGGGATGGACCCCGAGTCCACGACCGAGACCTACGCGGCGATCAAGCTCGACATCGCGACCCGCCGCTGGCAGGGCGTCCCGTTCTACCTGCGGGCGGGCAAGCGCCTCGGCCGTCGCGTGACCGAGATCGCGATCGTCTTCAAGCGCGTCCCCGAGGACGTCTACGGCAACACGCAGGCACCCCTCGGGCAGAACGCGCTCGTCATCCGTGTCCAGCCGGACGAGGGCGTCACGCTCCGCTTCGGCTCGAAGGTCCCGGGCGTCGGCACGCAGGTGCGCGACGTGACGATGGACTTCGGCTACGGACACGCGTTCACCGAGGCCTCGCCGGAGGCGTACGAGCGACTCATCCTCGACGTGCTCCTCGGCGACCCTCCCCTGTTCCCCCGTCACCAAGAGGTGGAACTGTCGTGGAAGATCCTCGACCCGATCGAGGAGTTCTGGGCCACGCAGGGCCAGCCCGAGCAGTACCGTCCCGGCACGTGGGGTCCGGCATCCGCCGATGCCCTGCTCGCCCGCGACGGCCGGACCTGGAGGCGTCCATGAAGATCGACCTGCCGAACACCACGGTCTCGAAGATCCAGAAGAAGCTCGTCCACATCCGCGAGGAGGGTGGCGCCGTCGCCCTCGGCCGCGTGCTGACGCTCATCATCTCGACCGCCCTCGGGCACGAGGAAGAGGCGATCTCGGCCGCGAACCAGGCGTCGCGCGAGCACCCGATGCGGGTGATCATCGTGTCGAAGAACGACGGCGACACGAAGTCCCCCGGTCGACTCGACGCCCAGATCCGCGTCGGCAGCGATGCGGGCGCGAGCGAGGTCATCGTCCTCCGTGCGTACGGCGAGACCGCGACGGACGAGGAGAGCCTGGTCACCGGTCTCCTCCTGTCCGACGCCCCCGTCGTCGCATGGTGGCCGCAGGCCGCTCCGGAGCAGCCGGCAGCGTCCGCGCTGGGCCGGATCGCGCAGCGTCGCATCACCGATGCCGCCGCGCAGAAGGACCCGAACAGCGCGATCGAGGCGCTCGGGAAGTCCTACGTGCCGGGTGACACCGACTTCGCGTGGACCCGCCTGACGCTCTGGCGGAACCAGCTCGCCGCGGCGCTCGACCAGCCGCCGTACGAGCCCGTCACCGGCGTCGAGGTGTCCGGTGCGAGCGACAGCCCGTCCACGATCCTGCTCGCCGCGTGGCTCCAGCTGCAGCTGCAGGTGCCGGTGTCCGTCGTCACCTCGCCGCGGGCCACCGGGTCGAGCGGCATCCACGGGGTCAAGCTCGAGCGTGCATCAGGCACGATCGACCTCGAGCGCTCGCTCGTCGACGTCGCGACCCTGTCGATGCCCGGGCAGCCGACGCACGACCTGTCGCTGCCCCGACGGAACCTGCGCGACTGCCTCGCAGAGGAACTCCGTAGACTCGACGCGGACGTCCTCTTCGGAGACGTCGTCAAGCACGGGGTGCCCCAGCTGCGCGAGTCCATCGCCGGCTGAGCACCGCACACGGCCGGGGTCCGGGCGGCGGTCGACACGACCGCCGCCCGCCCCGGTCGGACCGAAGGCGGTCGCACCGGTCGGCCGCCACGAACACGGGAGACACGTGACCAACGAACGACGGGTGCTGGTGCACCCGGACAAGCAGTCCCTCGGCGCGTCGGTCGCCGCTCGCTTCATCACGAAGATCATCGACGTGCTGGACGAGCAGGAGCGCGCGGACATCGCGATCAGCGGCGGCTCGGTGTCGACCCTGGTCCTCGCGGCGATCGGGCAGTCGCCCGCGCGTGAGAGCGTGGACTGGTCGAAGGTGCACGTGTGGTGGGTCGACGAGCGCTGGGTCGCCGAGGGCGATGCGGACCGCAACGTCACCGGCACGCAGACGGACTTCTTCGAGCACGTGGACATCCCGCAGGCGAACATCCACCCGATGGCACCGTCCGACGCCGGGCTGTCCATCGACGAGGCCGCCGCACAGTACGAGCGCGAGCTCCAGGACGCAGCACCCGAGGGCGCGGTCGCGCCCCGCTTCGACATCACGCTGCTCGGGGTCGGCCCCGACGGCCACACGGCGTCGCTCTTCCCCGAGTTCCCGCAGCTCGCGGTGACCGACCGTGCCGTGCTGACGGTCGACGACTCCCCCAAGCCGCCGGCGCAGCGCCTGACGCTGTCCTTCCCGGTGATCAACGCCTCGCAGCGCGTGTGGGTCATCCTGTCCGGCGCCGAGAAGGCGTCGGTGCTCGGCCTCGCCCTGGCCGGTGCCGCGGTGGACGAGGTCCCCGTCGGCGGCGTGCAGGGCCGCAAGCGCACCGTGTTCTTCGTGGACCAGGACGCCGCGCGCGAGGTCCCCGAGAACCTCATCGCGTCGACCTACTAGACGCGACCCCCTGGCGGACGGGAGGCGCGGTGCCGGCTGGCACCGCGCCTCCCATCCGTCTGTGGTCCGGTCGGTCCGCGCAACTGCCGTGCGGACGTCGCCGGCCCGCTTCCGGTCGCACGACTTGCCGCTCACCTCCGATCCCGACGGCATGTCGTGCAACCCGAACGACCGCGCGCGGCACGTCCTGCGACCGGAACAGCCAGGACCGGAGGACCGAGGGGCACCGACGACACGTCCCGCGGACGACGAAGGCCCCCGCACCGGAGCGGTGCGGGGGCCTTCTGACGTCGGGTGCTACTTCGCGGTACCGCGGCGCTGCCGGAGCTGCTGCAGCGCGTCCTCGAGGAGCTGCGCTGCCTCTTCCTCGGTGCGGCGCTCCTTCACGTACGCGAGGTGCGTCTTGTAGGGCTCGGTCTTCGCGACGACGGGAGGGTTCTCCTTGTCGCGGCCGGCCGGCAGACCCGTCGACGGCGAGTCCACCGTCTCCGGGATCTCGTCGTCCGGCAGGGTCGCCGAGAAGTACCGCACGACCTCGTTGCCGAGGGCGTCCCAGTACGAGACGGCCACGCGCTCGGCCTGGACGCCGCGGTCCTGCTCCCCCATCGGACCCGCGCCGACGCGGGACCCTCGGATTGCACTGCCTCCGGTTGCCATGGCTCAGCTCCCTGCCGTGAACTTGTTGATGAGACCGAGCACGATGATCGAGACGATCCAGACCAGACCGAGGATCACCGTGATGCGGTTGAGGTTGCGCTCGGCGACGCCGGACGCCCCGAGGTTGCTCGTCACGCCGCCGCCGAACATGTCGGAGAGACCGCCACCGCGGCCCTTGTGCAGGAGGATGAGGAGCGTGAGCAGGAGGCTCGTGATCGCGAGCAGGACCTGCAGCACGACGGAGAGTATCGCCACGACGTACCTTTCGTGTGAAGTCAGCCCTGCAAGTGTAGCGGGCCGCGTGAGCAGCCCCGACACCGGCACGGGCGTGGCTCAGGCCGGCCACGCGGACGTGGCCGGCCTGAGCAGGATGGATCAGAGTCCGACGTGCTGCCGGAAGCGCGCGATCGCCGCGAACTCCTGCACGTCGAGCGAGGCCCCACCGACGAGCGCGCCGTCGATGTCGGGCTCGCGCAGGAAGCCGGCGATGTTGCCCGACTTCACCGAACCGCCGTAGAGCACGCGCGTGCTGGCGGCGAGGTCGTCGCCCCAGGCCTCGGCGATCCCGCGACGCAGCGCGGCGCAGTCCTCCTGGGCCTGTTCCGCAGTCGCGGCCTGACCGGAACCGATCGCCCAGACCGGTTCGTACGCGACGACGATCTCGGACGGCTTCACGGCCTCGAGGACGACCTTGAGCTGTTCGACCGGGACGACACCGGCGCCGCGCTGCTCGCGCTCCTCGCCGGTCTCACCGACACAGACCACCGGCACGAGGCCGTGCTTGACTGCAGCGGCGGTCTTCGCGGCGACGACCTCGTCGGTCTCCCCGTGCAGCGTGCGCCGCTCGGAGTGTCCGACGATGACGTACTGCGCGTCGAGCGCTGCGAGGAACGCCCCGGACACGTCACCGGTGTGGGCACCGGAGTCGTACTGGGACAGGTCCTGGGCGCCGAACCGGATCTCGAGCTTGTCGGCCGAGATGAGCGTCTGCACGCTGCGGAGGTCCGTGAAGGGCGGGAACACCGCGACCTCGACGTCGTCGTGGTCGTGACGGGCATCCTTCAGGGTCCACGCGAGCTTCTGCACGGTGGCGATGGCCTGGAGGTGGTCCAGGTTCATCTTCCAGTTACCGGCGATGAACGGCGTGCGGGTCATCGGGACCACCCCAGTGCTTCGAGACCGGGCAGTGACTTGCCCTCGAGGAACTCGAGGCTCGCACCACCACCGGTCGAGATGTGCCCGAACCGGTCGTCCGAGAACCCGAGCGACCGGACGGCCGCCGCGGAGTCGCCACCGCCGACGACACCGAGGCCGTCGACCTCGGTCAACGCCTGCGCGACGGTCTTCGTGCCTGCTGCGAACGCCGGGAACTCGAACACGCCCATCGGACCGTTCCAGAACACGGTCCTCGAGCCGGACACCGCCGACGCGAAGCGCGCCGCGGTCTCCGGTCCGATGTCGAGGCCGATGCCGTCCGTGCCGAACGACGAGGACTCGATCGCGTCGGCGGCGACGGTCTCGTGGTCGGCGTCCGCGGCGAACCCGGAGGCCACCACGACGTCGGTCGGCAGGTCGATCGTCACGCCGAGCTCGTCCGCCTTGGCGAGGTACGCCCGGACGGTGTCGAGCTGGTCCTGCTCGAGGAGCGACTTCGCGACCCCGTGACCCTGGGCCGCGAGGAACGTGAAGAGCATGCCGCCGCCGATGCACAGCGTGTCGACCTGCGGGAGCAGGTGCTCGATGACACCGAGCTTGTCGCTGACCTTCGATCCGCCGAGCACGACCGTGTACGGCCGCTGCGGGTCCTTGGTCAACCGCTCGAGCACCGTCAGCTCGGACTCGATGAGCGAGCCGGCCGCGCTGGGCAGCGCTGCCGCGAGCTCGTACACGGAGGCCTGCTTGCGGTGCACGACGCCGAAGCCGTCCGACACGAACGCGTCACCGAGGGCGGCGATCCGCTCGGCGAACGCCGTGCGCGCCGACGCGTCCTTCGAGGTCTCCTCCGGGTTGAAGCGGAGGTTCTCGAGCAGCAGGACGTCGCCGTCCCCGAGGGCCTCGGCGGCCGCGGTCGCCTCGTCGCCGACGGTCTCGCCGACGAAGGTGACCTCCTTGCCGAGCAGTTCGGAGAGCCGCTGCGCCACGGGGGCGAGCGAGTACTCCTGCGCAGGCGTGCCGTCGGGACGACCGAGGTGCGAGATCACGATGACCCGCGCACCGGCGTTGACGAGCGTGTTGAGCGTGCCCAGCGACGCGCGCACGCGGCCGTCGTCGGTGATCGTGCCGTCCTTGAGCGGGACGTTCAGGTCACACCGGACGACGACGCGCTTGCCGGCGAGGTCGCCGAGGTCCTCGAGGGTGCGGAGGCTCATGCCGAGAGTCGCTCGCCCACGTACTCGGTCAGGTCGACGAGGCGGTTCGAGTAGCCCCACTCGTTGTCGTACCACGAGGTGATCTTGACGAGCTTGCCGATGACCTTGGTCAGGCCGGAGTCGTAGATCGACGAGTGCGGGTCCGTCGTGATGTCGGTCGACACCAGCGGGTCCTCGCTGTAGAGCAGGATGCCCTTGAGCGGGCCCTCGGCGGCCTCCTTGTAGGCGGCGTTGATCTCGTCGACGGTGACCTCGGACGACGTCTCGAGGGTGAGGTCGGTGATCGAACCGGTCGGCACCGGCACGCGGAGGGCGTAGCCGTCGAGCTTGCCGGCGAGCTCGGGCATGACGAGGCCGATGGCCTTCGCCGCACCGGTCGAGGTCGGGACGATGTTGAGCGCCGCGGCGCGGGCACGACGCGGGTCCTTGTGCGGGCCGTCCTGCAGGTTCTGGTCGGCGGTGTACGCGTGCACCGTCGTCATGAGGCCACGCTCGATGCCGAACTTGTCGTGGAAGACCTTGGCGAGCGGCGCGAGGCTGTTCGTGGTGCACGACGCGTTCGAGATGATGTTGTGGTTCTCGGGGTCGTACTGGTCCTCGTTGACGCCGAGGACGATGGTGACGTCGTCGCCGGTCGCCGGGGCCGAGATGATGACCTTCTTGGCGCCCGCGTCGATGTGCTTCTGCGCGTCGGCTGCCTTGGTGAAGAAGCCGGTCGACTCGATGACGATGTCGACGCCCAGCTCGCCCCAGGGGAGGTTCGCGGGGTCGCGCTCCGCGAGGACCTTGATCGGCTTGCCGTCGACGACGATGCTGTCGCCGTCGAGCTCGACGGAGACGCCGAGACGACCCGTGATGGAGTCGAACTTCAGCAGGTTCGCGAGGGCCGCGTTGTCGGTGAGGTCGTTCACCGCCACGATCTCGAGGTCGGAGCCCTTGGCGAGGGCGGCCCGGAAGAAGTTACGGCCGATGCGGCCGAAGCCGTTGATGCCGATCTTGACGGTCAATGGATCTCCTGGTGGGTGTGGAGCGCCCCGGGGGCGCTGCTTTTCGGAGTCGTGCGGCCCTGCGGACCCACGTGTGGTGGACGATACGCCCCGTAACGTCGCCGTAACGACCCTAGCAGTCGGACACTGCGCGCCCGCGCCGGATGACGGTCCGTCCGGACGGTCCCGCCGACGGTGGTGGACGCTCCCCCGGACGGACGGGGACTACGCCCCCTCGAGCTCCTCCGGCACGCTGGCCTCGGTCCCCGGCACGCCGGTGTCGACGGCCTTCTTGTCGGCCATCGCGAGCAGGCGGCGGATGCGGCCGGCGATCGCGTCCTTGGTCATCGGCGGCTCGGCGTGCTGACCGAGCTCGTCGAGCGAGGCGTCACGGTGCTGCAGCCGGAGCGATCCGGCGTACTTGAGGTGGTTCGGGACGTCGTCACCGAGGATCTCGAGCGCGCGCTCGACGCGGGCGCACGCGGCGACGGCGGCCTGCGCCGAGCGGCGGAGGTTGGCGTCGTCGAAGTTCACCAGACGGTTGGCGGTGGCGCGGACCTCGCGGCGCTGGCGCATCTCCTCCCACTCGGCGGTGGTGCGGGCGGCGCCCATGACGGTGAGCATCTGGCCGATCGCCTCGCCGTCGCGGATGACGACGCGGTGGACGCCGCGGACCTCGCGGCCCTTCGCGGCGATCCCGAGGCGCGAGGCGGCACCGACCAGTGCCATCGCCGCCTCGTTGCCCGGGCAGGTGACCTCGAGCGCGGCGGCGCGACCGGGGTCGGTCAGCGTGCCGGAGGCGAGGAACGCACCGCGCCAGATGGCGGCGAGGTCCTCGCGGTTGCCGGTCGTCAGACGGTTCGGCAGGCCACGCACCGGGCGACGGCGCGCGTCCATGAGCCCGGTCTGGCGGGCGAGCGTCTCTCCCGCCTCGAGCACGCGGACCAGGTAGCGGGTGCCGCGGCGGGAGGACGCGGACGACCCCACCGACGCCTCGCTCCGCACGCCGTACAGCTCCGCCAGGTCCTTGCGCACGCGGTGGACGATGATCCGGGTGTCGAGCTCGACCTCGACCGCGATCCTGCCCGAGATGACGTGCAGGCCGCCCGCGAACCGCAGGATGGTCGCGAGTTCGGCGGCGCGGACCGTGTTGCGGTTCACGACGACCCTGGCCAGTTCGTCCTTGACCTCGGCAGTCAACGGCACAGCATCATTCCTAACGTTTTCTCTGGTGGGGTCCGCGGGTCCGGCGCACGTGGGTGTGGAGCGGCCGGAGGAACGGTCACTCCCGGCCGAGATCTCGGTTCTTCACACGCACGGCGACGTCGGACATCCCGCGGAGGAGGTTCGCCAACTCGGCGACGACGGCGACCGAGCGGTGCTTGCCGCCGGTACAGCCGATGGCGATCGTAGCGTGTCTTTTGTTCTCGCGTTGGTATCCCGCCAGCACGGGCTCGAGCACGGCAGCGTACCGCTCGACGAACGAGCGGGCGCCCGGCTGCGACAGGACGTACTCCGAGACGGGGGCGTCGAGGCCGGTGTGCGGGCGGAGTTCCGGCACCCAGTAGGGGTTCGGGATGAACCGCACGTCCGCGACCATGTCGGCGTCGGCGGGCAGCCCGTACTTGAACCCGAAGCTCATGAGCGTGACCTGGACCCCGACGAAGTGGTCGTCGGCGAAGCGCTCCGTGACGGCGTTGGCGAGCTGGTGGATGTTCAGGTCCGAGGTGTCGATGACGACGTCGGAGGCCTCGCGCAGCCCGGACAGCCGCGAACGCTCGAGGCCGATGCCGTCGAGCAGCGTCCCGTCGCCCTGCAACGGGTGCGGCCGGCGGACCTGCTCGAAGCGGCGCACGAGCACGGCGTCCGTCGCCTCGAGGAAGAGCACCCGGACCCGGGCGGAGGTGCTGGCACGGACCTGCTCGACCGCCTGCTCCGGGTCGGTGAAGAACCGTCCGCCGCGGACGTCGACGACGGTCGCGATCTTCGGGATCTTCTCCCCGGCACGGTCCGCGAGCTCGGTGAGCGGGCCGAGCATCTGCGTCGGGAGGTTGTCGACCACGTACCAGCCGAGGTCCTCGAGCGCCTTGCCGACCGTGGAACGGCCGGCGCCGGACATGCCGGTGACGATGAGGATGTCGTGCTGCTGCGACGCGGACGTCGGGGTTGTTCGGTCGTCGCTCGTGTCGCTCATGTGTGGGAGGGCTCCGTCGTGGCGGCCCGGGCCACGGCCCGGGGAGGTCTCGGCTTCGGGTCTCGGCTGCGCGTCCAGGCTACCGTCCCGCGCTCGGAGCGGGGCCGGTCACCGTGGACGCGACGGGCCGTCGGCGGAGACGTCCGGGACGCGGACGGGGCCGACCGGCCTGGAGGCGCGGCTCGGCTCCTCCGCGGCGGCTGCGGGCGCGTCCGGGTCCGTCGTCCGCTCCGGACCGGGGGTGCTGGCTGCGCGCCCGGCAGGGTCGGCGTCGCTCGCCTCCGGCACGCTTCCTCCGGGCGGGCCCGCGTCCTGGGCGCTCGCACCGGACGGGCCCGCCTCGGGGGCGCTCGCTCCGGGCGGGCTCCCCTCCGGCGCGCTGCGGGGCGTCTGCGCGAGCTTCGTGACGACCGCCGCCGCGGTGGCCGGCCCGACGCCGTTCACCTCGGCGATCTGCTCCGCCGTCGCCTCACGCAGGCGCGCGACCGACCCGAAGTGCTTCAGCAGGGCGTTCACCCGGGTCGGGCCGAGCCCGGGGATCTCCGACAGCTGCGACCGGACGTCGCGCTTCCGGCGGGTCCGCTGGTGCGTGATCGCGAACCGGTGCGCCTCGTCACGGATCCGCTGGATCAGGAAGAGCGCCTCGGAGTTGCGCGGCATGATCACCGGGAAGTCGTCGTCGGGCAACCACAGTTCCTCGAGGCGCTTCGCGATGCCCACCAGGGCGATGTCGTGCACGCCGGCCTCGTCCATCGCCCGCTTGGCCGCCTGGACCTGGGGCTGGCCGCCGTCGACGATGAGCAGCTGCGGACGGTACGCGAACCGCTTCGTCGGCTTCGTGCCCTCGACGACGTCCTCGCTCGTGGCGTCCGGGACGTCCGGCACCGCGGCGTCCTCGTCGAGGCGCGCCAGCCGTCGCGACAGCACCTGGTACATGCTGTCGGTGTCGTCGGTCGTCTCGGCGATCGTGTAGCGGCGGTACTGGTCCTTGCGCGGGAGCCCGTCCTCGAACACCACCATCGACGCCACCACGTTCGTGCCCTGCAGGTGGGAGATGTCGTAGCACTCCATCCGCAGGGGGGCCTCGGTCATGCCCAGGGCGTCCTGGATGTCGGCGAGGGCAGCCGACCGGGTCGTGTAGTCCGCGCTGCGCTTCGTCTTGTAGAGCATGAGCGCCTGCGCGGCGTTCTGGGCGGCCGTGCGCGCGAGGCCCGCCCGGTCGCCCCGCTGGGCCGTGCTGAGCTTCGTGCCGCGCCTGCCGCGCCGCTCGCTGAGCCACTGCTGCAGGGCCTCGGCGTCCTCGGGGAGTTCCGGCACGACGACCTCGCGCGGGACGTCGTCGCTCGTCGCGTACTGGCCCTGGACGATCTGTTCGACCAGGTCACCGGTGCTGATGTCGAGCTCCTTGTCGACCACCCACCCCCGGACACCGCGGATGCGCCCGCCGCGCACGGAGAACAGCTGCACGGCGGCGGCGAGCTCGTCCTCGGCCACACCGAACAGGTCGAGGTCGACCGAGTCACGGAGGACCACCGCCGACTTCTCGAGCACCGCTTCGAGGGCACCGACCTGGTCGCGGTACCGCGCCGCCTGCTCGTAGTCCATGGCGTCGGCGGCCGCGGCCATGCGCTGCCGCAGGGTCGTGATCACCCTGCGGTCGTAGCTGCCCATGAACCGGACGAACTCCTCGACGATCGCCCGGTGCTCGGCGATGGTGACCTTCTGCGAGCAGGGTCCACCGCACTTGCCGATCTGGCCCGGGAAGCACGGCTTGCCCGTCTGCATCGCCTTCTTGTAGGACGAGTCCGAGCAGGTGCGGATCGGGAACACCTTGATCATCAGGTCGATGGTGTCGTGCACCGCCCAGATCTTCGGGTAGGGCCCGAAGTACTTCGCGCCCTTGATCTTCCGGTTCCGCGTCACCATCACCCGCGGCGACTCCTCGCCCAGGGTGATCGCCATGTACGGGTACGACTTGTCGTCCCGGAACTTGACGTTGAACGGCGGGTCGAACTCCTTGATCCAGGTGTACTCGAGCTGCAGTGCCTCGATCTCGGAGCCGACGGTGGTCCACTCGACGCTCCGGGCCGTGAGCACCATGCGTCGGGTGCGCTCGTGGAGGGTCGGCAGCGGTGCGAAGTAGTTGCTCAGGCGGGCGCGGAGGTTCTTCGCCTTGCCGACGTAGAGCACCCGACCGGCCTCGTCACGCCACCGGTAGACGCCTGGGTCGGTCGGGATCTCCCCCGCCTTCGGCCGCCAGGAGACGGTGTCCGCCACCTACCGAGCACCCGCCTTCTGCTTGCTCTGCTGCCCGCCCTGGTGCTTCTGGGTGGCCTGACGCGCACCGACCGCCTGCTCCTTGCCGACACGGGCGTCCTGCGCATCGAAGATCTCGCGCAGGAACACACCGGTGTGGCTCTCGGGGACGTCGGCCACGTGTTCCGGGGTGCCGACGGCCAGTACCGTACCGCCACCGGCGCCGCCCTCGGGTCCCATGTCGACCAGCCAGTCGGCGGACTTGATCACGTCGAGGTTGTGCTCGATCGTGATCACGGTGTTGCCCTTGTCGACCAGGCTCTGCAGCACGAGCAGCAGCTTCCGGACGTCCTCGAAGTGCAGGCCGGTCGTCGGCTCGTCGAGCACGTAGACCGTGCGGCCGTTCGAGCGGCGCTGGAGTTCCGTCGCGAGCTTGACGCGCTGGGCCTCGCCACCGGAGAGGGTCGTCGCGCTCTGCCCGAGGCGCACGTAGCCCAGGCCCACGTCGACGAGCGTCGCCATGTAGCGGTGGATCGCCGAGATCGGCTCGAAGAACTCGGCCGCCTCGCTGATCGGCATGTCGAGGACCTCGGAGATGTCCTTGCCCTTGTAGTGCACCTGCAGCGTCTCGCGGTTGTACCGCGCACCGCCGCAGACCTCGCACGCCACGTAGACGTCGGGCAGGAAGTTCATCTCGATCTTGATCGTGCCGTCACCCGAGCAGTTCTCGCAGCGGCCGCCCTTGACGTTGAAGCTGAAGCGACCGGGCTGGTAGCCGCGCGCCTTCGCCTCGGGCGTCTCGGCGAAGAGCTGCCGGATGCGGTCGAACACGCCGGTGTAGGTCGCCGGGTTGGACCGCGGGGTGCGGCCGATCGGCGCCTGGTCGACGTGCACGACCTTGTCGAGCTGGTCGAGGCCCTTCACGCGGGTGTGCTTGCCGGCGATGTGCCGCGCGCCGTTGAGCTGGTTCGCGAGCACCTTGTACAGGATGTCGTTGACCAGGGTCGACTTGCCGGAGCCGCTGACGCCGGTCACCGCGGTGAAGACACCGAGCGGGAAGTCGACGTCGACCTGCTTGAGGTTGTTCGCCCGGGCGCCCTGCACGCTGATGACGCGCTTCGGGTTGATCTTCCGTCGCTCGGCGGGCACCTCGATCGCGCGCCGACCTGCCAGGTAGTCACCGGTCACCGACTCGCGGTTCGCGATGATGCCCTCGTAGGAGCCGGAGTGCACGACCTTGCCGCCGTTCACGCCCGCGCCCGGTCCGATGTCGACGACCCAGTCCGCCGTGCGGATGGTGTCCTCGTCGTGCTCGACGACGATGAGGGTGTTGCCGAGGTCCTTGAGCTTGACGAGCGTGTCGATGAGCCGACGGTTGTCGCGCTGGTGCAGGCCGATGCTCGGCTCGTCGAGCACGTAGAGCACACCCGTCAGGCCCGATCCGATCTGCGTCGCGAGCCGGATGCGCTGTGCCTCGCCGCCGGAGAGCCCGCCGGCTCCGCGTGCGAGGGTCAGGTAGTTCAGGCCGACCTCGAGCAGGAACTCGAGCCGCGCGCGGATCTCGCGGAGGACCGCGGCCGCGATGTGCGCCTCACGCTCGGTGAGCGTCAGCTCCTCCATGAAGCCGTACGCCTGGTCGAGCGACATGTCGGTCACGTCGGCGATGCTGCGACCGTCGACCGTCACGGCGAGGACCTCGGGCTTCAGGCGCGTGCCGTCGCAGACCGGGCAGGGGACCTCGCGCAGGTAGCCCTGGAAGCGCTGCCGCTGCGAGTCCGACTCGGCCTCGGCGAACTTGCGCTCGATGTAGGGCATGACGCCCTCGAACCCGCTCGTGTACCGCATCTCGCGGCCGAAACGGTTCTTCCACGACACGGAGACCTGGAAGTCCTTGCCGGTCAGGATCGCGGCCTGCACCGACGGGTCGAGCTGGTTCCACGGGGTGTCGAGGCCGAACCCGAGGTCCTTGCCGAGACCCGCGAGGAGCTTCTCGAAGTACGAGTACAGCCCGCTCGTGCCCGTCCAGGGCAGCAGGACGCCGTCTCGCAGCGAGGCCTCGGGGTCGCCGAGCACCAGGTCGGGGTCGACCGACATGCGGGTACCGAGGCCCGAGCACTCGGGGCAGGCACCGAACGGTGCGTTGAACGAGAAGGTCCGCGGCTCGATCTCGGTGAGCGCGAGCGGGTGGTTGTTCGGGCAGGACAGGTTCTCGGAGTAGGTCCGGACCGCGCCGGGCCCCTCGTGGTCGACGAGGTCGATCGCCACGGTGCCGTTCGTCAGCCGCAGGGCGGTCTCGAGCGAGTCGGTGAGGCGGCCGAGGATGTCGTCGCTCGCCACGAGACGGTCGACGATCACCGAGATGTCGTGCTTGACCTGCTTCTTGAGCTTGGGCGGGTCGCTCAGCTGGATGCGCTCACCGTCGACGATCGCACGGGCGTACCCCGAGGCCGCGAGCTCCTGGAAGAGGTCGACGAACTCGCCCTTCTTCTTGGAGACGACCGGCGCGAGGACCTGGAAGCGCGTGCCGGTCTCGAACTCCATGAGCTGGTCCGCGATCTGCTGCACGCTCTGCTTGCTGATCACCTCGCCGCAGACGGGGCAGTGCGGGACACCGATGCGCGCCCAGAGCAGACGCATGTAGTCGTAGACCTCGGTGATGGTGCCCACGGTCGACCGCGGGTTCCGGTTCGTCGACTTCTGGTCGATCGAGACCGCCGGCGACAGGCCCTCGATGAAGTCGACGTCGGGCCGGTCCACCTGGCCGAGGAACTGCCGGGCGTAGGCCGACAGCGACTCCACGTAGCGCCGTTGGCCCTCGGCGAAGATCGTGTCGAACGCGAGCGAGGACTTGCCCGACCCGGACAGCCCGGTGAACACGACGAGCGAGTCCCGAGGGATCTCGAGGTCGACGTCGCGGAGGTTGTGCACGCGAGCGCCCCGGACGCTGAGCGTCGAGGTGCTGTGCGGCGCCGTCCCGCCGGGGATGTGGAGGTCTGCAGGCTCGCCGAAGGCGTTCCGGCCCGGGGTCGCGGTTCCGCGGTCAGAGGTGATGGTCATCGCAGACGATTCTACGAAGCAGGACCGACATCCGTCCGGGCGTGGCGGTCTAGCCGAGTGCGTCGAGAGCGAACGCGACGCCGGTCGCCTGTTCGCTCGCCGTCCAGAGGCGCGCAGCGACGGTGCGGTCGTGGGCACGCGGGCGCGCCGGGACGAGCGCCGGACGACCGGCGAACTGGAGCGGACCGGCCGGCCCCCAGTACTCCCCCGAGCGCACGGCCTCACCGACGGCGGCGTGCACGAGTGGCCACGCCCCGGCGTCCTTGCCCTGCGCCACCCAGCCCGAGCCCGCCCGCATCCACGCCGGTTCCGACCGCGTCGGCGCGACGTCCGGTCGGGGCGGCGCGGCGGCGTCGAGCGCGAGCCCTGGGTGCGCGACGACGCTGCGCACCCGCGAGCCGGCGTCACCCAACCGCTGCGCGAGCTCGAAGCCGAACAGCATCACCGCGAGCTTGCTCCTGGCGTACTGGCGGTGGCCCTCGTAGCGGCCGACCGCGAGCGGATCCGTCCGGTCGAGCGTCGTGAGGCGGTGCGCGATGGAGCCGAGGTGCACCACACGCCCGGCGTCCTGGTCGAGGGCCGGCAGCGCCAGCGCCGTCCAGGCGAAGTGTCCGAGGTGGTTCGTGCCGACCTGCAGTTCGAAGCCCTGCGCGGTGCGCTGCGGGCGAGCCGATCCGACCACGCCGGCGTTGTTGAGCAGGGCGTGCACGGGGCCGAGCTCCCGGAGCCGCACGGCCGCGGCACGCACGCTGTCGAGGTCGGCCAGGTCGAGGTGCAGGTGCACGAGCGCTGCGTCGTCGACGTGCTTCCGGATGCTCCGCTCGGCAGCGGCGGCACGCTCGGGGTTCCGCGTGGCGAGCACGACCCGGTGGCCCTGTGCCGCGAGCTGCTCGGCTGCGTGGTAGCCCAGGCCGGCGCTGGCACCCGTGACGACGACCGTCCGCCGCGCGGTCCCGGAGGTGTCAGCGGACATGCCCGGCGGACTCCATCTGTCGCAGCGCCTTCTTCAGGTCCTGCACCTCGTCGCGGAGCCGTGCCGCCAGCTCGAACTTCAGCTCGGCCGCGGCCTGCAGCATCTGGTCGTTGAGGTCGGCGATCGTCGCCTCGAGCTGGGTCGCGCCCTCTCCCGCGATGCCCTCGCGACGCAGGTTCGGCGTGGGCGACCGGCGGCCGTCGGAACCCGGGCGACCCTCGAGCAGCGCCTTGGTGTCGTCGCTCTCGCGCTGCAGCACCTCGGTGATGTCGGCGATCTTCTTGCGGAGGGGCTGCGGGTCGATGCCGTGCTCGAGGTTGTAGGCGACCTGCTTCTCGCGGCGCCGATCGGTCTCGTCGATCGCCTGGCGCATGGAGTCGGTGATCTTGTCGGCGTACATGAGCACCTGGCCCGACACGTTGCGGGCGGCACGGCCGATCGTCTGGATGAGCGACGTCGACGACCGCAGGAACCCTTCCTTGTCGGCGTCGAGGATCGCCACGAGGGACACCTCGGGCAGGTCGAGGCCCTCGCGCAGCAGGTTGATGCCGACGAGCACGTCGTACACGCCCTGGCGCAGCTCCGTCAGCAGTTCGACACGCTTCAGGGTGTCGACGTCGGAGTGCAGGTACCGCACGCGGACGCCGGCGTTGCCGAGGAAGTCCGTGAGTTCCTCGGCCATCCGCTTGGTCAGGGTCGTGACGAGCACGCGCTCGTCACGCTCGACGCGCAGCTTGATCTCCTCGAGCAGGTCGTCGATCTGGCCGTCGCTCGGCTTCACGACGATCTCGGGGTCGACCAGACCCGTCGGACGGATGATCTGCTCGACGACGCTGTCGGTGACGCCGAGTTCGTACTTGCCCGGGGTCGCCGACAGGTAGACCTTCTGCCCGACGCGCTCGAGGAACTCCTCCCACGTCAACGGTCGGTTGTCGAGCGCGCTCGGCAGACGGAAGCCGTGCTCGACGAGCGTGCGCTTGCGGGAGGCGTCACCCTCGTACATCGCACCGATCTGCGGCACGGTCACGTGCGACTCGTCGATCACGATGAGGAAGTCGTCCGGGAAGTAGTCGATGAGGCAGTGCGGCGCCTCGCCCGCATCGCGCCCGTCCATGTGGCGCGAGTAGTTCTCGATGCCGGAGCAGAAGCCGATCTGCTCCATCATCTCGATGTCGAAGGTCGTGCGCATGCGGAGCCGCTGGGCCTCGAGCAGCTTGCCCTGGCCCTCGAGCTCGGCGAGTCGGTCGGCCAGCTCGTCCTTGATCCGCTCGATCGCCCGGTGCATGACGTCGGTGTCGGCGACGTAGTGCGACGCCGGGAAGATCGAGACACCGGGCAGGTCCGCGATGACGTTGCCGGTCAGCGGGTGCAGCGAGGTGAGCGCCTCGATCTCGTCACCGAACATCTCGATGCGGATCGCGTGCTCTTCGTACATCGGGATGATCTCGATGGTGTCGCCGCGGACGCGGAAGGTGCCGCGGGCGAAGTCGACGTCGTTGCGCTGGTACTGCATGCCGACGAACTTGCGCACGAGCTGGTCGCGGGAGATCGTCTGGCCGACGTGGAGCGCGATCGACGCGTTCATGTACTGCTCCGGCGTACCGAGGCCGTAGATGCAGGACACGGTCGACACCACCACGACGTCGCGCCGGCTGAGCAGCGAGTTCGTCGTCGAGTGCCGGAGCCGCTCGACCTCCGCGTTGACCGACGAGTCCTTCTCGATGAAGGTGTCCGTCTGCGGGACGTACGCCTCGGGCTGGTAGTAGTCGTAGTACGAGACGAAGTACTCGACCGCGTTGTTCGGCAGGAGCCCGCGGAACTCGTTCGCCAGCTGCGCGGCCAGGGTCTTGTTGTGCGCGAGCACGAGCGTCGGCCGCTGGACCTGCTCGATCAGCCAGGCGGTGGTCGCCGACTTGCCGGTACCGGTCGCGCCGAGCAGCACGACGTCGGTCTCACCCGCGTTGATCCGACCGGCGAGCTCGGCGATCGCCGCCGGCTGGTCACCGCTCGGCGAGTACTCGCTGATCACCTCGAAGGGACGGATCGCCCGGGTGGGCTGGATCGACACTGCCATGGGGACAACGGTAGTCGCGCCCCCTGACACCCGACGGCCCTGATCGCCCACAGCTGAGCGGGTACCAGGGCCTGCTGGGCCCGTTCAGGACGCGATGCGGTCCCACACCGCGTCGGCGGACCGCAGGGTGTCCTCGAGCGATCCGGTCGCGTCGACGACGTGGTCGGCGAGGGCGAGCCGCTCGGCGTCCGACGCCTGGGCCGCCACACGTCGCGCGGCCTCGTCACGCGGCATGCCCCGGTGCTCGACGAGTCGTCCGACCCGCTGCGCCGCAGGGGCGTCCACGACGACGACCGCGTCGAACCGGATCGGCCGACTCCCCCGGGCCTCGGCGAGGAGCGGGACGTCGTAGACGACGACGGCTTCCGGATCAGCGGCCTCGGCAGCGTCGAACGCTCCCCGTGCGAGCCGCCACACCTCCGGGTGGGTGATCCCCTCGAGGTCCTTCCGCGCCGAGGCGTCGGAGAAGACGATGCTGCCCAGGGCGGCCCGGTCGAGCGCGCCGTCGGGGGCGAGCACGCCCGTCCCGAACCGTTCCACGACACGGGCGAGCCCGGGGCTGCCCGGAGCGACCGCCTGCCGCGCGAGCCGGTCGGCGTCGACGACGACCGCCCCGTGCTCCGCCCAGCGACGGGAGACGGTGGACTTGCCCGCGGCGATGCCGCCTGTCAGACCGATGATGCGCACCGGTCCAGGCTACCGAGGACGTCGTGGAACGCCGGAAGCCCGGCACCCCCTCAGGGGTACCGGGCTTCCGGGACGTGCGACCCGCTCGATCAGTTGTTCGAGCTGAGCTTCTCGCGGAGCGCCGCGAGCGAGGCGTCGTCGGCCAGGGTGCCCTGACCGTTCGACTCGCTCGAGAAGGTCGACGAGGACGAGGACGAGCTCGAGGCCGAGGCGGGGAGGTCGAAGCCACCCTTCTCCTCGTCCGCGATGGTCTTCGCGACCTGCGCCTTGTGGGCCTCCCAGCGCGACTGGGCGGCCGCGTACTGGCCCTCCCACTCGGTGCGCTGGGTGTCGTAGCCCTCGAGCCACTCGTTGGTCTCCGGGTCGAAGCCCTCGGGGTACTTGTAGTTGCCCTGGTCGTCGTACTCGGTCGGCATGCCGTAGAGCGCCGGGTCGAACTCGGTGCCCTCCGGGTCCACGCCCTCGTTCGCCTGCTTGAGGCTGAGCGAGATGCGGCGACGGTCGAGGTCGATGTCGATGATCTTGACGAAGACCTCGTCACCGACGGAGACGACCTGCTCGGCGAGCTCGACGTGCTTGTTCGAGAGCTCCGAGATGTGGACGAGACCCTCGATGCCGTCGGCGACGCGGACGAAGGCACCGAACGGCACGAGCTTCGTGACCTTGCCCGGTGCGATCTGACCGATCGCGTGGGTGCGGGCGAAGACCTGCCACGGGTCCTCCTGCGTGGCCTTGAGCGAGAGCGACACGCGCTCGCGGTCCAGGTCCACCTCGAGGATCTCGACGGTGACTTCCTGACCGACCTCGACGACCTCGCTGGCGTGCTCGATGTGCTTCCAGGAGAGCTCGGAGACGTGGACGAGACCGTCGACGCCGCCCAGGTCCACGAACGCACCGAAGTTGACGATCGACGACACGATGCCCTTGCGGACCTGGCCCTTGTGGAGGTTGTTGAGGAAGGTGGTGCGCGACTCGGACTGCGTCTGCTCGAGCAGGGCGCGGCGCGAGAGGACCACGTTGTTGCGGTTCTTGTCGAGCTCCAGGATCTTCGCCTCGAGCTCCTGACCCAGGTACGGGGTCAGGTCGCGGACGCGACGCAGCTCGATGAGCGAGGCCGGGAGGAAGCCACGGAGGCCGATGTCGACGATGAGACCGCCCTTGACGACCTCGATGACCGTGCCGGTCACGACGCCGTCGGACTCCTTGATCTTCTCGACGTCGCCCCACGCACGCTCGTACTGCGCACGCTTCTTCGACAGGATGAGGCGGCCTTCCTTGTCCTCCTTCTGGAGGACCAGGGCCTCGACCTCGTCGCCGACCTCGACGACCTCGTTGGGGTCGACGTCGTGCTTGATCGAGAGCTCGCGCGAGGGGATGACACCCTCGGTCTTGTAGCCGACGTCGAGGAGGACCTCGTCGCGGTCGATCTTCACGACGGTTCCGGAGATCAGATCGCCGTCGTTGAAGAACTTGAGGGTCTTCTCGACCTCGGCCAGGAAGTCATCAGCCGAGCCGATGTCGTTGATGGCGACCTGCTTGGGAGCCTTGGTCGTGGTGGTTGTCATGTAGAGATTGCTCCGAACGGACATGAGTCGGGCCGTGACGGCGAGGGAGCGACCCCCTGGTCCGCACCGAACGTCGGTGCGAGCCGTCATGGCAGTGGTTGGTTGGCGCGGATTGCGCCGATTGAGTCTAGCCGCAGGGCCGCGGGCCCCACAACCGGGCGTGTCGCGTGTCGCGGGGTGACCGGAGGACGGACGGGAGGCACGCGGCGACCCCGCCACGCGCCTCCCGTCCGTCGACCCGTCACGCCGTCAGTCGAGCAGCGCGCTCCGGAGCGTGTCCAGGCCGACCCCGCCGAGTGCGAGCGCCCGGTGGTGGAAGGCCTTCAGGTCGAACGCAGCGCCCTCGCGTGCGGCGAGCTCGTCGCGGATCGACTCCCAGACGCGCTGCCCGACCTTGTAGGACGGCGCCTGCCCCGGCCACCCGAAGTACCGGGCGACCTCGAACTGCACGAACTCCGGCGCCATGTTGACGTTCCGGCCCATGAAGTCGAGCGCGTACTCCCACGTCCAGCCACCGCCGTCGGGGTTGGTCTTCTGCAGGTGCACACCGATGTCGAGCACCACGCGGGCCGCCCGCATCCGCTGGCCGTCGAGCATGCCGAGGCGGTCCCCGTCGTCGTCGAGGAACCCGAGCTGCTCCATGAGCCGCTCGGCGTAGAGGGCCCAGCCCTCGACGTGCCCGGACGGTCCGGCCAGCTGCCGACGCCACGTGTTGAGCTCCCCGCGGTTGTAGACCGCCTGGCTGATCTGCAGGTGGTGACCGGGCACGCCCTCGTGGTAGACCGTCGTCTTCTCTCGCCACGTGCCGAACTCCGTGACGCCCTGCGGCACCGACCACCACATCCGCCCCGCACGCGAGAAGTCGTCGGAGGGGCCGGTGTAGTAGATCCCGCCCTCCTGCGTCGGGGCGATCCGGCACTCCAGGCGCTTGATCGGGTCGGCGATGTCGAAGTACTCCCCGTCCATCGCGCGGATCGACGCGTCACTGGTCTCCTGCATCCACCGCTGCAGGGCGTCGGTGCCGTGCAGGATGCGGGCGGGGTCGGCGTCGAGGACCTCGATCGCGCGCGCCACCGAGGCGCCGGACTCGATGCGGTCCGCGATGCGCTCCTGCTCGTCGCGCATCCGGGCGAGCTCCTCGATGCCCCACTCGTACGTCTCGTCGAGGTCGACGACGGCACCCAGGAAGCGTCGGGAGTGCAGCTCGTAGTCCTCGCGACCGACCGCGTCGACCGGGGTCGCCAGGGGCAGCAGCTCGTGCTCGAGGAAGCCGCCGAACGACCGGTACGCGGCCGCCGCGACCTCGGCGCCGCGCACCAGCTCGCCGCGGAGCGACTCGGGCAGCGGTGCGCCGCCCTCGAGCGCGGCGCCGTCGACGAGCTGGCGGAAGAACCCGTCCTCGGCACCGTTGCGCGCGGCCTGCTCGGCGATGAGTGCGACCTGGCGCGCGGCGGGCGTGACCTGCTCGCGCGTGCCCTGCAGCAGGGTCTCGCGGTAGCCCTCCAGGGCGTCCGGCAGCGCGTGCAGGCGCCCCGCGACGTCCTGCCAGTCGGCGGTGGTCGCGGTCGGCATCAGGTCGAGGACGTCGCGGAACTCCTGCGCGGGGCTCGCGATCACGTTGAGGTCCCGCAGGTGCAGCTTCCGCTCGTGCGACTCCACGACCAGGTCGAGCTCCGCTCCGAGGTCGGTCTTCGTCACCCGGTCGACGTCGTCCGTCGACTCGGCGGCGTCGAGGGCCCGGCGCGCGGAACGTGCGGCGTCGGCGAGGGCGTCGGCGCCGGCGGGCGAGGTGTCGCCGTAGCCGTCGGTGCGCCCGGGGACCCCGATGTACGTGGCGACGGTCGGGTCGAGGTCGACGAGGGTGGACACCCAGTCCTCGGCGACGCGGTCGACGGCGGACGGCTGGCGGACGGGTCGGTCTTCGCTCATGCCCCGACCCTACCGAGCGCCTCGGCAGGCGGAGCTGCGGACGGCGGGACGGGGGCGTCGACACGAGACGCCCTCCGGTGAGCGAGACGCCGCCGGATCTGGCGGCGTCTCGACGCAACCGCGGCGTCTCGACGCGACCGCGGCGCGCGAGCTGTCTGGACGACGGACGGGAGGCACGGTGCCAGCCGGCACCGCGCCTCCCGTCCGTGACGTGGCCGCGTCGCAACGCGACCCGCGCGCGTCAGTGCGCCGCGGACTCCCAGTTCGGACCGACGCCGACCGACACGTCGAGCGGGACGCTCAGCTCGGCAGCCGCGCCCATCCGGGTGCGCAGGATCTCCTCGACGCGCTCCTGCTCGCCGGGAGCGACCTCGAGGATGAGCTCGTCGTGCACCTGGAGCAGCAGGTGCGACTCGAGCGATCCCTCGCGGAGGTCCTCGTCGACGCCGAGCATCGCGATCTTCATGATGTCGGCGGCCGACCCCTGGATCGGCGCGTTCAGCGCGGCGCGCTCGGCGTTCTCGCGGAGGACGCGGTTCGGGCTCTTCAGGTCCGGGAACGGACGCCGGCGACCGAAGATCGTCTCGGTGTAGCCGTCCTCACGGGCCTGCTCGACGACGCCCCGGAGGTAGTCGCGCACCGCACCGAAGCGGGCGAAGTACTCGTTCATGAGCGTGCGCGCCTCGGACTGCTCGATGCGGAGCTGCTTCGACAGGCCGAACGGGCTGAGGCCGTAGGCCAGGCCGTACGACATCGCCTTCACCTTCGTGCGCATCTCGGGCGTGACGTCCGCCGGCTCGACCGAGAACACCCGGGCACCGACGAAGCGGTGCAGGTCCTCGCCCTCGTTGAACGCCTGGATGAGCCCCGGGTCGCCGGACAGGTGCGCCATGATGCGCATCTCGATCTGCGAGTAGTCGGCGGTCACGAGCGTCGTGTACGGCTCGGCGACCGCGAAGGCCGACCGGATGCGGCGACCCACGGCGGTCTTGACCGGGATGTTCTGCAGGTTGGGGTCCGTCGACGAGACCCGGCCGGTGCTCGTGCCGGTCTGCTCGTAGCGGGTGTGGATGCGTCCGTCGACGACCGCGGCGTCGAGCGTGTCGACGATCTGCCGGAGCTTCGTGGCGTCGCGGTGCTGCAGCAGCAGTCCGAGGAACGGGTGCGGGTGCTGCTCCTGCAGGTCGGCCAGGCTCGCCGCGTCGGTCGAGAAGCCGGTCTTCGTCTTGCGGGTCTTCGGCATCGCGAGCTCGGTGAACAGGACCTCCTGCAGCTGCTTCGGCGAGCCGAGGTTCACCTCGTGGCCGATCTCGGCGAAGGCCTGCTGCGCGAGCTCGGCGGCGCGCTCCCCCAGGTCGTGCGACAGCCCGGTCAGGACCGGGCGGTCGATACCGACACCGATGGTCTCCATGCCCGCCAGCACCGGGACGAGCGGCAGCTCGATCGTGTCGAGCACCCGCAGCGAGGACTCGTCGACGCGGGAGCGCAGCGCGGTGTCGACCCGCAGGACGTACCAGGCGTGCACGCCGACGTTGACCGGTTCGCTCTCGGGGACGAGCTGGTTCGGGTCGGCGGTCGGCAGCTCCTCGCCGAGTTCCTGGTACACGAGGTCGGCGAGGGGCTGCCCCTGCTTGCCCGGCTGCGCGAGCCACCCGGTGATGCGGGCGTCCCCGGCGATGCCCCGCACCGTGATGCCGACCGTGCCGAGCGCCTTGATGGCGGCCTTGGCGTCGTGGAAGTGCTTCGGGGCGTCGGAGGCGAACCACGCGGCGAGCTGCTCGTAGTCCTTCGCGCCGCTGCCGCCGGGCACCAGGACGGCGTCGTCGTGGGTCGCGATGCCGATCGCGCTGAGCCGGCCGTCGATGACCTCGACCGCGACGCCGAACCCGTTCTCGGCGTCGTTCGCACCCTTGCGCTCGAGCCAGTACCCGAGCTCTTCGTCGATGACCGTGGTGACCTTCGGCGGGGTCGGCGCGCCGCTGTCGACCGAGCCGGGAGCATCGCTCGCCTCGCTCGGCTCACCGGTACCGGCGACCTTGAAGACCCGGTCGAGCAGCGTGCGGAACTGCAGCTTGGCGAAGAGGTCGCGGACGGCCTGCTCGTCCAGCGGGCGGAGGGCGACGTCGGCCGGTCCGACGGGCAGCTCGACGTCGTTCACGAGCCGGTTCAGCCTGCGGTTCCGGATCGCCCGGTCCTTCTGCTCGCGGAGGTTGTTCCCGACGACGCCCTTGATCTCGTCGGCGTGCTCGAGGACACCGTCGAGGGAGCCGTACGCGGTCACCCACTTGACCGCGGTCTTCTCGCCGACCTTGTCGATGCCGATCAGGTTGTCGCTGGTCTCCCCCACGAGCGCCGCGATGTCCGGGTACTGGTGCGGCTCGATGCCGTACCGCTCGTACACCTTGTCGCGGTCGTAGCGCGTGAGCTCGGAGACGCCGCGGACCGACGGGTACAGCAGCGTGACGTCGTCGTTGACGAGCTGGATCGAGTCGCGGTCACCCGAGACCACGTACACCTGGTACCCCTGCTCGGCACCCTGTCGCGCGAAGGTGGCGAGGATGTCGTCGGCCTCGTAGTCCTCCTTCGTCACCGTCGTGATGCCCATCGCCTCGAGCGCCTGCTGCAGGAGCGGGATCTGGCCCTTGAACTCGGGCGGGGTCTCCGAGCGGGTGCCCTTGTAGTCCTCGTACTCGCGGGTGCGGAAGGAGAAGCGGGAGATGTCGAACGCGACCGCCAGGTGGGTCGGCTTCTCGCGCTGCAGGAGCATGAGCAGCATCGAGATGAAGCCGTGGATGGCGTTCGTGTGCTGCCCCTCGCGGTTCACGAAGCTGTCGACCGGCAGTGCGTAGAAGGCCCGGAAGGCGAGCGAGTGGCCGTCGATGACCATGAGGGTAGGCTTTGCGGAGTCCGACACCCGGACAGCCTACCGACGCCATCCGACACGGGAGTCCGCGAGCGTGACCGACGACGTGACCCACGAACCGACCGCCTCCGGAGCCGTCGACGAGCGACTCTCCGACCGCGGCACGGGCGAGCTCGCCACGAAGATGGGCATGGAGATCACCGAGCTGAGCGCGGAGCGTGCCGTCGGGTCGATCCCCGTCGAGGGCAACCGCCAGCCGGTCGGGCTGCTGCACGGCGGAGCGTACGTCGTGCTCGCCGAGAGCCTCGGGTCGATGGCTGCGAACGTGCACGCCGGGCCCGGCCGCTACGCGGTCGGCATCGAGCTCAGTGCGTCGCACTCCCGCAGTGCGACGAGCGGCCGGGTCACGGGGACCTGCACGGCGATCCACCTCGGCGGCACGCTCACCACGCACGAGATCGTGCTCACCGACGACGAGGGCCGACGCTGCTCCACCGTGCGGATCACGAACATGATCCGCGAGCGGCGCTAGCGGTTCAGTCCTCGGGCGGTCGCTGCAGCAGCAGGCGGGCATCGCCGAACCCGAGCCGACGGTAGAGCGTCTCACCGGCGACGCTGGAGTGCACCGCGGTGCGCTCCGCGCCGAGTTCGTCGGCGATGTCGAGCAGGGCCGTGACCAGGCGTCCGGCGACGCCCCCGCCGCGCAGGTCGGGGTGCACGTAGACGGTCTGCAACTCGGCGGTCACGCGTCCGCGCGGCCGGTGCGGCGCCGGCGGCCGCGGGTGCACGGCGAGCCACGCCATCCCCAGCACCTCCCCGACGCGCTCCGCGACCACGCACCGGTGCGAGTCGGCGTGCTCGGCGGCGAAGGCCGACATTGCCTCGCGGTACTCGTCGGGCGTCACCGTGGGCACGGCGCCGTCTTCCTCGACGCTCCACCGCCAACGCAGGTCGGCCACCGTCGGCATGTCCTCCGGCCGGGAGGCACGGATCACCACGTCGTCCATGCCCCCACCCTGCCACGTGGCGCGGCTGCGGCGGGGCCGACCCGCGCCTCCCGTCCGGCGCTCTGCCGCGGCCCTGCCGCTGCACGCGGTCTCCGACACGGAACGCGTCGTTCGACAGGTGCGGTGTCGCACGATGCGCGCGCACCCGGTGCAGGCGCATCCTCCGACGTTGCACGTGACGATCGACCGGCGCGATGTCGGCCCGTACCCGTGCACCGACGTCCGCGTGAGCGAGCGGGTGCTCGTTACTTCTTGGCGCTGAGCTGCTCGATGATCGCCTTCGCGACGTCGTGCATCGTCAGACGACGATCCATCGACGCCTTCTGGATCCAGCGGAACGCCTCGGGCTCGGTGAGGCCCATCTTCTCGTTGAGCAGGCCCTTGGCGCGGTCGACGAGCTTGCGGGTCTCGAACCGCTCGACGAGGTCGGCGACCTCGGCCTCGAGCGTGATGATCTGCTGGTGACGCGAGAGGGCGATCTCGATCGCGGGGAGCAGGTCGTTCGGGGTGAAGGGCTTCACGACGTAGGCCAGGGCACCGGCTTCGGTCGCGCGCTCGACGAGGTCCTTCTGGCTGAACGCCGTGAGGAGGACCACCGGAGCGATGTGGTTCTTGGAGAGCTTCTCGGCAGCGGAGATGCCGTCGAGCTGGGGCATCTTGACGTCCATGACGACGAGGTCCGGGCGCAGGTCGGTCGCGAGCTGGACGGCGGTCTCACCGTCGCCGGCTTCCCCGACCACGTCGAACCCGTTGTCGCGGAGGATCTCGACGATGTCGAGACGGATGAGCGACTCGTCCTCGGCGACGACGACGCGACGCGGTGCTGCGGGGGTTGCTTCTGTGTCACTCACGACCGAGAGCCTACTAGACGGAGCGCGTGGCTTCCGTCAGCTGTGGATGCGCGGTTCGACGAACTTCTGTACGAGTGGCGGGACGCTCGGTGCGCCCAGCCCCGCACGCCGTGAGCGACCTTGTACGAGTGGCGGGACGCTCGGTGCGCCCAGCCCCGCACGCCGTGAGCGACCTTGTACGAGTGGCGGGACGCTCGGTGCGCCCAGCCCCGCACGCCGTGAGCGACCTCGTACGAGTGGCGGGACGCTCGGTGCGCCCAGCCCCGCACGCCGTGAGCGACCTTGTACGAGTGGCGGGACTCGAACCCGCACGCCGTGAGGCAGAGCATTTTGAGTGCCCCGTGTCTACCGTTCCACCACACTCGCGAGGGCTCCAGGCTAGCAGGGCCCGGCCCCGCCCCCGGTCCTCACACCGGGGCGAGCGGTTGCAGCGCTCCCTCGGGCAGCTCGACCCGGACGGCGTCGCCCGCGCGGACGATGCCCCCCGTCACGACGACGCCCATCACGCCGCCCTTGCGCTCCACGGTGCCGTCCTCCGCTCGGCCGAGGACCGCGCGCAGCAGCCCCGGGTCGAAGTCGTTGATCTGCTGGCACGGGTTCCGGAGCCCGGTCACGCGCACACAGGCCGCGTCACCGAGGTGGAGCAGGGCCCCGGTCGGCAGTCCGAGCAGGTCGACGCCGCGGGTCGTGACGTTCTCCCCCATGTCCCCCGGCACGACGGTGTGCCCGGAGGCGGCGACCTCGTCGAACACCTCGGCGTGGAGCAGGTGGACCTGCCGCAGGTTCGGCTGTGACGGGTCCCTGGCGACGCGGGAGCGGTGCTGCACGGTCGTCCCGGCGTGCGCGTCGCCGTCGACGCCCCACCCCGCGACGAGGGTGATCTCCTCGACGACGGGCTTGCTGAAGCGGTGCTCGGCGTCGCGGCTCACCGCGACGATCCGTCCGTTCTCCTGATGAGCGCTCACGTCCCCATCGTGGCAGACACCGGGGCCGGAGCGACACCCCGGTCGGCGCCCGACCCGGGGTCGACGGCGCGGGTCGCGCGGGGCAGGCGGAGCACGAACCGCGCGCCGCCGAGCGTCCCGTCGTCGTCGTGGACGAGCGTGCCACCGTGGGCGACCGCGATGCCGCGGGCGATCGGCAGGCCGAGTCCGGCACCACCCGACCGGACGTCCCGCGACTCCCCCAGTCGGACGAGCCGGTCGAACACGCGCTCCCGGTCACCGACGGGGATGCCGGGCCCGTCGTCCTCGACCACGAGCGTCGCCTCGTCGGCGTCCGTGCCGAGGGTCAGCCGCACCGTCCCCGTCCCGCCCGTGGCCCGCGCCGCGTTGTCGACGAGGTTGCCGAGCACCTGCGCGAGTCGGTCGGCGTCGACCTCGACCGGGACGGGCTCGGTCGGGAGTCCGGGGTGCAGGGTGATCCCCGGCAGCCGGAGCTCGAGTCGGTCGACCTCGGCGCGCAGCCACGGGACGAGGTCGGTCGGCCGCCGGTCGAGCGCGATCCCCCGGTCGAGTCGCGCCATCGTGAGCATGTCGTCGACGAGGCGCGCCGCGCGGTCGGCCTGGCGGACGACGTGCACCGCGAGCACCTCGGTCGTCGCCGGGTCGTCACCACCGCTCCGGACCAGCGTGTCCGCCGCCGCGCGGACGCCGGCGACGGGCGTGCGGAGCTCGTGTGCGGCGTCCGACAGGAAGCCCCGGACCCGTTCCTCAGCGGCCACGGCCTGCGCTTCGGCGCCCTCGACGGCGTCGAGCATCTCGTCGAACGCGGCGGCGACGCGGCCGATCTCGGTGTCCGTCCTGGCAGGGCGCAACCGCCGACCACGGTCACCGTCGGCGATCGAACGGGCCGTCGCGGTGACCTCGTCGAGCGGACGCAGCGCGCGACGCACGACCAGGACCACTCCGACCACGGCGACACCCAGGAACACCGCGGACGCACCGCCCATCACCCAGCCGAGCTGCGTCAGGGTCTCCTGCACGTCGCGGGTGCCGGCGGTCAGCGTGATGCGTGTGCCGTCGTCGAGGACGGACCGGAGTGTGAGCACGCCGTCGTCCTCACTGGCACGCGACGACACCACCGTCACACCGGAGGACGCCGATGCACCGGACGACGCCGACGCACCCGACGACGCCGTCGCACCGGACGACGCCGGTGCACCGGCGTCGGCAGCCCCGGTCGAGCCGCTGGAGGACGACCGGTCGCGAGGCGCCGGACCCGGGAGCTGCCCGGGGTCGGGCGGTCCGGCGCGCAGCTGGTCGGGTGTCGGCCCTGCCTCGACCGCGGCGCCGTCGGGCTGCACGATCCGCACCGAGAGGCCCTGCGCCGACAAGCGGTCGGCGAGGTCGTCCGCGTCGAGCACCCCCACGAGTGCGGCAGCGGCGGCAGCCCGGTCCCGCAGTCGGTCCTCGACCTGTGCACGCAGTCGCGCGCCGAGCACCGCCTCGACCGCGACGACGAGCCCGGCCAGCAGCACCGCGAGCAGCACGAGCACCGCGACCACGGTCCGCAGTCGCAGCGAGGACGTGCGCAGCCGTCGGTCGACCGCGGTCACGCCGCGCCCCGGTCGACGGAGAGCCGGTACCCGAGCCCGCGGACCGTGTGCACGAGCCGGGGACCGTGCACCTCCATCTTGCGGCGGAGTGCGCTGAGGTGGACCTCGACCAGGTTCGGCGCGATGTCCTCGTAGCCCCACACCTGCGTCGTGATCTGCCCCTTGGAGACGGTCCGGCCACGGCTCTCGGCGAGGAACCGCAGCAGCCGGAACTCGGTGGCCGTCAGGTCGAGCAGGACGCCGGCGCGTCGCACGGTCGCGCCCTCCGGGTCGAGCACGAGGTCGCCGACCTCGATCACCGACGGGACCCGACCGCGGCGGCGGAGCACGGCCGTGACGCGAGCCACGAGCTCGGCCATCGCGAACGGCTTCACCACGTAGTCGTCGGCCCCCTCGGCGAAGCCGCGCAGCCGGTCGTCGAGCTCGTCGCGGGCGGTCATCATCACGACGGCGGCGTCCGACCGCGTCCGGATCCGTGCCGCGAGCAGGATGCCGCTCGGTCCGGGCAGCATCCAGTCCAGCAGGACGAGGTCGGGAGCGGCGCGGTCGAGGTCCTCGGCGATCGCCCGGCCGTCGGTGGCCTCGGTCACGACGAACCCCTCGGCGCGCAGGGTCGCGGCCACGGCGGTGCGGAGGGAGTCGTCGTCCTCGACCACCAGGACACGTGCGGGTGCGTTCACGGCGGACACGGTAGGTGGGCACTGCCCGCAAGCAGCATGGAGGACGCTGGACGAAGCCTGTGCTTCAGTCCTGCTTCAGGTTCGAGCTCGACCGTCGTCCTCGTCGCCGGACCGCCCCGGTCCGCCGACACCGACACGGAAGGCACACCATGCAGGACGAACGACACGACCAGCCCGTCACCGCGCCCGACCGCCGTCGGCGCACCCTGCGTCGCGTGGGGATCGGTTCCGCGGCCGCCGCGGCGCTGCTCCTCGGCGGGCTCGGCGTCACCGCTGCCGTCGCGGACGGCTCCGGCGCACCGAGTGCCACGAGCGCACCGACGGGAGCGCCGAGCGGCGCACCGAGTGGTGCACCCTCCGGTGCTCCCACTCCGGGCACGAAGGGTGCCCCCGGTCCCGGCGCGAAGGGCGCGGAGGGCGCCGCTCCGGCTCCGGGCTGCGTGGCAGCTCCGCCCGCGGCCAGCGACGCCCCGAAGCCGAAGGACGGCGCCGTCCCCGCCCCGCCGGAGGGCGCGGACGCCCCGAAGCCGCCCACGGGCTCCGACGCGCCGAAGCCGGAGGAGAGCGACGCACCCACGCCGCCGAAGGGCACGGACGCCCCGGAGCCGCCGCAGCCGGACCGGGACGGCGGCACGGACGGCTCTGCCACCCCGGCACCGACCTCCGGGTCCTGAGCGGGACGACCCGGTGCGGGAGGCGCGCGTCGTCGGCCGGACGGTCGACGCGTGGCGCGCCTCCCGGCCGGGCCGGGTCGCCCGTCACGATCCGTCGAGCGCCTCGATCGCCGCCACCAGGGCCGACCGACGCGGCGACCGCGGCGGCAGGACCGCGAGCAGCGCGCGCAGCACCTGCGCGTCGGCGGCGCCGTCCGCCGTCCGCGCCCACGCCTGGAGCGCCTCGACGCCGCCGTCGGCGACGAGCGCCTCACGGAACCGCGTCCTGACCCGGTCGCGCAGGTCGTCGACGCCCGGCGAGACGGAACCGGGCAGGACCGGGCCGACGTACCGGTCGACGGCCTGGAGGCGCGCCCCGCGGTCGAGCGCGGACAGGACGGAGTCGACGTCCGTCCGCAGCCCCTGGAGTCGGTACGGTCGCGAGGTCACCGTCGCACCGGGGGCGTGCGCCGCGAGCACGCGACGCAGGCGCACCACCTCGGCACGGAGCGTGGTGACGGCACCGCGGTCGCCGTACACGGCGACCGCCAGGTCCGCCGCCGCGAGGCCGCCGGGCGTCGATGCGAGCACCGCGAGGATCTCCGAGTGCCGTTCCGACAGCCGGACCGTGCGCCCGTCGGAGGTCAGTGTCGCGGTGTCCGAGCCGAGGAGGGCCAGTCCGACGGCCGGACACGGCGCACCGCGGCCGCGTCCACGGGGCACGTCCCCGGTCGGTCCGGGGGTGCGGAGGCCCTGCACCGCCCGCAGTGCCAGTTCCGCCTCGGCCACCGCGGCCGTGGCGACGAGGAGCGGCAGGGTGTGGCGTTCGACCGCGCGCGCGTCGCCGGTGATGTCGAGCGCCCCGACGACGGCGCCGGTCGGGTCGTGGAGCGGCACCGCCGTGCACGAGAAGGCCTTGACGGCGGTCGCCCAGTGCTCGTCCGCGTGGATCTGCACCGCCCGGTCGAGCCGCAGGGCCGTACCGGGCGCGCTCGTGCCCGCGCGCTCCTCCGCCCAGTCCGCACCCGGCAGGAAGCCCATGTCCTCGGCTGCGCTGCGGGCGGGACGCGCGCCGTCGACCCAGACGAGACGCCCGGCGGCGTCGGTGACGGCGACGACGCACCCCGCGGACCGCACGTCGTCGAGCAGCAGCCGCCGCACCACGGGCAGTGCCGTCCCGAGCGGCCCGTGGCGGCGGAGCGCGTCGAGCTCGTCGGGCCCCAGCGCCAGCGACGGCCGGTCGTCCGGGTCGACCCGGGCACAACGACGCCAGGACGCGGCGACGAGCGGACGGAGCCCCGCGGGTGCGCGCATCGGGCCTCCTCGTGACGAGACGTCCGCCGCGTCGTCGCGGTCGACGGGGTCAGCCTACGTCCGGTGGTCCGCGGGGACCAGACCGAGGTCGTCGAGCTCGTCGTCGGTGAGCATGCGCGACCGCGTGAGGAACCGCTTGCCCTCCGGCACCTCGAGCGAGAAGCCCGCGCCCCGACCGTCGACCACGTCGATCGTCAGGTGCGTGTACTTCCAGTACTCGAACTGCGCGCGTGACATCCAGACCTCGACGGGGCCGGCACCGTCGACGTCGAGCGCGCCGAGGAGCACGTCGGCCGGCCCCGTCCGGAACATCCCGACCGGGTAGCACATCGGGCTCGACCCGTCGCAGCAGCCGCCGGACTGGTGGAACATGAGCGGCCCGTGCCGGGCGGCGAGGGAGCGCAGGAGCTCCCCCGCCGCCGGCGTCACCGCGACGCGCGCCGCGGCCGGGCGGTCCGGGTCGGGCATCAGAAGAAGCCCATCGGACCGTCGGCGTACGACACGAGCAGGTTCTTCGTCTGCTGGTAGTGCTCGAGCATCATCTTGTGGTTCTCGCGCCCGATGCCGGACTGCTTGTACCCGCCGAAGGCCGCTCCGGCCGGGTACTGGTGGTAGGTGTTCGACCACACGCGACCGGCCTGGATGTCACGCCCGGCGCGGTAGAGCGTCGTCGCCTCGCGGCTCCAGACCCCGGCACCCAGCCCGTAGAGGGAGTCGTTGGCGATCCGGATGGCGTCGTCGTAGCCGTCGAAGCTGGTGAGCGCGAGCACGGGGCCGAAGATCTCCTCCTGGAAGATGCGCATGGCGTTGTCGCCCTCGAAGACGGTGGGCTGCACGTAGTAGCCGCCGGACAGGTCACCGCCGAGGTCCGCCCGCTCGCCGCCCGTCAGCAGCTTCGCCCCCTCCTGCTTCCCGATGTCGATGTAGCTCAGGATCTTCTCGAGCTGGTCGTTCGACGCCTGCGCACCGATCATCGTCGCCGGGTCCAGCGGGTGTCCCTGCTTGACCGCGCGCACCCGGTCGAGCCCGTCCGCGACGAACCCGTCGTAGATCTCGCGCGCCACCAACGCCCGGGACGGGCACGTGCAGACCTCGCCCTGGTTGAGGTTGAAGAACGCGAACCCCTCGAGGGCCTTGTCGTAGAAGGAGTCCCGCTCCTGCGCGACGTCGGCGAAGAACACGTTGGGGCTCTTCCCGCCGAGCTCGAGCGTCACCGGGATCAGGTTCTGCGAGGCGTACTGCATGATGAGCCGGCCGGTGGTGGTCTCCCCCGTGAAGGCGACCTTGCGGATGTCCGGGTGCTGGGCGAGCGGCGCGCCGACCTCGATGCCGAACCCGTTCACGACGTTGAGGACCCCGGCGGGCACGAGGTCGCGGATCAGTTCCACCAGCACGTGGATCGATGCCGGCGTCTGCTCCGCGGGCTTGAGCACGACGCAGTTGCCGGCGGCGAGGGCGGGCGCGAGCTTCCACACCGCCATGAGGATCGGGAAGTTCCACGGGATGATCTGCCCGACGACGCCGAGCGGTTCGTGGAAGTGGTAGGCGACGGTGTCGTGGTCGATCTCCCCCGTCGAGCCCTCCTGCGCGCGGATCGCCCCGGCGAAGTAGCGGAAGTGGTCGACGGCGAGCGGGATGTCCGCGCCGAGGGTCTCGCGGATCGGCTTGCCGTTCTCCCAGGTCTCGGCGACCGCGAGCTCCTCGAGGTGCGCCTCCATCCGGTCGGCGATCCGGTTGAGGATGCCGGCGCGCTCGGCGACGCTCGTGCGCGACCAGGCGGGGAAGGCCCTCCAGGCGGCCTCCACCGCCCGGTCGACGTCGGTCGAGTCCCCCCGGGCGACCTCGGTGAAGACCCTGCCCGTCACCGGCGTGGGGTTCTCGAAGTACCGGCCGCCGGCGGGCGGGACGTACTCGCCGCCGATGAAGTGGTCGTACCGGGAACGGTAGGAGACGAGCGCCCCGTCCTCGCCGGGTGCGGCGTAGGTCGATGGCGATGCTGCGATGGTCATGGTGGACACCTTTCGACGACGCTGTCGGTGGCGCTGGTCCAGCACCTGCGGCGACGGTACGACGCCGGGGGTTGCAAGCGATTGCGCCGGGTGGCGACCCCGGGCGCCGGCGACCGCCCCGGGCGCCCGTGACCTCCCCAGAGCGCCCGCGGCCTCCCCCGGACACCGGCGACCGCCCCCGGGTACCGTCGGTGTCCTCGCGGACCGAGCGGAAGGGGCACCCGTGGACTCTCGCGCCGTGCGGTCCTTCCGTGCGTTCGTCGTCGCCACGGCCGTCGTCGCGATCGTGCTCGGCATCGTGGCCGTCGTCTGGCCCGCGCCGTCGATCGTGCTCGTCGCCCTCGTCTTCGGCGTCTACCTCGTGGTCGCCGGCACGATGCGCGTGGTCGCCGCGGTCCGCGGGCACGGGACGTCCGCGGTGTGGCGGTGGACGGCGGGTGCCGTCGGCGGGCTCGTCGGGGTGGCGGGACTCGTCGCGCTCCTCGCTCCCGCCGTCCCGCTCCTCGTCTACGCGGTGCTGGCCGGGGTGGGGTTCCTCGTGGAGGGCGTCGCCGCGCTCGTCGGTGCCGTCGTGGGCCACCCCGGTTCCTCGCGATCGCCGACCGTGGTGAGCGGCCTGCTGTCGTGCATCGGCGGCGTGGTCGTGCTCGTCGCGCCGGCGCTCGCGCTGTCGGTCTTCACGGTGTTCTCCGGCATCGCGCTGATCGGCGTCGGCGCGGCCGCGCTCCTCCTGCTGCCGCCGCGCGCTGCGGTCCGCCGTGAGGCGGTCGGCACCGGTCGCACCGACCGGCGGTGAGGGTCGCCAGCCCCGACGACCGGTGACCGCCGACCGGGTGCAGACTCCGCGCTGCCGGTCCCGAACAGCAGGCCTGGCCGGGAGACGGCTACGCGCTGCCCGTCCCGAACAGCAGGCCGAGGCCGTACGTCACGACGGCGGCGCCGAAGCCGATCGCGAGCTGGCGCAGCGCCCGCCGCAGCGGCGACGCGCCGCTGAGCACGCCGACGACCGCGCCGGTGCCGAGGAGCGCGATGCCGACCAGCACGGCCGCGAGCACGATCGCCGGCCAGCCCTCGAGCCCGAACAGGTACGGCAGCACGGGGATGATCGCGCCCGAGGCGAAGAAGCAGAAGCTCGACACCGCCGCACTCGTGCCGCTCCCCACCGCCTCGTGGTCGTCGGTCGCGGCGGCTGCCGTGACCGTTCGACCGCCGAGGACCTCGGCCGCGTGCTCCTGCGCCGCGGCCTCGTCCATGCCCCGGGCCCGGTAGACCAACGCGAGCTCGTTCGCGTCGACGTCGAGGTCGGCCACCGCGCGCCCGGCCTCGGGGTGGGGTGCGGAGGCGTCGAGCAGCTCGCGTTGGGACCGCACCGAGACGTACTCCCCCGCCCCCATGGACAGCGCGCCGGCGAGCAGCCCGGCGATGCCGCTGAGCAGCACGAAGTGCCGATCGGCGCCCGAGGCACTGATGCCGATGATCAGCGCGAGGTTCGAGACGAGTCCGTCGTTGGCGCCGAACACCGCTGCGCGGAAGGTGCCGGACAACCGCATGCGCCCGCGGTTCGCGAGGCCGCGGACGACCTCGCCGTGGATCCGCTCGTCGGCCGCCATGCGCGCGGTCGCGTCGTCGTCGTCGGCGTAGGGCGAACGGTCCTCGGCGCGCTGCATGAGCGCCAGGACGAACACGGAACCGAACCGCTTCGCGAGCGCGGCGAGGACCCGGGTGCGGAGGCTGCCGCGGAGCGGCCGCCCGACGTCGTCACCGAGCAGGTCGAGCCAGTGCTGCTCGTGCCGACCCTCGGCGTCGGCGAGTGCGGCCAGGATCTCGCGTTCCTCACCGGTCCTGCGGGTCGACAGGTTCCGGTAGACCGCGGCCTCCGCCCGCTCGTCCGCCAGGTAGCGGCGCCAGCGGCGGACGTCCGCTGCGGTGGGTGCGGTGGGGCGGTCGTCCTGGAGGCTCACAGCACCGATCCTGCCCGCTCGGCCCGACGCGCGGTCGCGCCGCACCGCGGGTGGCCGGTTCCTGCGTGTCGAGACCGCCGCCGCCGTCCCGACGAGACGCCGCCGTCCCCACGAGACGCCGCCGTCCCGACGAGACGCCGCCGGATCCGACGGCGTCTCGCTCGCTCCGGTCCGTCTCGCGGCGACGCCGGCGTGTCGGCACGCCGGTGACTCGACGCGACGCAGGGGCGGACCAACGCGACAGGGCGCGGACCGGAGGCCGTGCGCGGTGTCGCGCCGTGCCTCCCGTCCGCGCCCTGTCGGCGTGGTGACCGGGTGCGGTGACCGGGGTCAGTCCCGCACGTAGGCGGGAGCCGCCTCGGCGTGCGCGTCGCCGACGCGGTGCACGCGCAGGTCGTTCGTCGACCCCTCGAGTCCGGGGGGCGAACCGGCCGTCACGATGACCCGGTCGCCGGGGGCGGCGAGGCCGTTCGCGAGCAGCACGTCGTCGACCTGCGAGAACAGCTCGTCGGTGTGCGTCTTGCGCTCCACGAGGAACGAGCGGACACCCCAGGTGAGCGCCATGCGGCGACGCGTGGCCTCGTTCGGGGTGAAGGCGATGATGGGCAGTCCGTGGCGCAGTCGGGACATGCGGCGGGCCGAGTCGCCGGACTCGGTGAAGACGCAGAGGTACGACGCCTCGGTGAACTCGGCGATCTCGACCGCGGCGAGCGTGATCGCGCCACCGAGCGTGCGCGGCTTCGTGCCGAGCGGCGCGATGCGCTCGAGGCCGTGGTCCTCGGTCGACTCGACGATGCGGGCCATGGTGCGGACCGTCTGCACCGGGTACTCGCCGACGCTGGTCTCGCCCGAGAGCATGACGGCGTCCGCGCCGTCGAGGACGGCGTTCGCGACGTCGGAGGTCTCGGCGCGGGTCGGGATCGGCGACGAGATCATCGACTCGAGCATCTGCGTCGCGACGATGACCGGCTTCGCCATGCGGCGGGACAGCTCGACGGCGCGCTTCTGCACGATCGGGACGGCCTCGAGCGGGAGCTCCACGCCGAGGTCACCACGGGCGACCATGATGCTGTCGAAGGCGTCGATGATCTCCTCGAGGGCGTCGACGGCCTGCGGCTTCTCGACCTTGGCGATGATCGGGAGGCGCTTGCCCTCCTCGTCCATGATCTCGTGGGCGCGGACGACGTCCGAGGCGTTGCGGACGAACGACAGCGCGATGAGGTCGGCGCCCTGACGGATCGCCCAGCGGAGGTCCGCCTCGTCCTTCTCGCTCAGCGCGGGGACGTTGACGGCGACGCCGGGCAGGTTGATGCCCTTGTTGTTCGAGACCGTACCGGCGACGACGACCTCGGTGCGGACACGCACGCCGTCGGTGTCGAGCACGCGCAGGCGCACACGGCCGTCGTCGATGAGCAGCGGGTCACCGGGCTTGACGTCCTGCGGCAGGCCCTTGAACGTCGTGCCGCAGATCTCCTTCGAGCCGGGGACGTCCTCGGTCGTGATCGTGAAGACGTCACCGACCGCGAGCTCGTGCGGACCGTCGGCGAACTTCGCCAGACGGATCTTCGGACCCTGCAGGTCGACGAGGATCGCGACCGGCTTGCCGAGGTCCTCCGCGGCGCGACGGACGTTCTCGTAGTTGGCCTCGTGGACGCTGTAGTCACCGTGGCTGAGGTTGAGGCGGGCGACGTCGACGCCCGCTTCGATGATCTCCTTGACGGTCTCGTAGTCCGACGTAGCCGGACCGAGCGTCGAAACGATCTTTGCGCGTCTCAATGGATTCCTTCGTGTGGTGGGTGGTGCCGGTTTCCGCGCTGTGGGGCCGCGCGGAACGAGAGCAGGCCACCAGCACCCTATCGAGTGCCGGTGGCCTGCTGCTCATCGGTGGACCGGTGTTCCGGGGGCGTTCACGGCGTCAGACCGTGAGCGCGCGGTCGGTGGCCTTGACGGGCGCCGGCAGGATCGTCGAGCCCTCGAGGTACTCGTCGACCTTGGACGCAGCCGCGCGTCCCTCGGCGATGGCCCAGACGATGAGCGACTGGCCACGGCCGGCGTCGCCCGCCACGAACACGCCCGGCTCGTTCGTCGAGTAGTCGGCCTGGCGCGCGACCGCGCCCGACACCGTGGCGGGGAGCCCGAGCTGCGGCTCGATCGTGTCGGTCTCCGGACCGGTGAAGCCCATCGCGATGAGCACCAGGTCGGCGGGGATCTCGCGCTCGGTGCCCGCCTTCGGCACGCGCCGGCCGTCGAGGTACTCGGTCTCCGCCACCCGGAGCGCGCGGACCTCGCCGGCGGCGTTGCCGAGGAACTCGACGGTCGACGCCAGGAAGTGCCGCTCGCCGCCCTCCTCGTGGGCGCTCGTGACCTCGAACACCGTCGGGAACATCGGCCACGGCTGCTCGGACGGACGTTCGAGCGGCGGCTGCTTGCCGATCGCCAGGTTCGTCACGCTCAGGGCGCCCTGACGGTGGGCCGTACCGATGCAGTCGGCGCCGGTGTCGCCACCGCCGATGACGACGACGTGCTTGCCCTCGGCGGTGAGCTGGTTGTCGACGGTGGTCCCCGCGTTCGCCTTGTTCTGCTGGACGAGGTAGTCCATCGCGTAGTGGACGCCCTCGAGGTCGCGCCCCGGGATCGGCAGGTCGCGCGGCACCGTGGCGCCCGTCGCGACGACGACCGCGTCGTAGCGGGACTTCAGGTCGTCCCAGGTGATGTCGACGCCGATCTCCACACCGGCGCGGAAGCGGGTGCCCTCGGCCTGCATCTGGGCGAGGCGCGCGTCGATCTGGCGCTTCTCCATCTTGAAGTCCGGGATGCCGTAGCGCAGCAGGCCGCCGATGCGGTCGTCGCGCTCGTACACGGCGACCGTGTGCCCGGCGCGCGTGAGCTGCTGTGCGGCAGCGAGACCGGCGGGGCCGGACCCGACCACCGCGACGGTCTTGCCGGTCAGGCGCTCCGGCGGGTGCGGGGTGACCCAGCCGTTCTTGTACGCCTCGTCGATGATCGAGACCTCGACCTGCTTGATCGTGACCGGCGGCTGGTTGATGCCGAGCACGCAGGACGCCTCGCACGGGGCCGGGCAGAGCTTCCCGGTGAACTCCGGGAAGTTGTTGGTCGCGTGCAGACGCTCGATGGCCTGTCGACCCTCACCGCGCCAGGTCAGGTCGTTCCACTCCGGGATGAGGTTCCCGAGCGGGCAGCCCTGGTGGCAGAAGGGGACGCCGCAGTCCATGCAGCGACCGGCCTGTCGCTTCAGGGCACCGGACTCCTGCTGCTCGTATACCTCCTTCCAGTCCATGAGGCGCACGGGCACGGGACGGCGGGGCGGGAGCTCGCGCTCCTGCACCTTGAGGAAGCCCTTCGGGTCAGCCATGGTTCGCCTCCTGCTCGGTCTGGGTCTGGACGGGGGTGTGGGTCTGCGTGTCCGCATCGGTCGGGATGCGCGTCCGCACGGCGGCCCGGGTCGTGTCAGCCACCGGTGACCTCCAGGATGCGGTTCCAGACGACGGTGCCGTCGGGGTCGAGGCCCTCGTCGACCGCCTGCTGGCGGGTCGCGAGCACGGCGGCGTAGTCCCGCGGGAGCACCTTGACGAAGTCGCCGAGGTCGCCGGAGTCGAGCAGGTCGCCGGCCACGGTCGACCCGGTCTCGGCGAGGTGCTGCCGGAGCAGGTCGGTGACGATCTCGACGTCGGCGCTGTCCAGTTCCTCGAGCCGCAGCTCACCGGTCGCCAGCGCGTCGGCGTTCACGTGTTCCCGACGGAGGCCGCGCACGTACGCGGTGCCGCCGGACATACCGGCGCCGAGGTTGCGTCCGGTCTCGCCCAGGATCAGTGCGAGCCCGCCGGTCATGTACTCGAGTGCGTGGTCGCCGACGCCCTCGACGACCGCGGTCGCGCCGGAGTTGCGGACGAGGAAGCGCTCGCCCACGATGCCGCGGATGAACATGCTGCCCTGGGTCGCGCCGTAGCCGATGACGTTGCCGGCGATGACGTTCTCCGACGGTTCGAACGCCGACTCGGTGTCCGGACGGACGACGATGGCGCCGCCGGACAGGCCCTTGCCGACGTAGTCGTTGCTGTCCCCGACCAGGCGGAGCGTGATGCCGGCGGGCAGGAACGCACCGAGGGACTGCCCGGCCGAGCCGCGCAGCGTGATGTCGATCGACCCGGCGGGCAGGCCGTGCTCGCCGTGCCGCAGCGTGACCTCGTGGCCGAGCATGGTGCCGACCGCGCGCTCCGTGTTGCGGATCGGCAGGTCGAGCGCAACGGAACCACCGTGCTCCAGCACGTCCGCCGTCTGCTGGACGAGCTGCACGTCGAAGTGCTCGTCGAGCTCGTGGTCCTGCTCACGCAGGTGGCGTCGGGGCTCGTCGCGGCCGAACTCCGGTCCGTGCAGCACCGGCGCGAGGTCGAGACCGGAGGCCTTCCAGTGCTCGACGGCACGGTCGGTGTCGAGCGCGTCGACCTGCCCGATCGCCTCGTCCAGCGTGCGGAAGCCGAGCTCGGCGAGGAGCTCCCGGACCTCCTGCGCGATGAACTCGAAGAAGTTGACGACGAACTCCGGCTTGCCCGTGAAGCGCTTCCGGAGCTCCGGGTTCTGCGTCGCGACGCCGACCGGGCACGTGTCCAGGTGGCAGACGCGCATGAGGATGCAGCCCTCGACGACGAGCGGAGCCGTCGCGAAGCCGTACTCCTCGGCGCCGAGCAGCGCCGCCACGACGACGTCACGGCCGGTCTTCATCTGCCCGTCCACCTGCACGACCACCCGGTCGCGCATGCCGTTCAGCATCAGGGTCTGCTGGGTCTCGGCGAGACCGATCTCCCACGGGGTGCCCGCGTGCTTCAGCGAGTTGAGCGGGGACGCGCCGGTGCCACCGTCGTGGCCCGACACGAGCACGACGTCGGCCAGCGCCTTCGTCACGCCCGCTGCGACCGCGCCGATGCCGGACTGGCTCACGAGCTTCACGTGGACGCGCGCGGCCGGGTTCGCCCGCTTGACGTCGAAGATCAGCTGCTTGAGGTCCTCGATCGAGTAGATGTCGTGGTGCGGCGGCGGCGAGATGAGTCCGACGCCGGCGGTGGCGTGCCGCGTGCGGGCGACCCACGGGTACACCTTCGTCGGCGGCAGCTGCCCGCCCTCGCCCGGCTTCGCGCCCTGCGCCATCTTCAGCTGGATGTCGGTCGCGTGCGTCAGGTACATGCTCGTGACGCCGAACCGACCGGAGGCGACCTGCTTGATCGCACTGCGACGCTCGGGGTCGAGCAGACGCTCGACGTCCTCGCCGCCCTCGCCCGTGTTCGAGCGCGCACCGAGGCGGTTCATCGCGATCGCGAGGGTCTCGTGGGCCTCTTGTGAGATCGACCCGTAGGACATCGCGCCGGTGTTGAACCGCTGCACGATCGACTCGATCGGCTCGACCTCGTCCAACGCGATCGGCTTCCGGACGCCGTGACGGAACCGGAACAGACCGCGGAGCGTCATGAGCTCCTCGGACTGGTCGTCGACCGCCTGCGAGTACTCGCGGAAGATGTCGTACCGACGGGCACGGGTGGCGTGCTGGAGCCGGAACACCGTGTCCGGGTTGAACAGGTGCGGCGGACCCTCACGGCGCCACTGGTACTCGCCGCCGGTCTGCAGCCGCTCGTGCGACAGCACGGCGCCGTCCTGCGGGTACGCCTGGGCGTGCCGCTCGGCGTTCTCCTTGGCGATGACCTCGATCCCGACGCCACCGAGGATGGACGACGTCCCGGTGAAGTACCGGTCGACGAACTCCTGGCTGAGCCCGACCGCCTCGAACGCCTGGGCGCCGGCGTAGCTGGACACCGTCGAGATGCCCATCTTCGACATGATCTTGAGCACGCCCTTGCCGAGCGCCTTGATGACGTTCCGGACGGCCTGCTCCGGGGTGATCCCGGTGATCATCCCCGAGCGCACGAGGTTCTCGCAGGTCTCCATGGCCAGGTACGGGTTGATCGCCGAGGCGCCGTAGCCGATCAGGGTCGCGACGTGGTGGACCTCGCGCACGTCGCCGGCCTCGACGATGAGTCCGACCTTCATGCGCTGCTCGGTGCGGATGAGGTGGTGGTGCACCGCAGCGAGCAGCAGCAGGCTCGGCACGGGTGCCTGCTCGGCGTTGCCGTCACGGTCGGACAGCACGATGAACTGCTTGCCCGACTCGATCGCCTGGTCGACCTCGTCGCAGACCGCGGCGATGCGCTTCTGCATCGCCTTCTTGCCCGCGTCGACGCGGTACAGGCCCTTGATCGTCACCGTCAGGTGCCGACCGGACTCCGTCTCGAAGTGCTGGATCTTCGCGAGCTCGTCGTTGTCGATCACCGGGAAGTCGAGCACGATCTGCTTCGCGTGCTCGGGGCCGGCGCTCAGCAGGTTGCGCTCCGGCCCGAGGCCCATGCCCATCGAGGTGATGACCTGCTCGCGGATCGAGTCCAGCGGCGGGTTCGTCACCTGCGCGAACTGCTGCGTGAAGTAGTCGAACAGCAGGCGCGGGCGCTCGGAGAGCACGGCGATCGGCGTGTCCGAGCCCATCGCGCCGAGGGGCTCCGCACCCGTCTGCGCCATCGGGCGGAGGAGGATGCGGACCTCTTCCTCCGTGTAGCCGAACGCGCGCTGTCGCCGGGTGACCGACGCCGGGGTGTGCACGATGTGCTCGCGCTCCGGCAGGTCGCTCAGGTTGATGCGCCCCTCGTCGAGCCACTGCGCCCACGGCCCCGCGGTCGCCAGCTCGCGCTTGACCTCGTCGTCCTCGATGATCCGCCCGGCCTCGGTGTCCACGACGAACATCCGACCCGGACGCAGGCGGCCCTTGCGGACGACCTTGCCCGGCGGCACGTCGATGACGCCCGTCTCCGAGCCCATCACGATGAGGCCGTCGTCGGTCACCAGGAATCGCCCGGGACGCAGGCCGTTGCGGTCGAGCGTCGCGCCGACGACCGCGCCGTCGGTGAACGTGATGGCCGCCGGGCCGTCCCACGGCTCCATGAGCATCGAGTGGTACTCGTAGAACGCCCGCAGGTCGGGGTCCATCCCGACCTGGTTCTCCCAGGCCTCCGGCACCATCATCGACACCGCGTGCGGCAGGCTGCGGCCGGTCAGCGTGAGCAGCTCGAGGGTCTCGTCGAACGACGCCGAGTCGCTCGCGCCCGGGCTGACGATCGGCAGCAGCGGTGCGAGGTCGCCGAGCAGCTCGCTCTCGAGCTGCGACTGGCGCGCCCGCATCCAGTTCCGGTTGCCGCGGACGGTGTTGATCTCGCCGTTGTGGGCGAGCGTCCGGAACGGTTGCGCCAGCGGCCACGACGGGAAGGTGTTCGTCGAGTAGCGCGAGTGCACGATCGCGAGCTTCGAGGCGAAGCGCTCGTCGCTGAGGTCCGGGTAGAACGGCTCGAGCTGGAGCGTCGTGACCATGCCCTTGTAGACCATGGTGCGGCTGGACAGCGACATGAAGTAGACCTCGACGCCGTGCTCCGCGCGCTTGCGCAGTCGGAAGGCCTGCCGGTCGAGGGCGATGCCGCTCCAGGCGGCGCCGTGCACGTCGTGACGGGTGGAGGCGACGAACAGCTGCTCGAACGCCGGCATCGCGGCGCGCGCGAGCGTCCCGAGGACCTCCGGCCGAACCGGGACCGCACGCCACCCGAGGACCTTCAGGCCCTCCTCGCGGGCCAGGCGCTCGACCGCACCCTTCACCGCGTGGCGCTCGTCCTCGTCGACGGGCAGGTAGGCCGTCCCGACGGCGTACTCCCCCGCGGCGGGCAGGTCGAACGGCACCTCGTCGCGCAGGAACGCGTCCGGCACCTGGCACAGGATGCCCGCGCCGTCACCGGTGCCCGCGTCGGAACCGACGGCACCGCGGTGCTCGAGGTTCCGGAGTGCACCCAGCGCGGCGTCGACGATGTCGTGCCCCGCGGTACCGCGGAGCGTCGCGACCATCGCGAGGCCGCAGGCGTCCTTCTCGTTCGCCGGGTCGTACGCACCGGTCGCCTCGGGCACGGCCGAGAATCGTCGGTGCGCCGGCTGCAGGGAGCGCGTCGAACGGGGGGCAGGGTCTGGCTGGAGCGCCATGGGGAACCGTCCTCACGAGGGAGTGGAACAGGGACGTCGGTGGCCCGGTGGTGCGTTCCGCCCGAGCGGGCGGACCTGGTGCCCGTGCGCGTCGCCGTGGAGGGTGCGCAGACGACGCGCGAGGTGGCGGGGCCGCTCGTGGCGACCCGACCGTTCGGATGGTGCCCCGCGGCCGGCGGGTGCCGTCCGAGGAGCCGGTGCTGCCGGTCGCGGAGTTACCGCGCGCGGCCTGCTGCTGGGACCGGATCGGCGTCGTCGGCGACAGCCGGAGCGTCGTCGGCGTGTTCCGACCAGGTGTCGTCCGAGTCTACATCGGAGGACCGACGCGGCTCGCGACCCGGCAGGTACGGGCTGGGCTCGTTGCCGGTGTGCCGACGGGTCTGTACGAGGAAGATCACGATGCCGAGCAGGATCGCGGCGAAGGACATCCAGACGTTCGTGCGGATCCCGGCGAAGGTCTCGCTCGTGTCGACGCGGATGGACTCGAGGACCGAGCGACCGGTGCCGTACCAGATCAGGTAGAGCGCCATGACCTTGCCCCACTGCAGCCGGAACCGCTTGTCGAGCAGCAGGATCACGACGACGCCCACGACGTTCCAGATGATCTCGTAGAGGAAGGTCGGGTGGAACAGGGTGCCCTCGGGCAGCCCCTTCGGGAACGCCGCGTTCGACGACTCGATCTCGAGCCCCCACGGCAGGCTCGTCGGCATGCCGAAGAGCTCGTGGTTGAAGTAGTTGCCGAGGCGACCGAACGCCTGGGCGAGCAGGACGCCGGGAGCGATCGCGTCGATCAGGGTCGAGAAGCGCAGGCCCACCTGACGGCACCCGATGTACGCACCGACCGACCCGAGGATGAGCGCGCCGAAGATGGCCAGCCCGCCCTCCCAGATGTAGAGGAACGAGAGCGGGTCACGCCCCGGCCCGAAGTAGTCGCTGACGTGGCTGAACACATGGAACAACCGACCGCCGATGATGCCGGCGGGCACCGCCCAGATCGCGATGTCGATGATGATCCAGCGCTCGACCCCGCGGGCGTTGAGCCGCCGGTTCGCGAGCACGACGGCCGCGACGATGCCCAGCAGGATGCAGATCGCGTACGCGTGGATGCGGAAGTCGAGCGGCAGCGACCACCCGAAGACGTCGCGCAGCCAGGCGGTCAGGTCGAAGTACTGCCACGCGGTGCTCGGGCTCGGGATGCTCAGGAGGGGCATGGAGGTGCTGTCGCCTTTCGGTGCTGGACGGCCGCGGTGCCGCTGGAGGGTCGGCCCCGCTCACTGTAGCGCGGGAACCGCGCCGACCAGGAACGGGGTGGGTCGACCTGTGGGAACTGGGAGCACGGTGCACGGGAGGCGCGGGGCCGGTGCGCCGGTCGACCCACCGACACCGCGCCTCCCGTCCGGACCGGTGCTCGCCTCAGCTGCGCGCGGCGCCGCTGGTCAGGTCGGCCGCGCGGTCCGCGACCCCCTGCACGCCGAGGTCGGCGAGGGCGCGCACGAAGGCGGACCCGACGATCGCCCCGTCGGCGTACTCGAGGACCTCGCGCACCTGGTCTGCCGTCGAGATGCCGAGGCCGACGCACGTGCGCTCCACACCGGCCTCGCGCAGTCGCGACACGACGGTGCGGGCGGCGGTGTCGACGCCGACGCGGGCGCCGGTGACGCCCATCGTCGACACGGCGTAGACGAAGCCGCGGCTGGAGCGGACCGCCTGCTCCATGCGGGTGTCCGTCGAGGACGGCGCCGCGAGGAAGACCCGGTCGAGCCCGGTGCGCTCGGAGGCGTCGATCCAGGCGCGACCCTCGTCCGGGATGAGGTCCGGGGTGATGAGCCCGGACGCCCCGGCCGCGACGAGGTCGTCGGCGAACCGGTCGACCCCGTACCGGAGCACCGGGTTCCAGTAGGTCATGACGAGCACGGGCACGTCGACACGGCTCGTGATCTGGTCGACGGCGTCGAAGACCTGCGCGACACGGAAGCCGTTCGCCAGGCTCTCCTCCGCAGCGCGCTGGATCACCGGACCGTCCATCACCGGGTCGGAGTACGGCAGGCCGAGCTCGATGACGTCGACGCCGTTCTCGGCGAGGGCGACCGCCGCGTCCACGCTCGTCTGCAGGTCGGGGAAGCCGGCGGGCAGGTACCCGACGACGGCTCCGGCGCGCTCGGCGTTGGCGGTGTCGATCGTCGTCGCGACCGAGGTGGAGGGACCGGGGTTCGTCACAGCTGCACCGCGTTCTCGTCGAGGATGCCGAAGTAGCGACTGGCGGACGCGACGTCCTTGTCACCACGTCCGGACAGGGACACCAGCACGACGCCGTCGGGGCCGAGCTCCTTGCCCAGCTTGATCGCCCCTGCGAGCGCGTGCGCCGACTCGATGGCCGGCAGGATGCCCTCGGTCCGGCCGAGCAGGCGGAAGGCCTCCATCGCCTCGGCGTCGGTGATCGGCGAGTACTGCGCGCGGCCGATCGAGGCCAGGTAGGCGTGCTCGGGACCGACGCTCGGGTAGTCGAGGCCCGCCGAGATGCTGTGGCTCTCGATGGTCTGGCCGTCCTCGTCCTGCATGAGGTACGACATCGTGCCCTGGAGGACACCGGTGCGCCCGAGCGAGATGCTCGCGGCGTGCCGCCCCGTCTCGATGCCGTCGCCGCCGGCCTCGAAGCCGTGCAACCGGACCGACTCGTCGTCGAGGAAGGCCTCGAAGATGCCCATCGCGTTCGAGCCGCCGCCGACGCACGCGGCGACGGCGTCCGGCAGGCGACCGATGCGGTCGAGGACCTGCTGTCGGGCCTCTTCGCCGATCACCTTGTGGAACTCGCGGACCATCTCCGGGAACGGGTGCGGCCCCGCGACGGTGCCGAGCAGGTAGTGCGTCGAGTCGACGTTCGCCACCCAGTCGCGCAGCGCGTCGTTGATGGCGTCCTTCAGCGTGCGCGACCCCGTCTCGACCGGGATCACCTCGGCACCGAGCAGCCGCATCCGCGCCACGTTCAGTGCCTGGCGCTCGGTGTCGACGGCGCCCATGTACACGACGCAGTCCATCCCGAAGAGCGCAGCGGCGGTGGCCGTCGCGACACCGTGCTGCCCGGCTCCCGTCTCGGCGATGAGCCGGGTCTTGCCGAGCCGCTTCGCGACGAGGGCCTGACCGAGCACGTTGTTGATCTTGTGCGAACCGGTGTGGTTGAGGTCCTCGCGCTTGAGGATGATCCGGGCACCACCGGCGTGCTTCGCGAACCGCGGCGCCTCGGTGATGATCGACGGGCGGCCGGTGTACTCGCGCTGGAGCGTGTCGAGCTCCTCGCGGAACGCCGGGTCCGCCCAGGCCGCGCGGAAGGCGGTCTCGAGCTCGTCGAGCGCGAGCACGAGCGACTCGGGGACGAAGCGTCCGCCGAAGTCGCCGAAGTACGGGCCCTGCAGGTCACGGAGTGAGGTCACGGTGGGTCTCCCGGGGTGTTCGGACGCCCCGGTGTGCGGGGCGACCGGTGGGACGGTGTCGGTCAGGCGCGCGGGCGGCCGGAGCCGTCCGCCGCGGCGATGAACGACGCGAGGGTGGTGGCGGGGTCCGCGCCCGTGACGAGCGCCTCCCCCACCAGGACGACGTCGGCACCCGCTGCGCGGTAGTGGGCGACGTCGGCGGGCCCGGCGACGGCCGACTCGGCGACGCGCACGACCCCGTCGGGGATGCGATCGGCGAGGGAGCCGAAGAGGTCGCGGTCCAGCGAGAAGTCGGTGAGGTCGCGGGCGTTGACGCCGAGGATCCGCGCGCCGGCGTCGAGGCCACGGGAGACCTCGTCACCGGAGTGGGCCTCGACGAGCACGCGCATGCCGAGCTGCTCGGCGAGCTCGTGCAGCTCCACGAGCTGTCGCTGCTCCAGCGCTGCAACGATCAGCAGCACCAGGTCGGCACCGGCCGCACGGGCCTCGAGCACCTGGTACGGGTCGGCGATGAAGTCCTTGCGGAGCACCGGCAGCGACACGCGCGCCTTCACCGCCTCGAGGTCGGCGAGGCTGCCGAGGAACTTCCGCCCCTCGGTGAGCACGCTGATCGTCGACGCTCCGCCACGCTCGTAGTCGGCGGCGAGGGCGGCCGGGTCCTCGATGGGCGCCATGGAGCCGCGCGACGGGCTCGCGCGCTTGACCTCGGCGAGGATCTTCACGCGGTCGCCGGGCGACAGGAAGTCGAGGGCGTCGAGCGGCGACGCCACCCGGTCCAGGTCGCGCTCGACGTCCGAGAGCGGACGGTCGACACGACGGGCGGCGGCGTCCTCGAGCGCGCCCGCGACGAGGGTCTCGAGCACGTTCGGCACGGGACTACTCCGCGTGGTGCTTGGCGACGTACTTCGGACCGTTGACGCCGTAGCCGGCCTTCGCCATCACGGCGCCGACGACGAGCCCGATCACCACGACGACGGCGGACGCCCAGACGCCCCACGCCAGGTCGAACCAGAAGAACAGCGTGCCTGCCGCGAAGCCGATCAGCATGATCACGACGGCGGTCCAGGCGGCGGGCGAGTGGCCTTCGCCGAGTTCTGCGGGCTCAGTGTTGCTCACGGTGCTCCTCGTTCTGCTCCGGCGCCGTCGTCCGATCGGCGCCGATCCGATCCTACCGTGTCGGTCGTGGGCGGTTCCCCCACCGAACCGTCCCCGGCGGTCGGGTCGTCACCGGCGCTGAGGTCGTCCCAGTCGGTGATCGCGTCGCGCTGGGTCGGCGCGGCCGCACGGGCGTCGGCGGCGGCCCCGGCGGTCGCCGCGGCGTACTTCCGGGTCGGCCCGGGCCACTGCCGCTGCACCACGAACACGACGATCCCGAGCACCACGGCGAGCACGCCACCCGCGATGCCGACGGCGGGCCACGCGGTGACGTCGACCCGGTCGACGACCTGGCGCACCGCGCCGGTGTCGCTGACGCCCGCGACCTCGCCCACCGCGCCCTTCGACGCCGCGACGGGGTCCGCCAGGGCGCCGATGCCGGTCGCCACGACGGCGATGCCGAGCAGCACCTCGACGGCCGCGAGCACGACGCGCAGCACACGGCCGGCGATCGTCAGCGCGAGGAACAGCGCCAGGCTCGCGATCGCGAGCGCCGTGTACTGCGGGACGACCGCGGCACCGTCCGCCACCACGCGCGGCACCACCGCGGTACCGGCGTGCAGGTGCACCGTGAACCACGTCTGGGTCCACGACAGCATCACGATACCGGCGACCGCGAGGCCGGCGACGACGACGAGCGGGCGGGAGCGCCGGGCCGTCACGCGCGCACCTCGCGCATCCGGTTCGCGGTCGCGACCGCGCGCAGCGGGGCGGCCGCCTTGTTCACGGCCTCCTCGTGCTCGGTGCGCGGGTCGGAGTCGGCGACCAGGCCGGCACCGGCCTGCACGCGTGCGACCCCGTCCTTGATGAGCGCCGTACGGATGGCGATCGCCAGGTCGGCGTCACCGGCGAAGTCGAAGTAGCCGACCACGCCCGCGTACGCCCCGCGCTTCGCCGGTTCCAGCTCGTCGATGATCTCGAGCGCACGCGGCTTCGGTGCCCCCGACAGGGTGCCGGCCGGGAAGGTCGCGCGGAAGACGTCGATCGCCGAGGCTCCCGGTCGGACCGATCCCTCGACGCTCGACACCAGGTGCATGATGTGGCTGAAGCGCTCGACGGTCATGAACTCGGTCACCGCGACGGTCCCCGGCTCGCACACCTTCTGCAGGTCGTTCCGGGCGAGGTCGACCAGCATGAGGTGCTCGGCGCGCTCCTTCGGGTCGGCGAGCAGCTCGTCACCCAGGCGGACGTCCTCGACCGGGCTCGCGCCGCGTGGGCGCGAGCCGGCGATCGGGTGGGTGATCGCCCGCCCGTCCTGCACCTTGACCAGGGCCTCGGGCGAGGCGCCGACGATCCAGAAGCGCTCGTCGGCGCTGTCCGCCAGCGCAAGGAAGTACATGTACGGGCTCGGGTTCAGTGTCCGGAGCACCCGGTAGACGTCGAGCGGGTCGGCGGTGACGTCGTGGTCGAACCGCTGCGAGACGACGACCTGGAAGACGTCACCGTCGCGGATGAAGTCCTTGGACCGCTCGACCGCGGCCATGTAGTCCTCCGGCGACGTCCGGTGGCGCGGGGTCGGCTCGGCGATCTCGAACGCCTCGGCGACCGTCGCCGCGCTCGGCTGCACCAGGTCCGCCTGCATCCGGTCGAGCCGGGACTGCGCGTCGGACCACATCGTGTCCGGGTCGTCGGTGCCGTCGTTGAGGACGCTCGCGACGAGGAGCACGAGGCCGGTGCGGTGGTCGAGCGCCGCGAGCTCGGACACGAAGGCGAGGGCCTGCCCGGGCACCTCGAAGTCGGCCGCGGGCACGTTCGGCAGGTGCTCGAGCTGCCGCACGGCCTCCCACCCGATGAACCCGACCGTGCCGCCGACCAGGGGCGGGGTGCCGGGAACGCGGGGCGTCGCCCACCGGTCGTGCAGGCGGGCGAGGACGTCGAGGGGGGCGCCGTCGAGCGAGCCGACGGCCCGCGACGCCGGGATGCCGGTGTCGATCCAGGACGCCCGGTCGCCGTCCTGGGTCAGGACGCCGAAGCTCCGGACGCCGACGAAGGACCAGCGCGACCACAGGCCGCCCTGGCCGGCGGACTCGAGCAGGAACGAACCGGGGCGACCGTCCGCCAGCTTGCGGTACACACCGACCGGCGTCTCGCTGTCGGCGTAGAGCGCGCGGACGACGGGGACGACGCGGTGGCCGTCGAGCAGGTCGTCGAAGGCCTGCCGGGAGGTCGTGCGCGGCTCCTCCGCGCGGCTCGCGCCGGTCATCGGATCGCCTCCGCGGTCGTGGTCGCCGACGTCGGGCCAGTCGCGTCCGTCCCGGCCTGCGCCGGCGCGGCCTGCAGCGGCGCGGTCGCGGTCACGGGCTCGAGCGGGTCGACCTCGAAGCAGCTGTGCGCACCGGTGTGGCAGGCGGCCCCGACCTGCTGCACGGTGACGAGCAGCGTGTCGTCGTCGCAGTCGAGTGCGGCAGCCCGGACGTACTGCGCGTGCCCGGACGTGTCGCCCTTGCGCCAGTACTCCTGTCGGGAGCGCGACCAGAAGGTCACGCGGCCCTCGGTCAGGGTGCGGCGGAGGGCTTCGCGGTCCATCCAGCCGAGCATGAGGACGTCCTTCGAGGACTCCTCCTGCACGACTGCGGGGAGCAGGCCGTCCGCACCGAACCGTGCGCGGTCGAGGACCGCTTCCGTGCTGGTGCTGGTGCTGTCGGTCATGAGACTCCTAGCCTACGGCGGGGTGTCGGCGGACGGGGTGTCAGCGGACGGGCTGGCCGGCGGCGCGCAGCGCCGCCTTGACGTCCCCGATGGTCATCTCGCCCCGGTGGAAGACGCTGGCAGCGAGCACGGCGTCCGCGCCCGCCTCGACGGCCGGGGCGAAGTGCTCGAGGCGACCGGCGCCTCCCGAGCCGATGACCGGGACCGACGACACCGCACGCACCGCGGCGATGAGCTCGAGGTCGAAGCCGTGCTTCGTGCCGTCCGCGTCGATCGAGTTGACGAGCAGCTCGCCCGCGCCGCGCTCGACGCCCTCGCGTGCCCACGCGATCGCGTCGAGGTCGGACTCGGTCCGTCCGCCGTGGGTCGTGACGACGAAACCGGAGGGCATCCGGTCCGAGCGCTTGACGTCGAGCGACAGCACCACCGCCTGCGCGCCGAAGCGGTCGGCGATCTCGCTCACGAGCTCCGGCCGCGCGATCGCCGCGCTGTTGACGCCGATCTTGTCCGCGCCGCACTGCTGCAGGCGGGAGACGTCGTCGACGCTCCGGACGCCACCGCCGACGGTGAGCGGGATGAAGACCTGCTCCGCCGTGCGCGTCACCGTCTCGTACATGGTCGCGCGGTTCTCGACCGTGGCACCGACGTCGAGGAAGGTCAGCTCGTCGGCACCCTGCTCGTAGTAGCGGGCCGCGAGCTCGACCGGGTCGCCGGCGTCCTGCAGGTCGAGGAAGTTGACGCCCTTGACGACGCGACCGCCGGACACGTCGAGGCACGGGATGACCCGGACCGAGACGCCACCGGCGACACCGGCCGCGCCGCTGTCGGGTCCGGTCACGTCGGCTCGCACCGCGTCGTTCACAGGCGTGCGGCGTGGATCGGGCTGACCAGGATGGCGCGCGCACCGAGGTCGTACAGCGCGTCCATGATGAGGTTCGCGTCCTCGCGCGGGATCATCACGCGGACGGCCGACCAGTCGCGGTCGTGCAGCGGGGAGACCGTCGGCGACTCGATGCCCGACGCCACCGCGGTGGCCTGCTCCAACAGATCGGTCGGGATGTCGTAGTCGAGCATGACGTAACCGCGGGCGACGAGCACGCCCTGCAGGCGGCGACGCAGGACGTCGATGCCCGGGATGCGCTCGTCGGTCGAGATGAGCAGCGCGGTCGACTCGAGGATCACCGGACCGAAGATCTCGAGCCCGGCGGCACGGAGCGTGCTGCCGGTCGAGACGACGTCGGCCACGGCGTCCGCGACACCGAGGCGCACGGCGCTCTCGACGGCGCCGTCGAGCTTCACGAGGGTCGCGGTCACCCCGTGCCGGGCGAGGAACTCGCCCACGAGTCCCGGGTAGCTCGTCGCGACGCGGACGCCGTCGAGGTCCTGCAGTTCGGTGAACCGGCCGGGCGTCCCGGCGAACCGGAAGGTCGAGTCGGCGAACCCGAGCGCGTCGACCTCGTGCGCCGCCGACCCGGAGTCGAGCAACAGGTCGCGGCCGGTGATGCCGACGTCGAGTGCGCCGGAGCCGACGTACGTCGCGATGTCGCGCGGGCGGAGGAAGAAGAACTCGACGCCGTTGCGCTCGTCGAGGAGGTGGAGCGCCTTCGGGTCGCGGCGACCGGCGTACCCGGCCTCCTTGAGCATCTCGGAGGCGGTCTCGGACAGCGAACCCTTGTTGGGCACGGCGATGCGGAGCATCAGGTGGTCTGCTTTCTGCTGGAGGTCGGGACGGCTGCGGGTCGCGGTGGCGCTCGGTGAGCGCGACACGCGTTCCTACAGATGTCGCCAGACGTCCGCCGGGGTGAGGCCCTTCGCGACCATGAGCACCTGGAGGTGGTAGATCAGCTGCGAGATCTCCTCCGAGGTGCGCTCGTCGCCCTCGTACTCGGCCGCCATCCAGACCTCGGCGGCCTCCTCCACGATCTTCTTGCCGATCTGGTGCACGCCGGCGTCCAGTTCGGCGACGGTGCCGGAGCCCTCCGGGCGCGTGCGCGCCTTCTCGGTCAGCTCCGCGAACAGGTCGTCGAACGTCTTCACGGGGACCAGGCTACCGTCCTGCGCGGCTGCGCCGGACGCACCGTCCGGACGGGAGGCGCCGGTCGCCCCCGACGCGCCGCCCACCTGGGCGGTCACGCGCGTGCCGCCGCAGCCGCCTCGCGCAGGTCGGCGATGCGCTGCGCGGGCTCACCGCCGTAGACGGCGGATCCGGCGACGAGCGTGTCGGCGCCGCTGCGGACCGCCTCGGGCACGGTGTCGACCGCGATGCCGCCGTCGACTTCGAGCCAGACGTCGAGCCCCGAGGCGTCGACCGCGGCACGGGCGTCGGCGAGCTTCGGCATGACCGAGGGCATGAACGACTGCCCGCCGAACCCGGGCTCGACGGTCATGAGCAGGATCATGTCGTACGCGTCGAGGTGGTGGAGCACCTGCGTGATCGGGGTGCCGGGCTTCACGGCGACGGCGGCGCGGGCACCGTTCGACCGGATCGCCGCGGCGGTCGCCACCGGGTCGTCGGCGGCCTCGAGGTGGAACGTGACGCTCGAGGCGCCGGTCTCGGCGTACTTCGGCGCCTGGGTGTCGGCGTCGGTGATCATGAGGTGCACGTCGAGCGGCACCGGCGAGACGTCCTGCAGGCGCTGCACGATCGGCAGGCCCAGGGTGAGGTTCGGCACGAAGTGGTTGTCCATCACGTCGACGTGCACCATGTCGGCGCTCTCGATGCGGTGCAGCTCCCGCTCGAGGTTGGCGAAGTCGGCGGACAGGATGCTCGGCGAGATGCGGATCGTCACCCGGCAACCCTACCGAGCGCCGCTGCCCGTCCAGACGGCGGTCTCCCACTCCAGCGGGGCTCCCGTGTCGGAGAACGGGACGAGCGGCACGGTCGGGAACTCGCGCAGGACACCGGTGAGCTGCGTCGCGGTCCCCAGTCCGCTCCGGACACGGAGGTACTGCACCAGGGTGAGCTGCCCGTACGTGCGGTTCATCGATGCGCGTGCGGTGTCCAACGAAGGGTCGGCGCCGACCGGGGGCAGCTTCGGTCGGATGGCGTACGCGCGGTTGAACAGGCGTCCGTGGTGGGCACATGCGTTGCGCACCACGTTGAGCGCGCGCAACCACGAGGTCAGCTGCGGTGCTCGGAGACCGAACCGTCCGCTCACCTCGGTCTGGACGCTCGGCGGCGCGAAGCCGAGCAGCCTCGAGACCGTCCCCCAGTCCATCACCTCGACCGCGGCCCACACCGGCAGGACTCCCCCGTACCCGGACCGGTGGTGCTCGACGAACTCCTCCCGGCTCCTGGCGACCTCACCGCGGTGCCGCTCCAGCCAGTTGCGGTGGCCGTCGCCGGCGCGTGCCAGCGGACCGAGCAGATCGGGACGCAGATGGGCGCTCGGGTGGAGCCGCCCGAGTGCGTGCCCCAGCGCGGCTCTCAGTGCGAGCTCGACCGGAGCGAGGGCGTCGAACACCGTCGTCCGCAGACGCTCGTCGAAACGGTGGAGCGCGAGGACGTCCTCGAGGTGGGTCCCCGGGCGGAAGCGATCACCCCGCGCACCGCCCGTGGTCTCGCGGAACGCGTACCAGTAGCCACTCAGCCGGTAGTAGTTGACGAGGCGCAGTTCGCGGACGGCGGCGTCCTCGTCGGGCACGTGCATCCCACGTCCTCGCAGGAGTGCCACCTGCTCTCGGTACGGCCGGAACGGCTTGGGTTCCACAGCAGGCCTCCCCCGGGCCGAGAACGAAGAGGACCGGCCCTGGACCTGCTCTCGCAGGCGGAACCGGTCGTGTTCCTCCAACATATCAGATCGTTCCTGGGCCGACAACCCGCGAGCAGACGCCGACGTTGCGTGTTGCGGAAGGGGTCAGGGGCGACGGCGGAAGAGCGCGACGAACATCGCGTCGGTTCCGGTCCGGTGCGGCCAGAGCTGCGCCGTCGGACCGTCGGCGACCTGCGGGTCCCGGGCCGCCACCGACCGGACCACGCCGGCGGTGTCGAGCTGCTCGAGCACGTCGCCGTGCCGCTCGAGCAGCGCGTCGACCTGCCCGCGCGTCTCGGCCAGGTGCGGCGAGCACGTGACGTACGCGAGCGTGCCACCCGGTGCGAGTGCACGGACCGCCGCGTCGAGCAGCTCGGCCTGCAGCGCCGCGAGCTCGGGGACGTCCTCGGGCTGCTTGCGCCACCGCGCCTCGGGACGCCGACGGAGCGCGCCGAGGCCCGTGCACGGAGCATCGAGCAGGATCCGGTCGAACAGCTCGTCGCCCGGCTTGCCGAAGCGCCGTCCGTCGCCCTCGACGACCGTGACGGTGTCGTCACCCGCCACGGTGGACAGGGCCTTGCGCACGAGTCCGGCGCGGGCGGGCACGAGCTCGTTGGCGACCAGGGACGCTCCGCCCTGGGCGGCCTCGGCGGCGAGGAGCGCGGCCTTGCCCCCGGGCCCGGCGCACATGTCGAGCCACCGCTCCCCCGGACGGACGGCGGACGACCGCGTGAGGGCGAGGGCCGCGAGCTGCGACCCCTCGTCCTGCACCCGGAGCCGACCGGCGGCGACACCGGGGACCCGTGCGGGGTCGCCGGTCGTCCCGCGGATGCCGACCGGGGACACCGGGCCGGCGTCGGCCCCGGCGACCCGGCCGGGAGGCGCGGTGCCGGTCTCGTCGTCGGCTCCGGCTCCGTCGTCGGTGCGGGGCTGCTCGTCGGCTCCGTACCCGCCGTCGGCTCCGTCCCCGCCGTCGGCTTCGGCCCCGCCGTCCGCTCCGGATCCGTCCTCGGCAGCGGTCGCCGTCGCGGTGCGGACGTCCTCGTCGGTGGCGAGCCCGGGCAGCGCGACGAGCTGCACGCGGGGCGCGACGTTGTCGGCCGCGAGCAGGGCGGCGAGCTCGTCCCGCGACCGCTCGGCCGCCAGGGCGTCACGGAGTGCGGCGACCACCCACGACGGGTGCGACCAGCGGGTGGCCAGCAGCGCGTCGCCGCTCCGACCCTCGGTGACCAGGGCGTCCCACTCGTCGTCGGTCTTCGCGGCGACCTTGCGCAGGACCGCGTTGACGAAGCCGGTGGCCCGGCGGGCGCCGACCTCGCGTGCGAGCTCCACGGTCGCCGAGACCGCCGCGTGCGTTGGTGTGCGCATGCCGAGCAGCTGGTGCACGCCGAGGCGCATCACGTCGAGCACGTCGGACTCGATGTTGTCGACCCGGCGACCGGATGCGACCCCGACGATCGCGTCGTAGCGGCCGAGCATGCGGATCGACCCGTAGGTGAGCTCGGTGGCGAAGGCGGCGTCGCGGGCGGACAGACCGGCGCGACGGATGCGCGTGGGCAGGAGCAGGTTGGCGTAGGCGTCGTCGACCTGCACCGCGCGGAGCACGTCGAACGCGACCCGCCTGGCGCTGGTCGGACGGGGGCGTCGGTCGCCGCGCGACTGCCGGGAGGACTGCTGCGCCGCGCTCACGAGAGCACCACGCCCTCGAGCGAGCCGAGGCCGCGTGCCCACGCGGCGCCGTCCATCGCCTTCTTGCCGGCGGGCTGGACCTCGGTGAGCACGAGCGGGACGTCGGCCGTGCCGACGAGGAGTCGTCCGTCGACCAGTGCGAGCGCACCGGGCGCGAGGTGCGGGGCGGAGGAGGCCGCGCCTCCCGGCAGGAGCGCGCTGCGGAGCAGCTTCACCCGCGTCTCGCCGAGGTGGGCGAACGCGCCGGGCTCGGGCGTCACACCGCGGACGCGGGCACGGACGGCCACGGCCGGCTCCGTGAAGGCGACGTGCGCGTCGTCGGCGGTCGGCTTCGGGGCGAGGGTCACCGTCCCGGACTGCTCGGTGGCGACCGCGCTGCCGTCGGCCAGGGCGTCGACCACCCGCAGGACGGTGTCCGCTCCGGTCTCGGCCATCGCGGCGAGGACGTCGCCGCTGGTGGCGTCCGGGTCGATCGTGAACGGGTCGGCGGCGTACACGGGACCGGCGTCGAGCGCCTCGACGAGCTGGAAGACGGTCGCGGCGGTCCGGGTGTCGCCCGCCATCACGGCACGCTGGACGGGTGCGGCGCCGCGGTACGCCGGCAGCTCGGAGAAGTGCAGGTTGACCCAGCCGAGACGTGGAGCGTCCAGGGCGGGACGACGGAGGAGCGCACCGTACGCGACGATGACGCCGAGGTCGGCCTGCAGTTCGACCAGCTGCGCGGTGACGGCGTCGTCCACCCGGGTGGCCTCGATGACGGGCAGTCCGAGCTCCTCGGCGACCTGCGCCACCGGGGTCGGCGTGAGGACACGCTTCCGACCCTGGGGTGTCGGGGGTCGGGTGAGGACGGCCGCGATCTCGTGGTCGGAGGCGGCGAGACGTCGGAGGGTGGGGACGGCCGCAGCGGGGCTGCCGGCGACGACGAGACGCATGGGGTCCATCGTCCCACGGCCGACGGTGTCCGACGCGCGCGGGACGCTGCCGGCCGGGAACGGACTGCGAGCGGGCTGGGTAACGTCCGGACCATGAGTGACGTCACCACCTCCACCAACCGCTACGCCGGCTCGTCGATCCAGAAGGTCGCGCTCGTCGTCGGCATCGTGTTCCTGCTCGTCGGGATCGCCGGGTTCGTGCCGGGGCTGACCTCCGGCGACCTCGGCGGTGCCGGGCACCACTCGATGGCGATGCTGCTCGGGATCTTCCAGGTGTCGGTCCTGCACAACATCGTGCACCTGCTGTTCGGCGTCGTCGGCCTCCTCGCGGCGAACCGGGCGACGGGGTCGCGGATGTACCTCGTGATCGGCGGCGTCGTCTACTTCGTGCTGTGGGTCTACGGCCTGTTCACGGCGGGCACGATGTCCGGCGCGAACTTCGTCCCGCTCAACTGGGCGGACAACTGGCTGCACCTGGTGCTCGCGATCGGCATGGTCGCGCTCGGCGTCGTCTTCCCGCGGGAGCGCCGCCGTCCGGTCGGCGCCTGACCCGGGGCCGAACCCGCTGGACGCAACGTCGGCGGCTCCTCGCAGCGGTACTCCCCTGCGAGCGGCCGCCGTCGTTGCGTTCCGCGGGAGGTCGTCAGGCGTCGACGGCGGCGCGGGCCCCGACGAAGGCGTCCACGCAGCGGCGCACCTGCTCCTCGGTGTGCGCCGCGGAGAGCTGCACCCGGATCCGGGCTCTCCCCTGCGGCACCACCGGGTAGCTGAACGCCGTCACGTAGACGCCCCGCGCCTGCATCTCGTCCGCGATCCGCGCGGTACGGCCGGCCTCGTGGAACATCACGGGCACGATCGGGTGCTCCCCCGGCAGCAGCTCGAAGCCCGCGTCCGACATGAGCGTCCGGAACGTCCTGGCGTTGGCTGCGAGCCGGGCGCGGGCGTCGTCCGACCGTTCGACGAGGTCGAGCGCCGCGACGGTCCCCGCCGCGATCACCGGCGCGAGCGAGTTCGAGAACAGGTACGGGCGTGAGCGCTGCCGCAGCAGGTCGACGATCTCCCGGCGCGAGGCCACGTACCCCCCGGACGCCCCGCCGAGCGCCTTGCCGAACGTGCCGGTGTAGACGTCGACGCGGTCCGCGACGCCGCACAGCTCGGGGGTGCCCCGCCCGTGCTCGCCGACGAACCCGACGGCGTGCGAGTCGTCGACGATGACGAGTGCGTCGTACCGCTCGGCGAGGTCGCAGATCTCGGCGAGCGGCGCGATCGAGCCGTCCATGGAGAAGACGCCGTCGGTGACCACCGCGCGGAACCGGGCGGACGAGGCGGCGGCGAGCTGCGCCTCCAGGTCGGCCGTGTCGCGGTTGCGGTACCGGAACCGCTGCGCCTTCGAGAGCCGGATGCCGTCGATGATCGACGCGTGGTTGAGCTCGTCGGAGATGATCGCGTCCTCCGGGCCGAGCAGCACCTCGAACAGCCCACCGTTCGCGTCGAAGCACGACGAGTACAGGATCGCGGCCTCGGTGCCGAGGAAGCCGGCGACCCGACGCTCGAGGTCGAGGTGCAGGTCCTGCGTGCCGCAGATGAACCGCACGCTCGCCACCCCGTAGCCCCAGCGGTCGAGGGCGTCCTTCGCCGCGTCGACGAGGTCGGTCGAGTCCGCGAGCCCGAGGTAGTTGTTCGCACAGAAGTTGAGCAGGTCGGTGCCGTCCGCCGCGATCGCCGCCCGCTGCGGACCGGCGATGCCGCGCTCGCGCTTCGTCAGCCCCGCGGCCTCGATCCCGGCGAGCTCCGTCGCCAGGTGGTCCTTGATCGCGCCGTACATCAGGTCTCCGTCCAGTCGATGACGACCTTGCCGCCGTCCGCGCTCGCCGCCGCGGCGAACGCTGCCTCCCAGTCGCGCGCCGGGTGGCACGCCGACACGATCGAGCCGATGCGCTCGCGCAGGACCGCACTCGTGGCGAGCATCGAGCTCATCGCCTGCCACGTCTCGTACATCTCACGGCCGTAGATGCCCTTCACCGTGAGCATGTGCGTGACGACCTTGGCCCAGTCCACCGCGATCGGGCCGCTCGGCAGCCCGAGCATCGCGATCCGCCCCCCGTGGTTCATGTTCTCGACCATCGCGGGCAGTGCGGTCGGGGCGCCGGACATCTCGAAGCCGACGTCGAAGCCCTCGCGCATGCCGAGCCGCTCCTGAGCCGCACGGACCGTGGCCGCCCCGTCGTGACGCACGTCCACCCCGAGGTCGGCGCCCATGCCCTCCGCGAGGCGCAGCCGCTCCGTGCTGACGTCCGTCCCGACGACGAACCGCGCACCGGCGTGTCGGGCCACCGCGATCGCCATGAGGCCGATCGGTCCGCACCCGGTGACCAGCACGTCCTCGCCGACCAGGGGGAACGCGAGCGCGGTGTGCACCGCGTTGCCGAGCGGGTCGAAGAGTGCGCCCACCTCGGGTTCGACGGGACCGTGGTGGACCCACACGTTCGTGCCCGGCAGCGTCAGGTACTCCGCGAACGCGCCGTCGCGCTGCACGCCGAGGCCCTTCGTGCGGATGCACATCTGCCGACGCCCGGCGCGACAGTTCCGGCAGGTGCCGCAGACGACGTGCCCCTCGCCGGACACGAGGTCGCCGACGGCGACGTCGCGCACGGCGGCGCCGACCTCGACGACCTCGCCGGAGAACTCGTGGCCGGGCACGAGCGGCGCGGTCACGGCCGATGCGGCCCAGTCGTCCCACCGCTCGATGTGCAGGTCGGTCCCGCAGATCCCGGTCCGCAGCACGCGGACGAGGACCTCGTCCTCGGTCGGGACCGGCACCGGCCGGTCGGTCATGATCAGTCCCGGACCGGCGTCCGGCTTCCAGAGCGCCCGCATCGGCGTCACCTCGTCACTCCGTCGTGCGTGTGGTGTGGTCGTCGGCGGCTCGTGGCCACCACCGACCAGCCTGGCACACCGTCCGGACGGACGGGAGGCTCGGTGCGCGCCCGGCGCGTCGTGGCACCTCGTCCGCGTGGGCGCGTCCGCGGCGGGTCAGACCTCGGTGAACGGCTCGGCGTCGTCGAGTCGCACGCGCAGGGTCGGCGCCGCGCGACGTCGGTTGCCGCCCGGGAGAACCCGGCGCGTCGACGAACGGCGGATGACCTCGGCCTTGAGCGTCGCCGCGACCTCGGCCCCGTGCGCGTAGGCGAAGCGCACGATCGCACGGACCGTCCCGGGCACCGGGTCGTCGGGTACCGGAACCGGCCCGAGCACCGCCCCGACCACCGCGTCACCGAGGGCCTCGACCGCCTCGGTCACCGCCTCGTCCGTACCGGTGAGCGTCGCCACCCGGACGGCCGGCGGGAAGTGCAGGGCCCGTCGGTCGACGAGCTCGTCGTGCGCCGGCCCGTCGAGCCGCCAGAGGGCCATCGCCGTGGCGAGCTTGCCGCCGATGCCGACGAGGTACACCTCGGCGCCGGGTGCGCCCTTGGCAGCGGCGTTCGTCCAGAAGCGGAGCACGTCCTCCTGCACCCGGAGGCCCTCGCGGGCCAGGAGCCGTTCGCCGTCGAGCAGCAGTACGCACGCGTACCCGCCCGGCGCGCTCGGCTCCGCGCCGCGTGTGGCGACGACGACCGCGGGGCGGGCGGGGACCTCGTCGAGCGGTCGGGAACCGTCCGCCACCACGATCCGGGTGCCGGGGAACGCCCGGCCGAGCTCGTCGGCGGTCCGCTGGGCCCCCTGCCCGACGGGCTTGAGCCGCCCGCCGCCGCACGTCGGGCACCGGAACCCCACGGCGAGGGCACCGCAGAACCGGCACTGCGGGGTCGCGTTCCGGTGCGGGCTCCCCAGGGGGCCGCCGCACACCCGGCAGTGCGCGCGTTCCCCGCAGTCGGCGCAGACCAGCCCGGTGCCGAAGCCCGGGTTGGCGACCTGCACGAGGACGGGCCCGTGCTGGCTTGCCTCCCGCGCGGCGCGCCACGCCGTGCTGGGGATGCGGGCCTGGGCCGCGAAGCCCTCGGCACCCGCCTGCTGCGCGGTCGGGATCACCTTCGGCGTCGGTACCCGGTACGGCGCGAGCTCCTGGAGCCAGTGCAGCTCGACGAGCCGCTGGACGTCGGTCGACCTGGCGTGCGCGACGAAGAGGAGTGCGGCGCCGGACTGCGCGGTCCGCACGAGGGCGACGTCGCGCGTGTGCACGTACGGGGCCCGGGGCTCGACGAAGGACGCGTCGCCGTCGTCCCACATCGCCACGAGCCCGAGCTCGGACGCCGGTGCGAACGCCGCGGTCCGGTTGCCGATCGCCACGACGGCGTGCGTCCGCGCCTGCAGCAGCGCCTTCGCACGCTGCCCGTTCGTCTGCTTGGCGTCGAAGCGGACGACGCGCTCCGGCGGGAGCACGGCGAGGAGCGCGCGTTCGAGGTCCGTGACGTCGCGGAAGTCCGGGACCGCGAGCACGGCCGACTGCTCGCGGGCGACGACGTGCGACGCCGCCTGTGCGAGCGTCGCGGCCCAACCGGGCACCCACACGGGGTCGTCGACGGTCCCGAGGTCGACCGGGTGGGGCACGGCGTCGACCGCAGCCCGTCCGTGGTCGGCGAGCAGGGCCTCCAGGACGCCCTCGGCGTAGCCCGTCACCGGGGTCGGTTCGACTGCCGGCGGTGACCACGAGGTGTCGCGGGCGAGCCAGGCCTTCTCGGCACGGACCTGACGGGTCGGCACGGCGAGCCGGAGCACGTCGGAGGCGACACCGGCGGCGCGGTCGGCGACGGCACGCGCGAGCGTCCAGATCTCCGGGGCCAGCACGGGCACCGCTGACACGACCTGTTCGACGGGACTGAGCTCCCCCGGCCAGTCTCCCTCGGAGACGACCTCGACGACGTACGCGTCGGACATCCGGGCGCCGGTGCGCAGCGGCACCTTGACCCGGACCCCCGGCACGCAGTCGTCCTCGAGCTCGGCCGGCACCCGGTAGTCGAACAGACGGTCCAACTGCGGGAGCGGCGAGTCGAGGACGACGCGCGCGACGGTGGTCACACGGCGCCTAGACGGCGGCGGTGACGAGTCCTGCTGCGGCGCGGAGCTCCTCGACGCGGTCGAGCTGCTCCCAGGTGAAGCCCGGCAGCTCGCGGCCGAAGTGGCCGTACGCCGCGGTCTGGGCGTACCGGGGCTTGAGCAGGTCGAGGTCGCGGATGATCGCGGCGGGACGCAGGTCGAACACCTCGGTGATGGCGGCCTCGATCGTGGCGTCGTCGACGTGTCCGGTGCCGAACGACTCGACGTACAGACCGACGGGCTTCGCGCGGCCGATCGCGTAGGCGACCTGGACCTCGAGCCGGTCCGCGAGCCCCGCGGCGACGGCGTTCTTCGCGACCCAGCGGAGCGCGTAGGCGGCCGAGCGGTCGACCTTCGACGGGTCCTTGCCGCTGAACGCGCCGCCACCGTGGCGGGAGGCCCCGCCGTACGTGTCGACGATGACCTTGCGTCCGGTGAGTCCGGCGTCGCCCTGCGGGCCGCCGATCTCGAAGCGACCGGTCGGGTTCACGATCACGTCGACGTGCGACGAGTCGAGGTCGACCAGGTCGAGCACCGGACGGATGACGTGCTCCGTGATCTGCGCGGTGAGCTCGTCGAGCGTGACCGCGGGCGAGTGCTGCGTGGAGAGCACCACCGTCTCGACGGTCTTCGGCACGACGCCGTCGTAGCCGACGGTGACCTGGGTCTTGCCGTCCGGGCGGAGGAAGTCGAGCTGCCCGCTCTTGCGGACCTCGGCCAGCCGCTCCGCCAGGCGGTGCGCGAGCCAGATCGCGACGGGCATGTACTCGGGCGTCTCGTTCGTCGCGAAGCCGAACATGATGCCCTGGTCGCCGGCGCCCTGGCGGTCGAGCTCGTCGATGCCCGCGCCGGACCGGCTGTCGAGCGACTCGTCGACGCCCTGGGCGATGTCCGGCGACTGCGCACCGATCGACACCTCGACACCGCAGGTGCGGCCGTCGAAGGAGACCTCGGACGAGTTGTACCCGATGCCCGTGATGACGTCGCGGACCAGCTTCGGGATCTCGACGTAGCCGGACGTGGTGACCTCGCCCGCGACGTGCACGAGCCCGGTGGTGACCATCGTCTCCACGGCGACGCGCGCGTGCGGGTCGACCGCGAGCAGCGCGTCGAGGATCGTGTCCGAGATCTGGTCGCAGATCTTGTCGGGGTGCCCCTCCGTCACCGACTCGGACGTGAAGAGGCGCAGGTTGGTGCCGCTCACCGGGGTCAGTCGGTGGGCTGCTGCTGCTTGGTGACGGTCAGCTTGTCCTCGTTGATCTCGTGCAGAGCAACGGACAGCGGCTTGTCGTCGATCGTCGAGTCGACGAGCGGACCGACGTTGTCGAACAGCGACCCCTCGTGCAGGTCGGCGTAGTAGTCGTTGATCTGACGGGCGCGCTTCGAGGCGAAGATGACGAGCGCGTACTTCGACTCCACCTTGGCGAGCAGGTCGTCGATGGGCGGGTCGATGATGCCCTGGGGGTTGGCCATGGTGTCTCCTGTCGGCTGCGGGTGCGTGGGGCGCGGGTCCGACCGGATCGGACCGCCCGACCGCGGTCGGGCTGCGCGGGCGCGACGCCGAGGAGGCGCGCGCGGGTGCGCCGTGTCAGGGCGCAGAGAACAAGTCTACGACCTCGCGTGCCGCGGTGCCGACATCCGAGTTCACGATGCGCACGTCGAACTCGTCCTGCGCGGCCAGTTCGACCTTCGCGGTCTCGAGTCGGCGTGCCTGTTCCTCGGCGGACTCGGTCCCGCGACCGATGAGCCGCCGGACGAGTTCCTCCCACGTCGGCGGCAGCAGGAACACGAGCACGGCCTCGGGCATGGCGTCGCGGACCTGCCGAGCACCCTGCAGGTCGATCTCGAGCAGCACCTTGTCGCCGGCGTCGAGCGCGCGGTCGATCGGCGGCCGTGGCGTGCCGTACCGGTAGGAGTTGTGCACCACGGCCCACTCGAGCAGCTCGCGGTCCCGGATCATCCGGTCGAACTCGGCGTCGTCCACGAAGTAGTAGTGCACGCCGTCGACCTCGCCCGGGCGGGGCTTCCGGGTCGTCGCCGACACGCTGAGGTCCACGTCGGGGAAGTGCTCGCGGATGTGCGCGCTCACGGTGCCCTTGCCGACGGCGGTCGGTCCGGCCAGCACGACGAGCTTCGACGCACCGCGCTTCCGGCCGCGGGCGGCGAGCCAGTCGGCCAGGGCGGAGCGCTGCCGGGTGCCGAGCCCGCCGAGCCGCTTCGACGGGGCGATGCGGAGCTCCCCCATCACGGCCTCGGCACGCGCCGGGCCGATCCCGGACATGCTCGTGAGCAGGTCGCGCACGCGCAGCGACTTCTCGGCGGGCAGGTCCGCGTCGGACCACGCGGCGCGAGCGACCTCGAGGGCGCTGCGCTCCCCCGACGCCACCTGCGCCTTGACGGCAGCACGGGCGCGCCGAGCGGCGACCGCCGCGCGGGCGGCGGCGACGCGGTCGACCTCCGGCGGGTTGCGGTGCGCGGGCAGGTCGCTGCGGTCCGGGGTCCCGGAGCCGGGCGTCTGGTCCGTGGGCGTCTGGTCCGTCACGCGGCGGCCCCGAGTGCGGCGTGGATGCGGTCCACGCGGTCCTGCACCAGCGCGGCGACCCCGTCCGGGCCGTCGGTCAGCAACCCGCGCGACTCGTTCACCAGGACCTGCTCGGCCCGCGCACCGTACCGGGCGCGCAGGTCCTCGATCCGGGCACCCTGGGCACCGAAGCCCGGGGCGAGCACCGGCGCGTTGCCGATGGCGCCCGCGTCGATGCCGAAGTCGTCGAGGTCGAGGGTGGCGCCGAGCACGAGCCCGACGTCCCCGAGCGGCTGCTCGCCGCCGGTCCGGTTGTCGTCTGCCACAGCAAGGACGATACCGGCAGCGACGGACCGTCCGGCACGCGGCCCCTCGGCGAGCACGGCCGTCTGGAGCACGCGCGCCTCCGGGTTGCTCGTCGCCGCGAGCACGAAGACGCCCGCACCGTTCCGTCGGGCGACGTCGACCGTGCCGGCGAGGGACCCGTACCCGAGGTACGGCGAGACCGTCATCGCGTCCGCCCGGAACGGCCCGTCGCGGTCGAGCCACGCGAGCGCGTAGTCGTCGCCGGTCGAGCCGATGTCGCCCCGCTTCACGTCGGCGACGACCAGGAGGCCCGCATCGCGTGCCCGACGCAGGGTCGCGTCGAGCGCGCGGTAGCCGGGGACCCCGGCCGCCTCGAAGAAGGCGATCTGCGGCTTCACGATCGCGGCGCGGCCGGCGGCCGCGTCGACCAGGGTCGCGCCGAAGGCGGTGAGGCCCTGCTCGTCGCGGCCGAGCCCCCACGCCGCCAGGGTGGCGGCGTGGGGGTCGATGCCGACGCACAGGGGGGAACGCTCCCCCACGGCGGCGGCGAGGCGGACACCGAAGGAGGCCGGGCCTCCCGTCCGTCCGTCGCTCACCAGGTCGCGCGCTCGAGCGCGTAGTCCTGCAGGCTGCGGGCGCTGAGCGGGGTGCCGATCGTCTCGATCGCGGCGACGGCCGCACCGAGCTGCGCGATCGTCGTGAAGAGCGGCTTGTCCGCGGCGACCGTGGCCGCACGGATCTCGTAGCCGTCCGCACGACCGGCGGCGCCGGAGGGCGTGTTGATGACGATGTCGACCGCGTCGCGGGCGAGCAGGTCGACCACGCTCTCACCGCCCTCGCTGTACTTGCCGACCAGGGTGACCTCGATGCCGTTGCGGCGCAGGACCTCGGCGGTCCCCTCGGTCGCGGTGATCGTGAAGCCGAGCTGCTGCAGGCGGTGCACGGGCAGGACGACCTGGCGCTTGTCGGTGTCCGCGACGCTCACGAAGACCGTGCCGCTCGTCGGCAGGCCGCCGTACGCGGCGTCCTGCGACTTGAGGAACGCCCGCGGGAAGTCGCGGTCGATGCCCATCACCTCGCCCGTGGAGCGCATCTCGGGGCTGAGCACCGAGTCGACGACCTGGCCGTCGTGGGTGCGGAAGCGGCGGAAGGGCAGCACGGCCTCCTTGACGGCGACCGGTGCCTGCGGCGGCACCGAGGAGCCGTCCCGCTCCGGCAGCATCCCCTCGGCGACGAGCGCGTCGATCGAGGTGCCGGTCATCACGCGGGAGGCCGCCTTGGCGAGCGGGATGCCGAGTGCCTTCGACACGAACGGGACCGTGCGGCTGGCGCGCGGGTTCGCCTCGAGGACGTAGAGCACGCCCGCACCGATCGCGAACTGCACGTTCAGCAGGCCCTGCACGCCGATGCCGCGGGCGATCTTCTCGGTGGCCTCGACCACGCCGCGGATCTCCGCCTTGCCGAGTCCGACCGGCGGCAGGGTGCAGGCCGAGTCGCCGGAGTGGATGCCGGCCTCCTCGATGTGCTCCATGATGCCGCCGACGTAGAGCCGCTCGCCGTCGAAGAGCGCGTCGACGTCGATCTCCACCGCGTCGTCGAGGAACCGGTCGACCAGCAGCGGCAGGTCCGGACCGATGATCGCCTGGTCGGCCATCCGGTCGAAGTAGTCCGCCAGGGCGGCCGGGTCGTAGACGATCTCCATGCCGCGTCCGCCGAGCACGAAGGACGGGCGGACGAGGACCGGGTAGCCGATCTCCTCGGCGACCGCGGTCGCGCTCGCGAGGTCGTGGGCCGTGCCGTTCCGCGGTGCGAGCAGCCCGGCCTGCTCGAGGATCGCGGCGAACTGGCCACGCTCCTCGGCGGAGTCGATCGCGCTCGGGGTCGTGCCGAGGATCGGGATGCCGGCGGCCTCGAGGGGCTTCGCCAGGCCGAGGGCGGTCTGCCCGCCGAGCTGGACGACGACGCCGACGAGCTCACCGGAGGCCGCCTCGGCCTCGATGACCTCGAGGACGTCCTCGGTGGTGAGCGGCTCGAAGTAGAGCCGGTCCGAGGTGTCGTAGTCGGTGGAGACCGTCTCGGGGTTGCAGTTGATCATGATCGTCTCGTAGCCGGCGTCGCTCAGTGCGAACGAGGCGTGCACGCACGAGTAGTCGAACTCGACGCCCTGACCGATGCGGTTCGGGCCGGAGCCGAGGATGACGACCTTCTTCCGGTCGCTCGGGGCGACCTCGGTCTCCGCGTCGTACGACGAGTAGTGGTACGGCGTGAGGGCCGGGAACTCACCGGCGCAGGTGTCCACCGTCTTGAAGACCGGGCGGATGCCGAGCGCGTGACGGGCGTCGCGTGCCTCCTGCTCGGAGATGCCGCGCAGGGACGCGATCTGGGCGTCGCTGAAGCCGTGCTCCTTCGCCCAGCGCAGGGTGTCCGCGTCGAGCGTCTCCGCCGCACGCACCTCGTCGGCGACCTCGTTGATGAGGACGATCTGGTCGATGAACCACGGGTCGATCTTCGTGGCCTCGAACACCTCGTCCGCGGTGGCGCCGGCGACCAGGGCCTGCTGCACGGTCACGATGCGGCCGTCGGTCGGCACCTGGGCCTTCGACAGCAGCGCGTCCTTGTCGAGCTCGGCCGCCGGGGTGTCCCAGTGGAAGCTCGACCCGCGCTTCTCGAGGCTCCGCAGGGACTTCTGCAGCGCCGTTGCGTAGTTGCGGCCGATGGCCATCGCCTCGCCGACGCTCTTCATGGTGGTGGTCAGGGTGGCGTCGGCCGCCGGGAACTTCTCGAACGCGAACCGCGGGGTCTTCACGACCACGTAGTCGAGCGTCGGCTCGAAGCTCGCCGGCGTCACACGGGTGATGTCGTTCTCGATCTCGTCGAGGCGGTACCCGATCGCGAGCTTCGCGGCGATCTTCGCGATCGGGAAGCCGGTCGCCTTCGACGCGAGCGCGGACGAGCGCGACACGCGGGGGTTCATCTCGATGACGATCAGGCGCCCGTTCGACGGGTCCACGGCGAACTGGATGTTGCAGCCGCCGGTGTCGACACCGACGCGACGGATGATGTCGATGCCGATGTTCCGCATGTTCTGGTACTCGCGGTCGGTCAGCGTCAGCGCCGGGGCGACGGTGATCGAGTCGCCCGTGTGCACGCCCACGGGGTCGACGTTCTCGATCGAGCAGATCACGACCGTGTTGTCGAAGTTGTCCCGCATGAGCTCGAGCTCGTACTCCTTCCAGCCGAGGATCGACTCCTCGAGGAGCACCTCGGTGGTCGGGCTGGACTGCAGGCCGTCGCCGACGAAGCGGACGAGCTCCTCCTCGTTGTACGCGAAGCCGGAGCCGAGACCACCCATCGTGAAGGACGGCCGGACGACGAGCGGGTAGCCGAGGTCCTGCGCGAACGCCTTCGCCTCGTCCAGCGTGTGCGCGATGTGGCTGCGGGCGACGTCGGCACCGGACTCGAGCACGAGCTCCTTGAAGAGCTGGCGGTCCTCGCCGCGCTGGATGGCGTCGACCTTGGCGCCGATGAGCTCGACGTCGTACTTGTCGAGGATGCCCTCGGAGTCGAGCTTGATCGCCGCGTTGAGCGCCGTCTGCCCGCCGAGCGTCGGCAGGACCGCGTCCGGGCGCTCGATCTTGATGATCTCCTCGAGCGAGGCGCTCGTGATCGGCTCGATGTACGTCGCGTCGGCGAAGTCGGGGTCGGTCATGATCGTCGCCGGGTTCGGGTTGACGAGGATGACCCGGACGCCCTCGGCGCGGAGGACGCGGCACGCCTGGGTGCCGGAGTAGTCGAACTCGGCGGCCTGACCGATGACGATCGGGCCCGAGCCGATGACGAGGACGGAGTTGATGTCTGCGCGCTTCGGCATCAGTTGCTGCTTTCGTTCTGCGCGGCCGACGCGCCGGCGTCGGTCGTCGGGTCGGCTGCGGGGGTCGTGGCGGTGGCGGTCGCCGCGTCGAGCGGCTCCCCGTCGCGTCGCGCACGGACCAGGTCCGCGAACCGGTCGAACAGGTACATGGAGTCGTGCGGGCCGGCCGCCGCCTCGGGGTGGTACTGCACGCTGAACGCGGGCACGTCGAGCGCGCGGAGGCCCTCGACCACGTCGTCGTTCAGGGAGTAGTGCGAGACCTCGACCCGCCCGAACCCGGCCGGCGACTCGAGCACCTCGCCCAGGGGCGCGTCGACCGCGAAGCCGTGGTTCTGGCTCGTGATCTCGACCTTGCCGGTGGCGGTGTCGAGCACGGGCTGGTTGATGCCGCGGTGGCCGAACGGCAGCTTGTACGTGCCGAAGCCGAGCGCGCGACCGAGGAGCTGGTTGCCGAAGCAGATGCCGAAGAACGGGCGGCCGGTCCGCAGGGACTCCTGCAGCAGGGACACCTGCGCGTCGCTCGCGGCGGGGTCACCCGGGCCGTTCGAGTAGAACAGCGCGTCCGGGTCGAGCTGCTGCAGCGCCTCGGACGTGATGTCCTGCGGCACGACGTGCACCTCGAACCCGCGCTCGGCGAGGTAGCGGGTGGTCGAGGCCTTGACACCGAGGTCGAGCACGGCGAGCCGGCCGATCTGCTCGCCGACGGCGGGGACCACGTAGGTCTCCGGGGTCGACACGATCGACGAGAAGCTCGCGCCGGTCATCGCGGCCTGCTCGCGCACGGCCCGGAGCTGCTCCTCGGCGGACAGGTCCGCGTCGGCGCCGCTGAACACGCCGCCCTTCATGGCGCCGGCGTCGCGGATCCGGCGGGTGAGCGCGCGCGTGTCGATCCCGGAGATGCCGACGATGCCGTCGCGCACCAGGTGGTCGTCCAGCGTCGCGTTCGCGCGGTGGTTCGACACGACGCGGCTGGGGTCGCGCACCACGTACCCGGCGACCCAGATGCGACGGGACTCGGGGTCCTCGTCGTTGACACCGGTGTTGCCGATGTGCGGCGCGGTCTGCACCACGATCTGTCCGGCGTAGGACGGGTCGGTCAGCGTCTCCTGGTAGCCGGTCATGCCGGTGGCGAAGACGACCTCTCCCAGGGATCGGCCTCGGGCGCCGTACGCCCGTCCGTCGTAGCGGGTGCCGTCCTCGAGGACCAGTACGGCCCGTTCGCGTGTCATCAGTTCGTCCCTTCGCCCGCGGTGTGCGGGTGTTCGTGCGTCGTCGTCAGTCCCTGCAGGGCGGCGAGTGCTGCTGCGCCGCCCTCCGGGAACCGGAAGTAGGTGTCGAGGTCCGTCGCTGCTGCGGCGCCGGTCGCCGTCCATCGCAGACGGACCAGTCCCCCGGGTTCGACCACGCGGTCGATGGCCGCGGTGGCCCGGTCGGCGCCGCGGACGGCGGTCGCGGCGATCCACCGGTCCTCGGCTCCGGCGTGGTGCAGGACCACGCCGGTGTCGTGCACGGTCACGCCGCCGCGGCCCCGGAACCCGAGACCGCCTGCCGTGATCCGCTCGAGCGGCGCGTCGGCGCGGGTCGTCGCGACCGTGAACCCGTCCCACGACCCGACCGCCGGTCCCAGCCCGGTCGGGACCGGGACCGGAGGCACGGCTGCCGTCTGCGCGCGGGTCCGGGTCCGCCAGGTGCGCGCCATCGCGACGAACAGCGCGGCCACCAGGAGCAGGATCGCCGCTCCGGTCAGCCAGCGCAGCGCGTCGCCGCTCACCGTGTCACCGCCCGGCTCACGCGGACGCCGCCTTCGTCGACCGCGCCGACGGGGTCGCGGCTGCGGCCGCGGCGACGGTCTCGGTGTCGACGAGCACGCCGTCGAGCAGCGTCGGGTAGCCGTGGTGGAAGGTCGCGACCACCCTGCCGGGCAGCCGCATGCCGAGGTACGGCGAGTTCTGCGACTGGCCGTGCAGGTCGTCGACCGAGAACTCCCGCACCGCCGCGGGGTCGTACAGCGTCAGCTCGGCGGGGGCACCCTCGGTGATGCGCTGACCGTGCCCCTCGACCTGGCCGATGCGCGCCGGTGCCTCGGACAGCACGCGGGCGACGTCGGCCCAGTCGAGCCGGCCGTCCTCGACCACGGCGGCGTGCACGACGCTCAGCGCGGACTCGAGCCCGACCATGCCGTTCGCCGCGGCCGGCCACTCGCAGCACTTCGCCTCGGCGGTGTGCGGCGCGTGGTCGGTCGCGACGATGTCGATCGTGCCGTCGGCCAGTGCTCCGCGCAGCGCGTCGACGTCCTCGCGGGAGCGCAACGGTGGGTTCACCTTGTACCGGGCGTCGTACCCGGGTGCGCCGTCGATCCCCGCGATGAGGTCCTCGGTCAGGGTCAGGTGGTGCGGTGTGACCTCGGCGGTGACGTCGATGCCGCGGGACTTCGCCCAGCGGATCACCTCGACGCTGCCGGCGGTCGAGACGTGGCAGACGTGCAGCCGTGCGCCCACGTGGTCGGCGAGCAGGACGTCGCGGGCGATGATCGCCTCCTCGGCGACGGCCGGCCACCCGGCGAGCCCGAGCTCCGACGAGAGCCGGCCCTCGTTCATCTGCGCGCCGATCGTCAGCCGGGGCTCCTGCGCGTGCTGTGCGAGCACACCGCCGAAGCCCTTGACGTACTCGAGCGCCCGGCGCATGAGGAGCGGGTCCGACACGCAGGAGCCGTCGTCCGAGAACACCCGGACCCGGGCGCGCGAGGTCGCCATCGCGCCGATCTCGGACAGGTGCGTGCCCTGCAGCCCCTGGGACACCGCGCCGATCGGGCGGACCGTCACGTACCCGGCGTCGTCGCCGAGCGCCTGCACCTGCTCGACCACACCGGCGGTGTCGGCGACCGGCGACGAGTTCGCCATCGCGTTCACCGCGGTGAAGCCGCCGGCTGCCGCGGCCCGCGAGCCGGTCAGGACGGTCTCCGACTCCTCGGAGCCGGGCTCACGGAGGTGCGTGTGGAGGTCCACGAGCCCGGGCAGGGCGAGCAGACCGTCCGCGTCCACGACCGTCGCGCCGACCGTGTCGAGACCGGAGCCGACCGCGGTGATGCGTCGTCCCTCCAGGCGGATGTCGGCACGCGAGCCGTCGACCAGCTGGGCGCCGCGGATGAGGTGGGCGGTCATGCGACGGGCTCCTTCGGTTCGTGCTCGCCGGTCAGGGCGAGGTACAGGACGGCCATGCGGACCGACACGCCGTTGGCGACCTGCTCGACGACGGTCGAGCGCGGGTCGTCGGCGGCGACGCCGGCGATCTCCAGGCCGCGGTTCATCGGGCCCGGGTGCATGATCAGCGTGCGCTCCGAGAGGGCCGCCGCCCGTGCCGCCGTCAGGCCGAAGTGCCGCGTGTACTCGCGCGGGTTCGGGAAGAACGCGTCGTTCATCCGCTCCTGCTGGATGCGGAGCAGCATCACGACGTCCGGGTCCTCCCCGAGGGCGGCGTCCAGGTCGTGGTGCACGGCGGCGCCGAACGGACGGTCGACCGCGGGCAGCAGCGTGGGCGGCGCGGCGAAGGTCACCTCGGCACCGAGCGTGCGCAGCAGCCAGGCGTTGCTCCGGGCGACACGGCTGTGCAGGACGTCGCCGACGATCGCCACGCGGACGCCGTCGAGCGCCCGGCCGCGGCTGTCGGTGCCGTGGATCCGTCGGCGCATCGTGAAGGCGTCGAGCAGGGCCTGCGTCGGGTGCTCGTGCGTCCCGTCACCGGCGTTCACGACCGGGACGTCGATCCAGTCGGCCTCGGCGAGGACCCGCGGGGCTCCCGACGCCGGGTGGCGCATGACGATGCCGTCGATGCCCATCGCACCGAGGGTCTGCACGGTGTCCTTCAGCGACTCGCCCTTCGAGACGCTGGAGCCCTTCGCCGCGAAGTTGATGACGTCGGCGGAGAGCCGCTTGGCGGCTGCCTCGAACGAGATGCGGGTCCGGGTCGAGTCCTCGAAGAACAGGTTCACGACGGTCTTGCCGCGGAGGGCCGGGAGCTTCCGGACCTCGCGGGTGTTGACCTCGGCCATCTCCTCGGCGACGTCGAGGATCCGGACGGCCTCGGCGCGCGACAGGTCGGCGGTGGAGAGCAGGTGCTTCACGGGGCGACCCCCTGCTCGTGCTGCGGCGTGTGCTGCGGCGTCTCGTGCTGCTCGATGACGACCTCGTCGGTGCCGTCCGTCTCGGTCAGGCGCAGCGTGACCCGCTCGTCGGCGGCCGTCGGCAGGTTCTTGCCGACGTGGTCCGCCCGGATGGGCAGTTCGCGGTGGCCGCGGTCGACGAGCACCGCGAGCCGCACCGCCCGGGGCCGGCCGATGCCCTGCAGGGCGTCGAGCGCTGCCCGCACGGTGCGACCCGAGTAGAGCACGTCGTCGACCAGCACGACGACCTTGCCGTCGATGCCGCTCGTCGGGATCGTCGTGCGGTGCGGCGCACGACCGATGCCGTGGCCGAGGTCGTCCCGGTGCATCGTGACGTCGAGCGTGCCGAGCCGCTGGTCGCGGTCCGCTGCCCACTCGGGTTCGATGACGGCCAGGACGCGGTCGAGCCGCTCGGCCAGGACGGCACCCCGTGTCGGGATGCCCAGGAGCACGAGGTCCGAGGCGCCGTGGTTGGCCTCGAGGATCTCGTGCGCGATGCGTGTCAGAGCACGCGTGATGTCGGGGTGTTGCAGGACCGTTCTGGTACCCACGCCGACCTCCTTCCCCGCCTCACCGGACGGACTTAAAGGATGCTGACGTGGACAACCCTACTCGGACTCCTGGTCCCCCGCGACAGTCCGACCGGACGGTGCGGCGGCCTCGTCGGCGCTCCGACCGGACGGTGCACGGCCGCCCGCGACGGCGCCGAGGACGCCGTTCACGAAGCCGGCCGAGTCCTCCGTCGAGAGCGACTGCGCGAGCTCGACCGCCTCGGCGATCGCGACCGCGTCCGGGACCTCCGGGTTGTACCGGAGCTCCCAGACGCCCATCCGGAGGATGCAGCGGTCGAGGACGGGCATGCGGGCGACGGACCACCCCTGCGCGTGCTCGACGATCACCTTGTCGATCGCAGCGCGGTCGTCGTCGATGCCGGTGACGATCTGCCGGGCGTAGTCCCAGCTCGAGGCGCGCTCGGGCTGGTCGAGGTGCCGGACCGTCTCGGTCGCCAGGACGTCCGCGATCGGGAGCTCACGCACCTCGGCGACGTAGAGCATGTCGAGGGCGCGCTTGCGGGCCTTCGAACGAGCACTCATGTGGTCGGCGCCTAGTTGTTGACGCGGCCGAGGAAGCTGCCGTCGCGCGTGTCGATCTTCACGGTGGTGCCGTTCTCGAGGTACAGCGGCACCTGGATGCGGTGACCGGTCGCGATGATGGTCGCGTCCTTCGTGCCACCGGAGGAACGGTCGCCCTGCAGGCCCGGCTCGGTCTCGACCTCGGTGACGATCGACGTCGGGAGCTCGATGTACAGCGGGTTGCCCTCGTTCATCGCGATGGTGACCATGGCGGACTCGAGCAGGTAGTTCTTGGCGTCGCCGACGACGGTCTCCGACACGGGGACCTGGTCGTACGTGTCGGTGTCCATGAAGACGTAGGACTCGCCGTCCTGGTACAGGTACTGGTAGTCGCGGCGGTCCACGGTCGCGGTGTCGATCTTCGCGCCGGCGTTGAACGTGCGGTCGACGACCTTGCCCGAGACGACGTTCTTGAGCTTGGTGCGGACGAAGGCGCCGCCCTTGCCCGGCTTCACGTGCTGGAACTCGACGACCGACCAGAGCTGCCCGTCGATGATGAGAACGGCGCCGTTCTTGATGTCAGTGGTACTCGCCATGGGTCTTCCGTTCGATGGTGTTGTGAAGGTCTCCCGGACGTGCGTCCGGTCCCGGCGACGGCGGGGTGTGCCCGCGCCGACGCCCCGTCGAGTGTAGCGGACGGGCACGGACCGGCCGGGGCGGGGCGCAGTGCGGGCGGCGGCGCGGCTGCCCGGCCGACCACCCGTGGGTCACCGCCGGCGTCGAGCCCGCCACGCGTCGATCGCGGCCCACACCAGCAGCACCACGGCGGTACCGCCCAGGATCCCGCCCGCGGCACCGGTGGAGAGCACCGCCGTCGGCCGCGCCGGCGAGGCGAGGTACACGATCGCCAGCACGCCGGCACCCGCTCCGAGCAGGACGAGCAGGACGCGCCGGACCAGACCGGAGACCACCTCGCGGTCCCGCCGGTCCGAGAACAGCCGGATGTTCACCGCGAACCTGCCGGTCTCGAGCGCCTCGGTGATCCGGTCGACCCGTCGGGGCAGCTTGCGCGCGGCCGACACCACGCCGAAGAGCTCACGGACCGCGAGGTCCCGGACCGCTCGCGGTCGGAGCTGGTCGCGGATCTGCCGCCTCGCCAGGTCGCGGGACTCCTCGAGCAGGTCGAACGACGGCGCGAGGCTGCGCAGGGTGCCCTCGAAGATCGCCAGCGCGCGGGCCGCGGCGACGAAGTCCGGCGGCGGCTTGAGCCGGTAGCGCCCGAACACGGCGACGGCGTCGTCCACCGTCTCGACGCCGATCCGCGCACCGGGCCCGAGCTCGTCCGCGACGAACGCGGCGATGTCCCGGCGGAAGTCCGGCTCGTCCTCGACGTCACGCACCGGGGCCATGCGCATCACCGCGTCCGCGATCCGCTCGGTGTCGTCCTGGATGTACCCGGCGAGCAGGTCCTGCACGGTGCTCCGCAGGCCCGGGTCGAGCCGGCCGACGGACCCGAAGTCGATCAGGGCCGGGCGGCCGTCGGGCAGCAGCACGACGTTGCCCGGGTGCAGGTCAGCGTGGTAGATCCCGTCGAAGACGATCTGCCGGAGGAAGGCGTCGAGGACGGCCCGCATCGGGGCGTCGAGGTCCTGACCGCCCCCGGCGGCCCGGACCGCGCTGAGCGTCTCGCCCTCGAGGAACTCCATCACCATCACCCGACGCCCGGAGAGGTCGCGGTACGGCTCGGGGTAGGCGACCGCGTCCGGTCGGGCGCTCCGCGCCTGCGCCGCACGCAGTGCGGTGAGGTTCCGCATCTCCGACGTGAAGTCCACCTGCCGCACGAGGTCGTCGGCGTACTGCTGCGCGACGTCCGCGACGCCGACCTGTCGTGCCTCGGTGCTCGTCCGGGCCAGGAACCTGACGACCCGCAGCGCGATGTCGACGTCGCGCCGGACCGCGGCGTCGATCCCGGGTCGCTGGACCTTCACGGCGACGACGCTGCCGTCACGGAGGGTGGCCCGGTGCACCTGCGCGATGGACGCAGCGGCGACCGGTTCGGTGTGGAAGGACGCGAACACCTCGTCGACGGGCGCGCCCAGCTCCTCCGCGAGGAGCGCCGCGACCTCGACCGCGTCGGCGGGGCGGACGCTGCGCTGCAGGTGCGCGAGCCCCTCGGTCCACTCGTCCGGCAGCAGGTCGTCGCGCGTCGACAGGAGCTGTCCCATCTTCACGAACCCGCCGCCCGCCTCCTCGAGGGCGCGACGCAGGTGCTCGGCCTGCCGCCGCCGCAGGTCCGACGTCCCCGGGTCGCGTGAGAAGTCGAGCCGTCGGAACGGCACCAGTTCGTGGCGCCGGGCGATCGACAGGAGTGCGGCGAAGCGTCGGGCACGGGTACGCAGGCTGCCGGCGGCGACGTCCTGCTGGCCGAGGTCGCTCAGGCGGGGCGGGGTGGGCACCGCCCCAGTCTGCTCCCCGGGCCTGCGGGCCTGCCCCGTTCCTGCACAGCCGGGAGGGACGGTTCACCGCCCACAGGTCGGCTGACCGGACGCGTCAGGTCAGGTCCACTGCACGACCCTCGTGGCATGGACACTGCGCTCACCACCGCCGCGATCGCTGCGACGGCGCCGATCGCCGCTGCCGTCGTCAGTTGGTTCGGCGCGTTCCAGGCGCGACGCACCGCGGTACGCCACCACGCCTGGGAACGGTTCACATGGGCGCTCGAGCAGCGTCCCGGTGACCGTGCACACGACATCTCGATCGCTGTGCTCCGGCACCTCGCGACCGTAGCGTGGTGGTCGAAGGCCGACCGCCGGCTGGCGCACCGGGCACTGCGCCGACAGTCGCAGAGCGGCTACCGAGCAAGCACACCCACAGGAGAGGACCTCGGATGATGCGGATCTTCAAGCCACTCCCCGACGCGCTCGACCCTGACCGCGACGACGACGAGTACTGGGCGTGGGAGAACGGCGCCACACTCGACGAGTTCCGCGAATGGGAGCGGACCGGTGTGCTCACCCTCTCCATGCGGCTCAGGTGGTGGTGGCGTCGGACTCGTCCGACGCTCCGCTGATCGGGCGGGCGGACCCGCTAGACGCCGACCTCCTGGTACGCGGTGAACAGCAGGTGGTCCTCCGGACCCTCGAGGGTGGCGGGCTTGCCGACCCCGTCGAGGATGATGAAGCGCAGCATGCCCGCACGTGCCTTCTTGTCGCGCCGCATCGTGGCGAGCAGGCCCTCCCAGCGACCGAGTCCGTAGGTCGTCGGCAGCTCCAGCGACTCGAGGATCGAGCGGTGCCGGTCGACGGTGGCGTCGTCCAGGTGGCCCGTCAACCGGGCGAGCTCCGCGGCGAACACCATGCCGACGGACACCGCCGCGCCGTGTCGCCACTGGTAGCGCTCGGCGTGCTCGATCGCGTGCCCGAGGGTGTGCCCGTAGTTGAGGATCTCCCGTCGACCCTGCTCGGTGAAGTCCTCCGACACCACTTCGGCCTTCAGCGCGATCGCGAGCTCGACCACGCGGCGGAACTCGGGCGTCGTCGGGTCGGTGACGCGGGCGACGTCGGCCTCGATGACGTCCAGGATCTCGGGGACGGCGATGAAGCCGGCCTTCACGATCTCGGCGAACCCGGTGAGCACGTCGTTCCTCGGCAGCGTCCGGACGAGGTCGAGGTCGGCGACCACCGCGCGCGGGTGGTGGAACGCCCCGACCAGGTTCTTGCCCTCGTTGGTGTTGATGCCGGTCTTGCCGCCGACGCTCGCGTCGACCAGCCCGAGCACGCTCGTCGGCATCGCCAGGAACGGCACCCCGCGCAGCCACGTCGCCGCGACGAACCCGGCGAGGTCGGTGACGGCTCCCCCGCCGAGCCCGATGACGGCGTCGGTCCGGGTGAAGTCCGCCTGTCCCATGACCTGCCAGCAGAACGCGGCGACCTCGACGCGCTTGGCGGCCTCGGCGTCCGGGACCTCGGCGATCAGTGCGTCGAGACCGGCTTCGACGAGGACGGCACGCAGCTCGTTCGCCCGCGCTCCCAGGGTCGGTGCGTGCACGATGAGCACCTTCGCAACGCGGGGTCCGAGCAGCGACGGGACCGAGCCGGACAGGTCGTTGCCGACCACGACGAGGGACCCGCCCTCGCCGCCGACCCGGATCTCGGTGGTGCCCTCGGGCAGGTTCGACGCGGTCACGGTGTCCCTCCGGTGGTGTGCTCCTGGTCGGAGCCGATGTGCTCCTCAGCGGAGTCGGTGCGCTCCTCGGCGGAGCCGGTGCGCTCCTCGGCGGAGCCGGTGCGCTCCTCGCCGGAGCCGGTGCGCTCCTCGCCGGAGCCGGTCTGCTGCTCGGTCACCCACGCGACGACGTCCCGGACGACGTGCGACATCGGGCGGCGCGACGTGTCGAACGTCGCGTGTGCGAGCTCGGCGTAGGTCGCCGCCCGCTCGTCGGCGATGGTCTGCCACGCGTCGATCCCGCCCTGCGCGAGGAGCGGCCGGTCGGTCCCCGCGATCCGGGCTGCGACGGCCTCGGGTGACACGGTGAGCAGCACGACCCGGGCGCCACGCAACGCAGCACGGGTGTCCGGGTGCGTCACGGCTCCCCCACCGACGGAGACCACACCGCCGGTCGCGACGGCTGCGCGCACGGCCTCGGCCTCGAGCGCGCGGAACGCCGGCTCACCGCGGTCGGCGAAGATCCCCGGGATCGGGCCGTGCTCCCGCGCGATCACGCGATCGGTGTCCGTGAACGGCACGCCCAGGGCCTTGGCGACGCGCTTGCCGACGCTCGACTTGCCGGCCCCCATCGGCCCGATCACGACGACCGGCGCACCGGTGCCCGCGAGACCGCCGGTGGTCGACGCGTCGGCGCCGCTCACCGGACGGTCGTGGGCTCGGCCGAGCGCGACTCAGCGCCGTCCGTCCGGCGGGTGCGCAGGGTCTCCGGCAGGGCCGCCAGGTACGCGTCGAGGTTGCGCTTCGTCTCGGTCAGGCTGTCGCCGCCGAACTTCTCGAGCACGGCATCGGCGAGCACGAGCGCGACCATGGCCTCGGCGACGACGCCCGATGCCGGTACCGCGCAGACGTCGCTCCGCTGGTGGTGGGCGGCCGCGTCCTCGCCGGTGGCGACGTCGATGGTGTGCAGGGCGTGCGGCACGGTCGCGATGGGCTTCATGCCCGCGCGGACACGGAGCACCGTCCCGGTGGACATGCCGCCCTCGGTCCCGCCGGCGCGGTCGCTCGTCCGGACGATCTCGCCGTCCTCGCGGTACAGCTCGTCGTGCGCCTCGGACCCACGGCGTCCCGCGGTGGCGAACCCGTCGCCGACCTCGACGCCCTTGATCGCCTGGATGCCCATGATCGCCGCGGCGAGTCGTGCGTCGAGACGACGGTCCCAGTGCACGTGGGAGCCGAGCCCCGGCGGGACGCCGTAGAACAGGACCTCGACGACCCCGCCGAGGGTGTCGCCGTCCTTCTTCGCCGCCTCGACCTCGGTGACCATCCGCGCGGAGGTCTCCGGGTCGGCACAGCGGAGCTGGTCCTCGTCCAGGCGGTCGACGTCGTCGGGCAGGGGCAGCGGCGTGCCGTCGGGCACGCGGACGGTGCCGACCTGCAGGGTGTGCGCGATCGAGCGGATGCCGAGCTCGGCCAGGAAGGACTTCGCGACCGCGCCGAGGGCGACCCGCGCCGCCGTCTCGCGAGCGGACGCGCGTTCGAGGATCGGTCGGGCCTCGTCGAACCCGTACTTCTGCATGCCGACCAGGTCGGCGTGTCCGGGACGCGGTCGGGTCAGGGGCGCGCTGCGACCACGGGACATCTCGGTCGACTCGACCGGCTCGGGGCTCATGACCTCGACCCACTTGGGCCACTCGGTGTTGCCGATGCGGATGGCGATCGGGCTGCCGAGCGAGTACCCGTGGCGGACGCCGCCCGAGACGTGGAGCTCGTCCTGCTCGAACTTCATCCGCGACCCGCGCCCGTAGCCGAGCTTCCGACGCGCGAGGTCGGCGCGGATGGACTCGAACGACACCGGGACGCCCGCGGGCAGGCCCTCGAGCATCGCGATGAGTTCGGGTCCGTGGGACTCACCAGCGGTCAACCAACGAAGCATGTCGACCATCCTCCCACAGGGTCCGGTCGTGCGACGCGACCGGACCGCCGCGCGCCTACTGGTACTCGGGGTGTGCGCGGAGCCAGGCCTGGAACTGCTTCACGGCCACCTGGTGCTCCGCGTACGTGTCCGAGAAGACGGTCTCACCCGTGTCGAGGTCGACCGTCACGAAGTAGAGCCACTTCCCGTCGGCCATGTTCGTGACGGCCTTGATGGCCAGGTCGCCGGGGTTCGAGATCGGTGCCGGGGGCAGACCCTTGTGCACGTAGGTGTTGTACGCGTTGCCCGCGTCCGCTCGCTCCTCGTCGGTCGTGGTCACCTTGTGCGTGTTGCCCGTCCCGTAGGCGACGGTCGCGTCCGACTGCAGCGCCATGTCGATGTCGAGCCGGTTCTGGAACACCCGCGCGACCTTCGGGTAGTCGGCAGCGAGGCCGGCCTCCTTCTGCACGAGCGAGGCGAAGACGACGACCCGCTCCTGGTCACCCTCGGCCACGCCGGCGGCGGCCAGGTGCTCCTTCATCGTGTCGACCATCGACTGGAAGTACTGCTTCGCGGTCCACCCGGGGTTGATCGGGTACGTCGCCGGGAAGAGCCATCCCTCGAGCGTCGTCACGCCGGACGGGAGCCCGTACGCCTGCACGTCCTTCGCCGCTGCACTGACCTCGGCCTCGGTCAGCCCCGCCTTCGAGACCATCCCCGCCTCGATGTCCTGCAGCGCGGTCCCCTCGGGGATCACGATCGAGGCCTGGACGCGGTTGTCGGAGTCCTTGAGTGCGTCGAGCGCGGCCTTCGAGCTCATCTCCTTCTTGAGCTCGTACGAGCCCGGCTGGAACGAGACGTCCGGTGAGGTCAACAGCAGCTTGTAGAACACCTTCGAGCTCTTCACGACACCGCTGCGTTGCAGGGTCTTCGCGACGTCCTCGCCGATGTCGCCCTGCTTGATGGTCACGGTGACCTTGCTCGTCCCGTCGCCGGTGTAGTCGTCGGGCTCACTGGACCCGCCGATCGCACTGAGCACCTGCTGCACCTTGGGTGCGGCGAAGGCGTACGCGCCGACGCCGCCGCCCAGGACGAGGGCGACGATCACGATGCCCGCCACGAGCGGGCCACGTCGCCGCTTCGGCCGCGGTTCGCGTGGCGGCCGGGAGGCTCCCCCGCCTCCGGCTCCACGCCCACGTCCGCCTCCGGTACCGCCGGTTCCCCGGTCGGCTCGGGCAGGCCCGCCCGCGGCGGCAGCGGAACCGTCGACGACGCCCGCGTCACGCCCGGCCCGGCCCGGGCCGGCCTCGGCCCGCGCCGCACGCACCGCCTGCGCATCGGGCGCCCGGAGCTCCCCGGTCAGGAGTGCCCGGACGTCCGGGTGGAGCTCGTCGTCCGACCGCGCGACCGGGGCGTCCGCCGGCGATGCCGGTCGCGTCGCCGCCGTCGAGGGCTGCGACGCCGGGTCCTGGTCCGCCGGACGACGACCGTCGGTGTCCTCCGCCGGCGCCCGCCGCGCCCGCTCGGACTCGGCTGCCTCGGCCGCACGCGCCTCACGACGGGACATCGGTCGGTCGGGCTCGGCGTCGGGGTCGGTGGGGCGACGTCGCCGCCCTGCGTCGTCACCGGGCGCGATGATCGCGTCCCAGTCCAGGTCGTCTGCCAAGGGATCCTCGGTCTCTCGGGTCGGGGGCTCCACCTGGGCCCCGTCGGTCCGGGAACGACGGTCTCCCGACCCGTCCCGGGGCCGGTCGGTCAGGGGAGCGTTGCGCCGGGAGCGGCGCTGGACGCACGCTCGTGGTCGAGCGCGTGTTGCAGGATGATAACAGCGGCCGCTTGGTCGATCACGGCGCGGGACTTCTTGGTGTTCTTCCCGGCCTGGTGCAGACCGCGCTGCGCCGTCACCGTCGAGAGCCGTTCGTCGACGAGCCGTACGGTCCGGTGCTCGGCCAGCCGCTCCGCGAAGCCCCTGGCATCGGCGGTCGACGGGGTGTCGTCACCCGACATCGAGAGCGGCAGCCCCACGACGATCTCGAGCACGTCGTACTCGTCGGCCAGTTCGACGATCCGGCGCACGTCGGTCGCCTGGGCCCGGGGCACCGTCTCGACCGGGGTGGCCAGCAGGCCGTCGCGGTCGCAGACCGCGACGCCGATGCGGGCCTTGCCGACGTCGACGCCGAGCCGGCGGCCCGGACGCACCGGCACGATCAGCCCGCCAGTCGTGCGGTCACGGCGCGCAGCGCCGCGGGCAGCGCCGCCGCATCGGTGCCACCGCCCTGGGCGAGGTCGGGCTTGCCGCCGCCACCGCCGCCGAGGACACCGGCTGCCTCCTTGGCGAGGGGACCCGCCTGCATGCCGGCCGACCGCGCCGCGTCGTTCGTCGCGACGATCACCACGGGCTTGCCGCTGATCACGGCACCGAGCACCACGACCGCGGCACCGTCCCCGAGCTGACCGCGCACGCCCGTCGCGAGGGCACGCAGGTCGTCCCCGGACTGCAGGCCGTCGACCGTCTCGGCGACCACGGTGACCGCGCCGACCGTCTCGGCCCGGCGTGCGATCGACGGCACCCGCTGCTGCAGGTTGGCGGACTCGAACTCGGCGATCCGCTTCTGGGCGGTGCGCAGGTCCTCCATCAGGCCCTGCACGCGGGTCGGCAGGTCCTCACGGGGAGCCTTCAGCGCACTCGAGAGCTGCGACACGATCGTCCGCTCGACGGCCAGGTCGCGGAAGCCCTCGAGTCCGACGAGGGCCTCGACGCGACGGTTGGTCGAGCCGACGCTCGACTCCCCGACCAGGTTGACGAGGCCGACCTGCGCGCTGGAGGCGACGTGGGTGCCACCGCAGAGCTCGCGCGACCACGGACCACCGATGTCGACCATGCGGACCTCGGCGCCGTACTTCTCGCCGAACAGCGCCTGCGCACCGAGCGCCTTGGCCTCGTCGAGCGGCAGCACGCGCGTCTGCACCGCGAGGTCCGAGCGGATCGCCGCGTTCACTACCTCCTCGATCTCCGAGCGGGTGGCACCGGAGACCGGCTGCGACCAGGAGAAGTCGAGGCGCATGTAGCCCGACTTGTTGTACGAGCCGGCCTGCAGGGCCTCCGGTCCGAGCACGTCGCGCAGCGCCGCGTTGACCAGGTGCGTCGCCGAGTGCGCCTGGGTCGCGCCGCGGCGGTACTCGCCGTCGACGACCGTCGTGGCGGCGTCACCGACGCCGACCTCGCCGGAGCGGACCTGCACGGTGTGGCTCCAGAGCCCGGCGACCGGGCGCTGCACGTCGAGCACCTCGAGGTCGAAGCCGTTGCCGACGATCGACCCCTGGTCGGCGTCCTGACCGCCGGACTCGGCGTACAGGGACGTCTCACCGAGGATCACCTCGGCGATGTCACCGGCGACGGCGCGGTCGACGCTGACGCCGCCCACGATGATGCCGAGCACGGCGGACTCGGCCTCGAGCGCGTCGTAGCCCAGGAAGACCGTCTCGCCCTTCGCGCGGAAGGCGCTGTAGACACTGAGGTCGGCGAGGGCGGTCTTCTTGCTCTTCGCGTCGGCCTTGGCGCGGGCACGCTGCTCCGACATCAGGGTCTCGAACGCCCCGCGGTCGACCCGGACGCCGGCCTCGTCCGCCATCTCCATCGTCAGGTCGATCGGGAAGCCGAACGTGTCGTGGAGGAGGAACGCGGTGTCGCCGCCGATCGAGGGGGCACCGTCCTGCTTCGCGCGCTCGACCGCGACGTCGAGGATCGTGGTGCCCTGCGCCAGCGTGCGGAGGAACGTCTCCTCCTCCGCGTAGGCGATCCGGGCGATCCGGTCGTAATCACCGGCGACCTCCGGGTAGGCCTCGCGCATGGCGTCGCGCGACGCCGGGAAGAGCTGCGGGAAGGTCGCACCCTCGACGCCGAGCAGGCGCATGGCGCGCACCGTGCGGCGGAGCAGACGGCGGAGGATGTACCCGCGGCCCTCGTTCGACGGGGTGACGCCGTCCGCGATGAGCATGAGCGACGATCGGACGTGGTCGGCGATGACCCGCATCCGGACGTCGTCCTCGTGCACGGCGCCGTACTGACGGCCCGAGATCGCTGCGGCGCGGTCCAGCACCGGACGCACCTGGTCGATCTCGTACATGTTGTCGACGCCCTGCTTGATGAAGGCGACGCGCTCGAGCCCCATGCCCGTGTCGATGTTCTTGTTCGGCAGTTCGCCGGTGATCGTGAAGTCGTACTTCGACCGGACGTCGGCGATCTGGTACTGCATGAACACCAGGTTCCAGATCTCGACGTAGCGGTCGTCGTCGGTCGCCGGGCCGCCGTCGACGCCGTACTCCGGGCCGCGGTCGAAGAAGATCTCGGAGCACGGGCCGGCGGGTCCGGGCTGCCCGGTCGACCAGTAGTTGGTGTCCTTGCCGAGGCGCTGGATCCGGTCGTCCGGCAGCGACGAGTGCTGCTTCCAGAAGGCGATCGCCTCGTCGTCGTCCTCGTAGACCGTGACCCACAGGTCGTCGGCCGAGAACCCGAGGCCGCCGTCCGACTCCGGCGTCGTCAGGAACTGCCAGGCGTACTGGATCGCCTGCTCCTTGAAGTAGTCCCCGAAGGAGAAGTTGCCGTTCATCTGGAAGAACGTGCCGTGCCGAGGGGTCTTGCCGACCTCCTCGATGTCGTTGGTCCGGATGCACTTCTGCACGCTCGTCGCGCGCGGGTACGGTGCGGGGACCAGCCCGGTCAGGTACGGGATGAACGGGACCATGCCGGCGACCGTGAAGAGCAGCGACGGGTCGTCCGAGACGAGCGACGCGGACGGGACGACGGTGTGTCCGCGGTCGCCGAAGAACTGGAGCCAACGGCGGCGGATCTCTGCGGTCTGCATGGTGCTTCCTGATTCAGGTCGGCGGAGGGTGCGTGGGAGCTGGGGCGCGGTGACGCTCAGGCGTCGGTGCGGAGTTCGGCCTCGCGGGAGCGGTACCCGTCGGCGACGGCGTCGGTGAACGCCTTCGTCCTGGCGTTCACGTCCGCGAAGAGGCGGGCGCCGCCGGGTGTGTTCGCGATCCGGTGCGCGGCGGCGAAGCCGATGACGACGCCGACGGCGACGAAGAACAGCTGCTTCACGGTGCCTCTCCCTCTCCCTCTCGCGCACGCGAGCGGTGCGTGCCCGAACGAGTGTAGTGGCGTGGGACGGCCGGGACGCCGAACGGCGGGCCGTCCTCCTGAGAGGACGACCCGCCGTTCGGGCGTGATCCGTGGATCAGCGAGCTGCGTAGTACTCGACGACGAGCTGCACTTCACAGGTCACGGGGACCTCGGCGCGCTTCGGGCGACGGACCAGGCGGGCCTGGAGCTTCTCGATCTCGACCTCGAGGTAGCCCGGGACCTTCGGCAGGACCTCGAGGTGACCACCGGCAGCGGCGACCTGGAGGGGCTCGAGGGACTCGGAGCGCTGCTTGACGTGGATCATCTGGCCCTCCTTCACACGGAAGGAGGGACGGTCGACGAGCTTGCCGTCGACCAGGATGTGACGGTGCACGATCAGCTGGCGCGCCTGCGCGGTGGTGCGGGCGAAGCCGGCACGCAGCACGAGGGCGTCGAGGCGCTGCTCGAGGAGCTCGACCAGGTTCTCACCGGTCAGGCCCTTCGTCTTGCGGGCCTCTTCGAAGACGATGCGGAGCTGCTTCTCGCGGATGCCGTACTGGGCGCGCAGACGCTGCTTCTCACGGAGGCGGACGGCGTAGTCGCTGTCCGCACGACGGCGGGTACGGCCGTGCTCACCGGGGCCGTAGGGGCGCTTCTCGAGGTAGCGGGCCGCCTTCGGCGTCAGCGGGATGCCGAGCGCGCGCGAGAGGCGGGTCTTGCTGCGGGTGCGTGACTTGGTAGACACAGGGTCCTTTTCTCTGTCTGAACTGAATGACTCGCCGGACACGGCACGCACTCGTGCGCGCGGTCCCGGCGACGGGATCCAGAGGGATGAGCCTGTGGGATCGGACGGCTACAGTCCGAACCTCTGTCCCCGTCCCGCCGGAGCGGGACTCTGTCCTCGGCGCAGCCGCACGCGAGGACCAGGACGTAGGCCCGTCAACGATAGCAGCATCGAGAGGCCCGGAGAAGCACCGGGTGTCACTCGCCGCGGGTGATCTTGCGGAGTCGCTCGAGCCGGGGCCCGACCTCACGCTCGTACCCGTTGCCGGTCGGCGTGTAGTACTCCGTGCCCTCGAGGGCGTCGGGCAGGTACTGCTGCCGGGCGACCCCGTGCTCGGCGTCGTGCGAGTAGACGTAGCCCTTGCCGTGCCCGAGCCGCTTCGCGCCGGGGTAGTGCGCGTCGCGCAGGTGCGCCGGGACGACGCCCATCCGCCCGGCCTTGACGTCCGCCACCGCCGCGTTCACGCCGTTGTAGGACGCGTTCGACTTCGGGGCCGTCGCCAGGTAGACCACGGCCTCGGCCAGCGGGATGCGCCCCTCGGGCATCCCGATGAGCTGCACCGCCTGCGCGGCCGCGACGGCGATCGGCAGGGCCTGCGGGTCCGCCATGCCGATGTCCTCGGACGCCGAGATGATGATGCGCCGTGCGATGAACCGCGGATCCTCGCCGGCCTCGATCATCCGTGCGAGGTAGTGCAGCGCGGCGTCGACGTCGCTCCCCCGGACCGACTTGATGAATGCGCTGATGACGTCGTAGTGCTCGTCGCCCTGTCGGTCGTACCGCAGCAGGGCACGGTCCACCGCGGCGGCCACCGTGTCGGCGTCGACCAGCGGCACCCTCTCGACGTCGTCGAGGGCGACGTCGTCGCGCGGTTCGTCCTCGTCGTCGTCCGCATCGCCGGTGCGCGCCGCGATCGCGGAGGACGCGGCGGCCTCGAGCGCGGTGAGGGCCCGACGCGCGTCGCCGGATGACAGCCGGACGATCGCCGAACGAGCGTCGTCCCCGAGGACGACCGAGCCGCCCAGGCCCCTCGGGTCCTCGACCGCCCGGTCCACGAGCATGCCGAGGTCCTCGTCCGTGAGCGGCTTGAGGGTGAGCAACAGGGAACGGGAGAGCAGCGGGGAGATCACGGAGAACGAGGGGTTCTCGGTCGTCGCGGCGATGAGGATGACCCACCCGTTCTCGACACCGGGCAGCAGCGCGTCCTGCTGGGCCTTGCTGAAGCGGTGGATCTCGTCGAGGAACAGCACGGTGGTCGAGCCGTACAGGTCGCGGTGCGTGAGGGCCTTCTCCATGACCTCGCGCACGTCCTTCACGCCGGCCGTCACGGCCGAGAGCTCCACGAACTCGCGACCGGACTGCCGCGCGATCGCCTGTGCCAGGGTCGTCTTGCCGGTGCCGGGCGGACCCCAGAGGATCACCGACACCCCGCCGGGGTTCTCACGCGTCCCGGTGGCGAGCTGCACCAGCGGACTGCCCCGCCCGAGCAGGTGCTGCTGCCCCGCGACCTCGTCCAGGCTCGTCGGACGCATCCGCACCGCCAGCGGGACGGACCCCTGAGCCAACCCGGCGCGACCACCCGTCGTGGGCGCGCGCATGCCCGATCGATCCGCTGCCATGCTCCGATGGTAGGCCGGACCGCCGACGTGCTGCGTGCCTCCAGGCCGGGCGTCCCCCTCGGTCCGCTACGCTCGTCGGCACAGTCGACGAGAGGTCCGATCAGCACCGTGGCACCGAAGAACCAGGCGCGCGACAACCGCGAGGCGCGTGAGCGGCTCCGTCTGTACCAGGCCCGACAGGGCCTGCACGACCGGCAGCGACGCCGGAGGGTGCGGGACAACGTCGTCGGCGCGGGTGTGCTCGTGCTCGTGGCGGCGCTCGCCACCGGGTCGCAGCTCGCCTTCGCAGGATCGCGGGCCGGCGATGCACCGGACGCGAGCGCGAGTGCCACGTCCACCCCGACCCCGTCGGCGAGTGCGACGGCCGGCAACACCGGGAAGGTGCCGAGCAAGGGCATCGCGGACGGGGCGACCTGGACCGGCACGCTGACGCTGAACAAGGACGTCGAGCTCGGCATCGAGCTCGACGGCGCGGCCGCTCCGCAGGCGGCGAGCGTGGAGATCGACCTCATCCGGAAGCAGTTCTACGAGGGCACCACCTGCCACCGGTTGGCCGACAGCGCCGACTTCCGGTTCCTGCAGTGCGGCTCGGCGAACGGCGACGGCACGGGTGACGCCGGGTTCCAGTACGGCCCGCTCGAGAACGTCCCGAGCGACGGCCGCTACGCCGAGGGCACGCTGGCGATCGCGCGCGGCGCGTCGCCGTACTCGCAGTCCACGCAGTTCTTCATCGTCTACGGCGACACGACGCTCGACGGCTCGACGGGCGGCTACACCGTGGTCGGCAAGGTCACGAGCGGGCTCGGCGACCTGGAGCGCGAGATCACCTCGAAGGGCATCGCGTCGACGGGGTCCGACGGCACCGGCGAGCCGGAGGTCGCCACGACGATCACCGGCGCGACCATCCGGAAGGACGGCTGACCGGACCGGGTCGCCACGGACCCGGGTCCGCGGTCGTCCACAGCCCGCACGTCCCGCTGGCCCCCGCGCCCCTCCGGTGCAATAGGCTGACGACCTGACCGTGCCGACGGGGACGTCGGTGATGCACGACCACGATCGAGGCGAGACCTGTGGGACCTGACGAAGCAACGACCTGGGGCCGGGTCGACGAGAACGGGACGGTGTACGTCCGGTACGACGACAGCGAGAAGGCTGTCGGCGAGTACCCGGACGCCACCCCGGACGAGGCCCTCGCGTACTTCGCGCGCAAGTACGCCGACCTCGAGGGGCAGGTGAAGATCGCCGAGCAGCGCGTCCAGCGTGGCGCCTCGGCGAACGACGTCGCCCGGACCGTCGAGCACCTGCGCACGCAGGTCGCCGAGGCCAGGGTCGTCGGCGACCTGAAGTCGCTCGAGAACCGTGTCGCGAGCCTGTCGGAGCAGGTGGGGTCGCTCACCAAGGAGCAGCAGGCACAGGCGCAGCAGGCGCTCACGGACGCGCTCGCGTACCGCGCGTCCCTGGTCGAGGAGGCCGAGTCGCTCGCCGCCGTCGACCCGGCCCGCGCGCAGTGGAAGCAGATCACCGCGCAGCTCGACGACGTGTTCGCCCGCTGGCAGCAGCACCAGCACGACGGTCCGCGCCTGCCGAAGAACGACGCGAACGACCTCTGGAAGCGCTTCCGTGCCGCCCGCTCGACGGTCGACCAGCACCGCCGTGCCTTCTACTCGGAGCTCGACGCGCAGCACCGCGACGCGCGGAACCGCAAGCAGGAGCTCGTGCAGCAGGCCGAGGCGCTCGCGACCCGCGGGACGGACGGCATCCCGGCCTACCGCGAGCTGCTCGACGACTGGAAGCGGGCCGGGCGCGCCGGCAAGCGCCACGACGACGCACTCTGGGCACGGTTCAAGGCAGCCGGCGACGTGCTGTTCGAGCAGCGCCACGCCGAGGCCGCCGTCGAGAACGAGGAGTTCAGCGCGAACCTCGTCGCGAAGCAGGCCCTGCTGACCGAGGCCGAGCCGCTGCTGCAGCAGACCGACCGCGTCGCCGCACGCCGGACCCTGACGGACATCCAGCGCCGGTGGGACGAGATCGGCAAGGTCCCCCGCGGCGACGTCCGCCGGATCGAGGACCGCCTGCGCGCGGTCGAGGACCACGTCCGGAGCCTCGAGGACGAGCACTGGAAGGCCTCGGACCCGGAGCGCAAGGCGCGACAGTCCGGCCTCGCCAGTCAGCTCGAGGACGCCATCGGCAAGCTCCAGGCCGAGCTCGAGGCCGCACAGGCCTCCGGGGACGCCCGCAAGATCACGGCGGCGCAAGAGGCCCTCGACGCCCGCAAGATCTGGCTCGACGCCCTCGGGAGCTGATCAGCACCGCGCAGGACGCCCCGTGACCGTTGATCGGTCGCGGGGCGTCCTGCGTCGCTGCGAGCAGCGAGCAGCGAGCAGCGAGCTGCGACCTGCGAGCTGCGAGCTGCGAGCTGCGAGCTGCGAGCCGAGTCTCGGGCTGAGCGACGGTGCTCGTGCTCGGACGCGCGAGACGTGTCGCTCAGGCCGAGACTCGCCCTCGGTTGGCCGAGACTCGCCCCTGGCCGGCCGAGACTCGCGCGGGGCTGGCCGAGACTCGCGCAGGGCGGGCCCGGCCCGGCGTCAGACCGGCGCGGGCAGTCCGAGCAACAGCCGGATGTCGAGGTCGTCCTGCCGCATCTGGGCCGCGAGCTCGTCCATCGACGAGAACGCGACCATGCCGCGGACGAACGACACGAACAGCACCGAGATGGTGTCCCCGTACAGGTCGATGTCGACGTCGAGCAGGTGCGCCTCGATCTGCTTCGCCGGGACGCCCTCGAACGTCGGGTTGTTGCCGACGGACACCGCCGCCGGGTACACCGTGCCCTCGTGCAGCACGCGAGCCGCGTAGACGCCGTCGGCCGGGACGAAGCCCTCGCACGCAGGGTCGAGGTTCGCCGTCGGGTACCCCATGGCCCGACCACGCTGGTTCCCGTGCACCACCGTGCTCCGGACCGCGTGCTCGCGCCCGAGCAGACGGGCAGCCTCGGCCACACGTCCGTCACCGAGCAGCTCGCGGATCCAGGTGGACGAGACGCGTCGCTCGTCAGCGGGGCGCACGTCGTCGCGCAGGTCGACGTCGTCGATGAGCTCGACGCGGAAGCCGTGCTGCTCCCCCAGTCGACGCAGGAGCGCGACGTCGCCGGCACCGCGGGCGCCGAACCGGAAGTCGCTGCCGACGAACACGAGCTCGGCGTGCAGGGTGCCGACGAGGATCTCGGAGACGAACGCCTCGGGGGCCTGCGACTGCAGGTCCTGGTCGAAGCGCAGCAGGAGCATGGCGTCGACCCCGATGCCCTCGAGGAGCTCGCGTCGCTGCGGGGTGCTCGTCAGCGCCGGCGGAACCCGTTCGGGGTCGATGACGCTGAGCGGGTGGCGGTCGAAGGTCACCACGGTGGACACCAGCCCGCGCTCACGGGCGGCGCGTTCGAGGTGCGCGATCACCGCCCGGTGTCCGACGTGGACGCCGTCGAACTTGCCGATGGTGACCGCACTCGGTCCGAAGCCCTGCGCCACGTCGGCGACGTCGTCGTAGTACTGCACGTCGATCCCTACTCGCCGACCGTCGCCGACGCGGCAGCGGGTCCGGCGACGGCGGTGCGGTGGTGCTTGCGGAGCCACCAGAGCCCGGCGATCGGGAGCACGAGCGGTGCGAAGAGGTAGCCGAGGCCGTAGTACGACCACACGGTGTCGTCCGGGAAGAGCTGACGGTCGAGGAGCGACAGGGTGCCGACGACCAGCACGCCGGCCATCTCGAACCCGATGGTCACGCAGGCGACGCGGTACCAGGCACGGCCGGGGGCGATGAGCGCGATCATCGCCACGATGTAGACGACGGCGGCGACGGCGCTCAGCGTGTAGGCGAACGGTGCGAAGGAGAACTTCTCGATGATCTGGACGACGCTGCGCCCGGTCGCCGCGAGGGCGAGGATGCCGTACACGGCGATGAGGACGCGGCCGATGCCGGTCGCGAGGGAGGATCTGTTCGCCACGGCGACGAGTCTACCGACGACGGGTGACGCGCGCGGACGAGCGGGCACCGGCGACGACGGCGGGCTCAGTTCAGCGCGAACCAGATCTGGTACATGCGGTAGATCATCACCGCGACGGTGAACGCCCCGGCGCCGAGCACGACCGTGCTCCACTTCGTCCGGTCGATCAGGGCCCACAGGATCGCTGCCGGCGGTACGAGCAGCACCGACACGGCGTACACCCCGAACTCGAGCGCGTTGCCCTGCGGCGGACTGCCGACGGCGGGGAGGACGAGCGAGACCACGCCCTGCGCCAGGAGCAGCAGCTCGATGAGGGCGAGGGAGCCGACGGTGTAGTCGTTGGGCTTCCAGCCGAGGAACCCGACGACCACGGCGAACAGCCCGGCGACCACGGCCACCGCCAGCTGCACCCACATGAACCACTCGATCACGCGCGCGCTCCGTCCGTCGTCGTCCCGACGGTCGCCGGGGCCGGGAAGTTGGTGATGACCCGCAACCGACCGCGCCGCACCGAGACGAGGCCGACCAGCCGGTCGTCGTCCTGCGCGACCGCAGCGACCGGGCCGTCGTGGTCGGGGTGCTCGACCGCGACCCGCTTGCCGTCCGTGAGGTCCTTCGCCGCGACCGCGTCGAGCGTGACGACGTCGAACAGTCGACGCGCGACGTCCGCCGGGCGTGCCAGGGCCGCCGCGACGTCGACCGATTCGTCCTCGAGGTCCACCGCGTCCGCGACGGCGAAGGGGCCGACGGCGGTGCGGCGGAGCGCCGTGAGGTGGGCGCCGGTGCCGAGGACCGCCCCGACGTCACGCGCGAGCGCCCGGACGTAGGTGCCCGAGGAGCATTCGACCACGACGTCGAGGTCCACGACGGGGACCGCTGCACCGTCGACGGTGACGGTGTGGTCGTCGCGGCCGGTGACCTCGAAGCGGGACACCGTGACGGTGCGGGAGCGCAGCACGACCTCCTCGCCCTTCCGGGCGAGGTCGTAGGCCCGTCGCCCGTCGACCTTGATCGCACTGACCGTCGAGGGCACCTGGTCGATCACCCCGCGCTGCGCGGCGACCGCACGCTCGATGGCGTCGTCGGACACGTCGGCGTCCGCGACCCCGACGGCTGACGTCGGCGTGCCGTCCGCGTCGTCCGAGTCCGTCCCGACGCCCAGTCGGATCGTCGCCGTGTAGGTCTTCCCGAGTCCGACCAGGTGCGTGAGGAGCCGGGTGGACGGTCCGGCGCCGAGCAGCAGCAGACCGGTCGCCATCGGGTCGAGGGTGCCCGCGTGGCCGATCTTCTTCAGGCCGAGGCGCCGACGTGCGATCGATACCACCCGGTGACTGGAGATGCCCTGCGGCTTGTCGACGAGGAGGATGCCGTCAGGCGGGGTAGCGAGCACCGGACGAGGGTACCAGCGACGTGCGTCAGCCCGACCGGCCCGGTGTGGTCAGCAGGCGTCGTTCCACTCGCGACGGGGGTGGTCCGGGTCCGTCACGTCGAGCACGGCCGAGGCGGCGATCTTGACGTCCGCGCGACGCTCGAGGCGGCCGTCCTCCTGCTCCACCCACAGCGACCAGCGCCAGAGCCCCCGCGGACCCGGTGCGAGCAGTCCCTGCCCGTGCACGACGAGCACGCCCTCCCCCGCCCCGGTCGTGCGGAACGGCGTCACGACGTCGGCGCGGAGGACGTCGAGGTCGGCGGACGGCGCAGCGGCAGCCATCGCGGACACCCCCTGCTGCTGGAAGGCCCCGACGAGCGCCGCGGCGACCCGTTCGAGGTCGGTGCCGTCCTGCCCGTCGATGCCGACGACGGTCCGGTTCGTCCCGACCTGCGCGATCACCTCGCTCGCGATCGCGGCCATCGTGTCGGTCTCCTGCGGTGCCCAGCGTGCCATGCACCCACCGTAGGCTGTCGTGGTGAACGCGAGCGGAGCCTCCCGACCGGCTGTGGAGAACCCGACGGACCGGAGCCGTCCCGACATGGCGTCCCCGCTGGTGGCCTGGTTCCGCACCGAGGCCCGCGACCTGCCGTGGCGGCGGCCGGGGTTCCCCGCCTGGGGCACGCTGGTCAGCGAGATCATGCTGCAGCAGACGCAGGTCGCGCGGGTCGTCCCCCGTCTGGAGGCGTGGCTCACCCGGTGGCCGACGCCTGCGGACCTCGCGGCGTCACCCCCCGGCGACGCGGTCCGCGCGTGGGACCGGCTCGGCTACCCGAGACGGGCGCTCGCACTGCACGCGGCGGCGACCGTGATCGCCGAGCAGCACGACAACGTGGTCCCGCGCGACGTCGACGCGCTCCTCGCCCTGCCCGGCATCGGTGACTACACCGCCCGCGCCGTGGCGGTGTTCGCGTACGGCGACCGGCACCCCGTGGTCGACGTGAACGTCCGCCGTGTGCTCGCCCGTGCGGTCCTCGGTGAGGGCGAGCCCGGACCGGCGAACGCGAAGCGGGACCTGCCGCTCATGGACTCGGTGCTCCCCGAGGACCGCGACACCGCAGCGGCCACGAACGCCGCGGTGATGGAGCTCGGCGCGCTCGTCTGCACCGCCCGTTCCCCCGCGTGCGACGCGTGCCCGATCGCCGACCGGTGTGCCTGGCGGGCTGCCGGGTACCCGGAGCACGACGGGCCACGGGCGCCGAAGCAGGCGCGCTTCGCCGGCAGCGACCGCCAGGTGCGCGGTCTGGTGATGGCCGAGCTGCGGGCCAGCGACGTGCCCGTCACGCGCGACGAGGTCGACCTGGTGTGGCCGGACGCCGAGCAGCGAGCCCGGGCGCTCGCGTCCCTGCTGCGCGACGGACTCGTGACCGGCGACGACGCGTCCGGGTACCGACTGCCCGACGCTTGACGGCCGTCGGGCCCGCCGTCTGACGCCCCCGCCTGCCCCGTGGCCGATCGGCCGCCCGTCGCACGACGACGGCCGCCGGACGGGGTGTCCGGCGGCCGTCGTGGTGCTGCGGCAGGTCAGGCGCGCTCGTCGCGCTCCTCGTCCTCGTCCTCGTCCTCGTCGTGCTTGTACGGGTCGGCATCACCGGCGTACTGTGCGCCGGCCGACGCGGCGCGCACCTGCGCGTCCCGCTGCTGCGCCTGGACGAGCAGGTCCTCCATGTGCGCCGACGTCTCGGGCAGGGCGTCCGCGATGAACTCCAGCGACGGGGTGAGCCGCGCCGTGATGTTCTTGCCGACCTCGCTGCGGAGCATCCCGGTCGCGGCCTTGAGCGCGGCGGCCGAGTCGGCACGCTCCTCGTCGGTGCCGTAGACCGTGTAGAACACCGACGCGTGCTGCAGGTCGCCCGTCACGCGGACGTCGGTGATCGTGACGAATCCGAGGCGCGGGTCGCGCAGCCCCCTGTCGAGCCGCCGTGCGACGACTTCCTTGATGCGGTCCGCCATCTTGCGAGCGCGCTGCGGATCGGCCATGGGTGCCTCCTGGGGCAGGGAATCTACTGGTGGAACGGGACGGACCCCGCCCCTCCCGAGGGAGGAGCGGGGTCCAGGATAGCCAGGCGTCAGTCGCGCGGCTTCTCGACGAGCTCGGTGGTCTCGATCTCGTCGCCGATCTGGATGTCGTTGTACTTGCCCAGACCGATACCGGCCTCGAAGTCCGTGCGGACCTCGGTGACGTCGTCCTTGAAGCGACGCAGCGACTCGATGGCCAGGCCGTCGGCGAGCACCACACCGTCACGGATGACGCGCGCCTTGGCGTTGCGCGTGATCGTGCCGGAGCGGACGATGACACCGGCGATGTTGCCGAACTTCGAGGAGCGGAACACCTCGCGGATCTCGGCGACACCCGACTGGACCTCTTCGTACTCGGGCTTGAGCATGCCCTTGAGGGACTGCTCGATGTCCTCGAGTGCGTTGTAGATGACCGAGTAGAAGCGCACGTCGATGCCTTCGCGCGCCGCACGCTCGCGGGCCTTGACGTCCGGGCGGACGTTGAAGCCGACGACGATCGCGTTGTCGATCGTGGCCAGGTCGATGTCCGACTCCGTGATCGCACCCACACCGCGGTGCAGGATGCGGAGCTGGACGCTGTCGTCGACCTCGATGTCCAGGAGCGACTGCTCGAGTGCCTCGACGGCACCGGAGACGTCACCCTTGATGATGAGGTTGAGCGAGTCGACCTTGCCCTCCTCGAGCGCACGGGTGAAGTCCTCGAGCGAGATGCGCTTGCGGGCCTTGGCCAGCTGGGCGTTGCGCTCGGCCGCTTCACGCTTCTCGGCGATCTGGCGGGCCGTGCGGTCCTCCTCCGTGACCAGGAAGGTGTCACCGGCGCGCGGCACCGACGACAGACCCTGCACCTGGACCGGACGGCTCGGCGTCGCGGCCTTGACCGCCACACCGTTCTCGTCCGTCATGGCACGGACGCGACCGTAGGCCGTGCCCGCCACGATGGCGTCGCCGACGTGCAGCGTGCCGGACTGGATGAGCACCGTCGCGACGGAACCGCGACCCTTGTCGAGGCGGGCCTCGATCGCGACACCGCGGGCGTCCTTGTCGGGGTTCGCACGCAGGTCGAGACCGGCGTCCGCCGTGAGCAGCACCGCGTCGAGCAGGTCCTGGATGCCGACGTTGTTGCGCGCCGACACGTCGACGAACATGACGTCGCCGCCGTACTCCTCGGCCACCAGGTTGTACTCGGTGAGCTGCTGCCGGACCTTCGCCGGGTTCGCGCCCTCCTTGTCGATCTTGTTCACCGCGACCACGATCGGCACGTTGGCCGACTGCGCGTGGTTCAGCGCCTCGATCGTCTGGGGCATGATGCCGTCGTCCGCCGCGACCACGAGGATCGCGATGTCCGTCACCTGCGCACCACGGGCACGCATGGCGGTGAAGGCCTCGTGACCCGGGGTGTCGATGAACGTGATCGGACGCTCGATGCCCTCGTGCTCGGTGACGATCTGGTACGCACCGATGTGCTGCGTGATGCCGCCGGCCTCGCCCTCGACCACCTTCGAGTTGCGGATGGCGTCGAGGAGTCGGGTCTTGCCGTGGTCGACGTGACCCATGACGGTGACGACCGGGGGACGCTGCTGCAGGACGGAGTCGTCCTCGTCGGCGTACTCGGCGTCGATGTCGATGTCGAAGCCCTCGAGGAGCTCTCGGTCCTCGTCCTCCGGCGACACGATCTGGATCTTGTAGCCGAGCTCCTCGCCGAGGACCTCGAACGTGGCCTCGTCCAGCGACTCGGTCGCCGTGGCCATCTCACCGAGGTGGAACAGCACGGTCACCAGGTTGCCGGGCATGGCGTCGATCTTGTCCGCGAAGTCCGAGATGCTCGCACCGCGACGGAGTCGCACGACCGTGTTGCCGTCGCCACGAGGGACCTGCACACCGCCGAGCGACGGCGCCTGCCGCATCTCGTACTCGGCGCGCTTCGTCCGCTTCGACTTGCGGGCACGGCTCTTGCCGCCACCGCGACCGAACGCACCGGCGGTCCCACCACCGGGGCCACGACCGCGGCCACCGCCACCGGCGGGACGCGGACCGCTGAACGCCGGGCGCGGGAAGCCGCCACCGGCACCACCGGCACCACCCGGACGACCACCGGGGCCGCCACGACCGCCGCCCTGGCCCGGGCGCTGCCCGAAGCCGGGGGCACGGTTCGCCTGCCCGGGGCCACCCGGTCGCGGTGCGCCCGGACGGGGCACGCCGGGACGCGGCGGGGCCGGACGCGGGATGCCGTTGCCGCCACCGGCACCGCCGGCAGGACGCTGACCCATGCCCTGGTTGGACGAGTACGGGTTGTTGCCGGGACGCGGCGGGCGCGAGCCCATGCCCTGGCTGGACGCGTAGGGGTTGTTGCCCGGGCGTGCGCCGGGCTTCGGACCGCCGGGCTTGGGGCCGGCTGCGGAGCCGGGCTTCGGCGCGCCGCCCGGCTTGACGGCGTCGCTCTTCGGAGCGCTCGCGTCGTCGCCGGACTGCTCACCCGACGCTGCCTGCTCGGCAGCGGCGGCCTTCTCGGCAGCCGCGGCCTTCTGTGCAGCCTCGGCCTCGGCCTGGCGCTGCGCGACCGACTTCGGCGCGGCGGGCGTCGGGGTCTCGGCGACGGGCGCCTCGACCTCGGGCTCGGCCTTCGGCGCGGGAGCCGGACGCGCCGGACCCGGACGGGGACCGCCGGGCTTCGGGGCGCCGGACCGCGGGGCAGCGGCCTTCGCGGGAGCGCTCGGGCTCGCCGAGGCCGCGGGCTTCGACGCCGTCGAGGCGCCGTCCGCCTGCAGCGCAGCACGGAGCTTGCGCGCGACGGGGGGTTCCACACTGGAGCTCGGGCCCTTGACGAACTCGCCGAGTTCCTTGAGCTTCTCCATTGCGGTCTTGCTGTCGACACCGAGTTCGGATGCGATCTCGTGTACGCGTGGTTTTGCCACTGTTCTCCTTCACGGGTCCCACCCCGCGAAGGGGGCAGGACTCACTGGATGACGGGTCTCACTTCGAGCCGCTCATCAGTTGTCCATAAGCCGTTCAGCCTGTTCTGTCGTGTCCCGGTGACGCGCCTGCTCTTCGGCGCTGAGCGCCTCGAGGTAGTCACGTACCGCTGACGTGTCCGGTTCACGGTCGAGCCGGAGCGCGCGGCGGTAGGCCCTGCGCTTGACGGCCTGATCGTGTGCTTCGACGGTCGGGGTGAGCCAGGCTCCCCGCCCCGGCATGACTGCCTTCGGGTCCGCCACGACGCGACCGTCGCTCAGGGCGACGACACGGAGGAGGGAGGACCGGGGAGCACGACGACGACTGCCGATGCATGTTCTGACGGGAACCACCATACTCCTTGCCTCCGACCACCGCGATCCGGCGCGCCCGGACGGGCCACGCCACCAGCGAAACGGTGCCGGGCGACGAGCGTCGCCCGACACGGTCGTGTCCTACTCGTCGCCGTCCAGTATGGAGTCCGGCTGGATGTCGATGCGCGCACCGGTCAGCTTCGCGGCGAGACGGGCGTTCTGCCCTTCCTTCCCGATCGCGAGCGACAGCTGGTAGTCCGGCACCAGGGCACGGACCGCCTTCGTCGACGCGTCGAGCACGAACGCGCTCGTGACCTTCGCGGGCGACAGTGCACTCGCGACGAACGAGGCAAGGTCGGACGAGTAGTCGACGATGTCGATCTTCTCCGCACCGAGCTCGGTCGTCACGGCGCGGACACGCGCACCGAGCTCGCCGATGCAGGCGCCCTTCGCGTTGACGCCCGGCTCGTTCGCCTTCACCGCGAGCTTGGTGCGGTGCCCGGACTCACGCGCGATCGACGTGATCTCGACCACGCCCGACGCGATCTCGGGGACCTCGAGCGCGAAGAGCTTCCGGACCAGGCCCGGGTGGGTGCGCGAGACCGTGATCTGCGGGCCCTTGGCACCGCGGCCGACGCTCGTGACGTAGACGCGGATGCGGTTGCCGTGCTTGTACTCCTCGCCCGGCACCTGCTCCTCGGGCGGCAGGATCGCCTCGACCGTGCCGAGGTCGACGTGCACCATCTTCGGGTTCGGACCCTGCTGGATCACGCCCGCGACGATGTCGCCCTCCTTGCCACGGAACTGGCCGAGGATCTTGTCGTCGCCGATGTCGCGCAGACGCTGGTTGATGACCTGCTTCGCGGCGAAGGCGGCGATGCGGCCGAAGTCGCTCGGCTGGTCGACGGCCTCGCCGACGACGGTGCCGTCCTCGTCGCGCTCCGGCACGTAGACGGAGACCTCGCCGGACTTGCGGTCGAGCTCGACACGGGTCTGGGCGTCGATGGGCTCGTCGTTCTCCGCGCGGTGCTTCTGGTACGCCGTCAGGATGGCGGATTCGATGATGCGGACGAGTTCGTCGAACGGGATCTCCCGCTCGCGCTCCATGAGTCGCAGGACTGCGAGGTCGATCTTCACCGAGGTGCCTCCGTGTTCAGCTGAGTCGCTCCTGCGGGTGGAACTGCGCAGAAGTCGGCTACAAGCGTACCCCAGAACCACGAGACGGACCGGAGGCGCGGTGCCGGTCGACACCGCGCCTCCGGTCCGTGGAGGGGTTGCGATCAGATCGCGCGGACCGCCTCGAGCAGCTCGGCCACCGGGACGTCCCGACGCTCGCCCGAGCGGCGGTCCCAGAGCTCGACCACACCGTCGGCGGCGTTCCGCCCGGCGACGACGACGACGGGGACGCCGAGCAGCTCGGCGTCGCGGAGCTTCACGCCCGGGGACACCTTCGGACGGTCGTCGTACACGACGTCGTACCGCTCGCCCTCGAGGCTGTCGATGAGCGACGCAGCGAGGTCGTACGCGACCTGGTCCTTGCCCGTCGCCACGACGTGGACGTCGAACGGCGCGACCTCCTTCGGCCAGGCCAGGCCCTTCTCGTCGTTGTGCGCCTCGGCCAGGATCGCCATGATGCGCGTCACGCCGATGCCGTACGACCCCATGGTGACCGTCGCGAGCTTGCCGTTCTCGTCCTGCACCTTGAGGTCGAGCGCCTCGGCGTACTTGCGGCCGAGCTGGAAGACGTGACCGATCTCCATGCCGCGGGCGGTCTCGAGCGGGCCGGAGCCGTCCGGAGCGGGGTCGCCCGCACGGACGTCGGACACCTCGGCGACGCCGTCCGCGGCGAAGTCGCGACCCATCACGAGGCCGGAGACGTGGACGCCGCGCTCGTTCGCGCCGGTGATCCAGCTCGTCCCCTCGACCACGCGCGGGTCGACGAGGTAGCGGATGCCCGACGGGCTCGCGGAGCCGAGCACCTGCGGGCCGATGTAGCCCTTCACGAAGACGCCCGGGTGCTTCCGGAAGTCGTCGTCGCCGGCGGCCTCGACCTCGGCCGGTGCGAAGGCGACCTCGGCGCGCTTCAGGTCGACCTCGCGGTCACCGGGCAGTCCGACCACGACGACCTCGCGGGTGCCGTCGAGGTGGGTCAGCGCCAGCACGACGTTCTTCAGCGTGTCAGCAGCGGTCCACGGTGCGCCGTCACGCGGGGCGACCTCGTTCGCGTGGGCGACGAGCGTGTCGATCGTCGGCGTGTCGGCAGCGGGCAGGAGCACGGGCTCGGGCTGCCCCGCGATCGGCAGGGCGTCGGGGACGGGCGTGTTGTACGCCTCGACGTTCGCCGCGTAGCCGCCGGCGCTGCGGACGAAGGTGTCCTCGCCGACGCCGATCGGGTGCAGGAACTCCTCGGACTTCGAGCCGCCCATCGCGCCGGCATCGGCCGCGACGATGACGTACTCGAGGCCCAGGCGGGCGAAGATCTTCTCGTAGGCGTCGCGCATCACCTGGTAGCTGCGGTCGAGCCCCTCGTCGGTGAGGTCGAACGAGTACGCGTCCTTCATCGTGAACTCGCGGCCGCGGAGCAGACCGGCGCGCGGGCGGGCCTCGTCGCGGTACTTGTCCTGGATCTGGAACAGCGTGACGGGCAGGTCCTTGTACGAGCCGTACAGGTCCTTCACGAGGAGCGCGAACATCTCCTCGTGCGTCGGCGCGAGCAGGTAGTCGGAGCCCTTGCGGTCCTGCAGGCGGAACATGCCGTCGCCGTACTCGGTCCAGCGGTCCGTCGCCTCGTAGGGCTCGCGGGGCAGCAGCGCCGGCAGCAGGACCTCCTGCGCACCGGCGGCCACCATCTCCTCGCGGATGATGTCCTCGATCTTGCGCCGCACCCGCAGGCCGAGCGGGAGCCACGCGAAGATGCCCGGGGACTGACGGCGGACGTACCCGGCGCGGACGAGCAGCTTGTGGCTCGTCACCTCGGCGTCGGAGGGGTCGTCGCGGAGCGTGCGGAGGAAGAGATGGGAGAGCCGTGTGACCACGGACGCAAGCCTAGCGGCGCGCGTCCGACGACGGCGGCTCAGGTCGTCGTGACGACCTGCGGGGTCCCGGTGGCGGCGTCCGGACCCATCTCGTCGGCGATGCGGTTCGCCTCCGCGATCAGCGTCTGCACGATCTCCCGCTCCGGGACGGTCTTGACGACCTGCCCCTTCACGAAGATCTGTCCCTTGCCGTTGCCGGAGGCCACGCCGAGGTCCGCCTCGCGCGCCTCGCCCGGGCCGTTCACGACGCAGCCCATGACGGCGACGCGCAGGGGCACGGTCATGCCCTCGAGGCCCTTCGTCACGTCGTTGGCCAGCTGGTAGACGTCGACCTGTGCACGGCCGCAGCTCGGGCAGGAGACGATCTCGAGCTTGCGCTCACGCAGGTTGAGCGACTGCAGGATCTGCAGGCCGACCTTGACCTCCTGTGCAGGGGGCGCGGACAGCGAGACGCGGATGGTGTCGCCGATGCCCTCGGCGAGCAGGATGCCGAACGCGGTGGCGCTCTTGATCGTGCCCTGGAACTCCGGCCCGGCCTCGGTGACACCGAGGTGCAGCGGCCAGTCCCCCGCGGCGGCGAGCTGGCGGTAGGCCTTCACCATGACGATCGGGTCGTTGTGCTTGACCGAGATCTTGAAGTCGTGGAAGTCGTGCTCCTCGAAGAGCGATGCCTCCCACACGGCGGACTCGACGAGCGCCTCGGGCGTGGCCTTGCCGTACTTCTGCAGCAGGCTCGGTTCGAGTGACCCGGCGTTGACACCGATGCGCAGCGAGACCCCGGCGTCCTTCGCGGCCCGGGCGATCGCACCGACCTGGTCGTCGAACTTCCGGATGTTGCCCGGGTTCACACGGACCGCGGCGCACCCGGCGTCGATGGCCTGGAAGACGTACTTCGGCTGGAAGTGGATGTCGGCGATGACCGGGATCTGCGACTTCTTGGCGATGATCGGCAGTGCGTCGGCGTCGTCCTGGCTCGGGACCGCGACGCGGACGATGTCGCAGCCGGACGCCGTGAGCTCGGCGATCTGCTGCAGCGTCGCGTTGATGTTCGTCGTCGGCGTCGTCGTCATCGACTGCACGGAGACCGGGGCGTCACCGCCCACGAGGACCTTCCCCACCCGGATCTGCCGCGACTTCCGACGCGGGCTCAGGGTTTCGGGGACTTTCGGCAGACCGAGGTTCACTGCTGGCACGGGTGTGACTCTACGCGCTCCCGGTGACGTCACACCTGGTCGGTGACCAGGTCCGCCCCGCGGTCCACGACCGTGATGAGCGGCCCGTACAGCCGCATGAGCGCGAGGGCACGCTCGTGGTCCTCGTCGCTCGCGCCGGCGCACGCGTCGGCGACGACCGTGACGGTCGCTCCCGCGTCCGCCGCAGCCAGCGCGGTGGACACGACGCAGCAGTCGGTGGACACCCCGGTGAGCACGAGGTGCGGGTGCTCGCCGACGACGGCCCGGAGGCCCGCTCCCCACTTGCCGAACGTCGGCTCGGTGACGACGGGGTCGCCGTGGGCCGTCGCCGCAGCCGAGAAGGGGGCGGTCAGGTCGTACAGGGGGTCGGTGTCGGGCACGAGCGCGAACGACCACTCGCGGTAGTAGGGCACCCACGCGCCCTGCGGGCGCTCGGGCGCGACGAACCGGGTGAACACGGTGCGCCCGGCGAACCGCGGGAGCAGCCGTCGCGTCCCGGCAGCGGCGTCGTCGTACCGCGGTGTCGCCCACGGGCTGTCGCCGGTGAAGACCTCCTGCAGGTCGATCGCGACGAGCCAGGCATCGGTCGGGACCGTGACGCTCATGCGTCGTGCTCCTGGCGGCGGATCGTCCCACGCGCCGTGAGCAGCGTGCCGGCGAAGCCGACGACCAGGGCGACGAGGACCCCGAGGTTCGCGTACGCCCAGGCGCCCTCGCGGCCGCCGAGGCCGAACGGTCCCAGCAGGTACCCCTGCCAGTTGAGCCACGCGGGCACACCGTACGTGTTCGTGACGAGTCCCCAGCCGAGCACCGTCCCGAGCAGGACGAGCCCGATCGCGGCCCAGCGCACGTCCCCGTAGCGACCGCGCACGTCGTCGAGCTCGCCGTCGGCGTAGGCCCGACGCCGCAACACCACGTCGGCGACGAACACCCCGGCCCACGCGGCGATCGGGACGCCGAGCGTGACGAGGAACGCCTGGAACGGCGAGATGAAGTCCTTCGCGAAGAAGACGACGTACACGGCGCCGGCGACCATGAACACGCCGTCGACGCCCGCCGCGACCGGCCGCGGGATCCGCACGCCGGCGCTGAGCAGCGCCAGGCCCGACGAGTAGATGTCGAGCACGGCACCGCCGACGAGTCCGAGGATCGCCACGAGGGCGAACGGCACGAGGAACCAGACCGGCAGGATCGTCGTCAGCGCGCCGATCGGGTCCGCGCCGATCGCGCCGTTCAGGTCCTTCGACGAGCCGGCGAGCAGGACGCCGACGACGACGAGGACCGCGGGCGCCAGGGCGCCGCCGAACGTCGTCCACCAGACCACGCCGCCCGTCGAGGACGTCCGCGGGAGGTACCGCGAGTAGTCCGCCGCCGCGTTGACCCAGCCGAGGCCGAAGCCCGTCATCACGAGCACCAGCGCGCCGATGACGTTCTGCGCGCTGCCCGCCGGCAGGGCGCCGAGGGTGCCGAGGTCGATCGAGGGCACCGCGAGGACGACGTACACGACGGTGAGCACGGCGGTCACGACGGTGATGACGGTCTGCAGGCGCATGATCACGTCGAAGCCCGCGATCCCGGCCCCGACCACCAGGGCCGCCACGACGACGAGGGCGACGAGCTTCGTCACCACACCGTCGTCCCAGCCGAGCTCGCGGAACACCGTCGAGGTGGCGAGCACCGCGAGCGACGCCAGTGCGGTCTCCCACCCGACCGTCAGGACCCAGCTGAGGAACGACGGCAGCCGGTTCCCCCGCACGCCGAAGGCCGCGCGGCTCAGCACCATCGTCGGAGCCGACCCCCGCTTGCCCGCGATCGCCACGATGCCGCACAGCAGGAACGAGAAGGCCACCCCGACGACGGACACGATCGTGGCCTGCGCCAGGGAGATGCCGAAGCCGAGGACGAACGAGCCGTAGCTCAGCCCGAGCACCGACACGTTGGCGGCGAACCACGGCCAGAACAGCCCGCGCGGGCGCCCCTTGCGGTCGGACTCGGCGATGACGTCGATGCCCTGGCGCTCGACGGCGCGGACCTCTGGCGCGGTGCTCATGCGCCGAGCGTAGTGGGCAGCGCGACCCGCGTGCGCGAGCGGCCGCGCTACCCGAACAGGTTCACGGGACGGACGATGTCGGCGTAGATGAGCAGCGCGCTCATCCCGGCCAGCAGCACCACGACGACCATCGTCAGCGGCATCGACTTCGCCAGGTCGATCGCGCCCGGGTCCGGCTTGCCGACGAGCACGTGCGCACGGCGCTTCACGGCCTCCCACAGCGCACCGGCGATGTGCCCGCCGTCGAGCGGCAGGAGCGGCACCATGTTCAGCACGAACAGGCCGATGTTGAGCGAGGCGAGCAGCCCGAGGATCGTGTACGCCTTGTCGACCACCGGCACGCCGCTCATCGACGAGACCTCGCCGATCGCCCGACCGACGCCGACGACCGACACCGGGCTGTCCTGCGACCGCTCCTGCGCGCCGAAGGCCGCGTTCCAGACGGCGACCAGACGCTGCGGGAGGTCGATGATGAGGTGCGCCGACGCGGCGATCTGCGCCCCGGTCGCGGGCAGCACCGCCGCCGGCGACTGCCGGACCAGCGACTGCCCGATGCTGACACCGACCACGCCCACGCGCTGGGTCTTCGTCGAGCCGTCCGCGTTCTTCGCGACCGTGCCCTGCTCGGTGACGACGTCGCGGGTCGCGAGCTGCGGCGTGACCTCGAGCGTCCGCCGCTGGCCGTCACGCTCCACGACGACGCTGACGCTCTCCCCTGCCGACCGCTGGAACACACGGGACACCTCGGCGATCGTCGGGTCCTGCTGCCCGTCCACCGCGAGCACGACGTCGCCGTCGCGGATGCCCGCCTGCTTCGCGGGCGATTCGGCATCCCCGGCGGCGCAGGTCGTCGCGCTGCTCGACGGCAGCACGCAGTCGACGCTCGACGTGAAGGTGGTGGTCGGCGCGCCGAACCCGCACAGCAGCACGCCGAACAGCACGATGCCGATCACCAGGTTCATGGCGGGCCCCGCGACCATGACGATGATCCGCTTCCACGGCGTCAGCCGGTAGAACGCGCGGGAGTCGTCGCCGCCGGAGTCGGCGATCTGCTCCGCGCTGGCCTGGCGGGCGTCCTGCACGAACGCGCCGTACATGCCGGTGTTCGTGATCGCGTTCGGCCGGCCCGATGCACGCGGCTTGAGCATGCCGACCATGGAGATGTACCCGCCGAGCAGGATCGGTCGGATGCCGTACTCGGTCTCCCCCCGTCGGAAGGACCAGATCGCCTTGCCGAAGCCGAGGGAGTACTGCGTGACCTTCACCCCGAAGAGCTTCGCGAACGACAGGTGTCCGAGTTCGTGGAGTCCGATCGAGACCAGCAGGCCGACGATGAAGACGACCAGGCCGAGGACGAAGAGGAGCACGGATTCGACGGTCACCGTCAGAGGGTACGGGACCCTTCCCATGACGGAGCCGAACGCGCCCTGAGAGGTCTGCCGTGCCTCCCGGCCGGCCTGGAGGCACGGATCACCGTGGGCGCACCCGTCGCGCGACCGCGCGGCGGGCTCGCGACGCCCGGGTGCGTCAGCGGGCCAGCAGGCGGTCCGCCGTCACGCGCGCCCAGCGCTCCGCCGCCAGGACGCCGTCGAGGGAGGACTCCCCCGCGGTGTGCTCGTCGACGACGCGACGGACGGTGTCGACGATGTCGAGGAAGCCGATCGCACCCGCGTGGAACGCGGCGACCGCCTGCTCGTTCGCCGCGTTGAAGACCGCCGGGAAGGTCCCACCCAGCACGCCCACGTGCTTGGCCAGGTCGACGGCGCCGAACGCCTCGGCGTCGAGCGGTTCGAACGTCCAGGTGCTCGCGGTCGTCCAGTCCAGCGGGACCCCGACGCCGGGCACCCGGTCCGGCCAGGCGAGGCCGAGCGCGATGGGCAGCCGCATGTCCGGCGGTGAGGCCTGGGCGATCGTCGACCCGTCGACGAACTCGACCATCGAGTGCACGATCGACTGGGCGTGCACGGTGACGTCGATGCGGTCGTAGGGCACGCCGAACAGCAGGTGCGCCTCGATGACCTCGAGCCCCTTGTTCACCAGCGTGGCGGAGTTCGTCGTCACCACCAGGCCCATGTCCCACGTCGGATGCGCGAGGGCCTCGGCCGGGGTGACGTCGCGCAGGCTCTCCCGTGAGCGTCCGCGGAACGGTCCGCCGCTGGCCGTGAGCACCAGGCGGCGGACCTCCGCGTCGGAACCGGAGCGCAGCGCCTGCGCGATCGCGGAGTGCTCGCTGTCGACGGGCACGATCTGCCCGGGACGGGCGGCGGCCTGCACGAGCGCACCGCCGACGATCAGGCTCTCCTTGTTCGCCAGGGCGAGCGTCGCACCGGACTCCAGCGCGGCGAGCGTCGGACCCAGGCCGACGGAACCCGTGATGCCGTTGAGCACGACGTCCGCCTCGACGCTCCGGACGAGGCGTTCGGCGTCGGCCGCGCCGAAGGCGGTGTCACGGACGTGGAACCGCTCGGCCTGTTCGGCGACGAGGGCACGGTTCGTGCCGGCGGTCAGGCCGACGACCTCGAAGCGGTCGGGGTTCCGGGCGACGACGTCGAGGGCCTGGGTGCCGATCGAGCCCGTGCTGCCGAGGACGACGATGCGACGCCTGGTCGGCACGGGTCAGCCCTTGGCGAGGACGTCGACGACGAAGACGAGGGAAGCGTCCTTCGGGATGCCCGAGCCCTCGGGCGGGTTCGAGCCGTAGGCGTCCTCGGGCGTGGTCACGATGAGGACCTGGGACCCGACCTTCTGCCCGACGAGCCCGGTGACGAAGCCCTTGATGAGCGAGCCCTCGGAGACGGTGAAGGTGGTCGGAGCACCCTTCGACCACGAGGAGTCGAACTCCTTGCCGTCCGCCAGGGTCACGCCCTTGTACTGCACGAGCGCGGTGTCACCGTTCTCGATCGTCGCGCCGTCGCCCTGCTTGAGGACCTCGACCTCGGTCTTCGACGGGGCCGTCGCACCGGACGGGATCGTGATCTCCGGCTCGCCGCTCGCCTTGTCCTCGACCGTGGGCAGCGACGGGTCCTGCGTCTGCGGCGTGCCCGTCGCCTTCGTCGGGGTCTGCGCGACGACGTCCGCCACGACGACGATCTCGCCGCCGGTGTTGAAGCCGAGCGCCGACGACTCACCGACCACCGCGACGCGGTCCCCGACCTTCGTGCAGGCGAGCAGCGCGCCGAAGCCGGTCCCGCCGACGGAGAGCACCTGCGGGTTCCCCTGGTCGAACCCGACCGCGCCGAGCTTCGAGGCGTCCGAGGCCTTGTAGACGGCGTACGACACCTGGGCGAACTCGCCGCTCTTGAGCGCCTTGCCCGAGCCCTGCACCACCGTGGTGGCCTGCGGGGTCTCCGCGCTGAGGCCCTTGTCGAAGGTGACCTTCGGCGCCTCCGACCCGGCGACCGCGCCGGTGACCGCGATGCGCTTCGACGCCGAGCCCGACTCCGGGCACGACGAGATGGGCGTCGCCGTGGCGCTGGCGGACGCGCTGGGCGAGGCCGAGGCGTCACCCGAGCCGTTCCCGGAGCAGGCGGCGAGTCCGAGCACGACGGCTGGGACGATGGCGATCGGGAGCAGGCGGAGACGCTTCACGAGGCCCTATCCTGCCGCACGCACCTTGGTGACGGGCGTGTGGTGGACGGGGAACGCCACCGAGCGCGCGATGAAGCACAGGCGGTTCGCCTCGGCGTGGGCGGCCTCGACGTCCGCGACGCGGTCGGCCTCGAGCACGGTGACGACGGGGTGGAGGGTGACCTCGGTGACCTCGCCGGTACCGTCGCGGTGCACGTCGAGCGAGGCCGTCGCCGTGTCCTCGTAGTCGACCACGGTGAAGCCCCGCTGCACGGCGACGTACAGGTAGCTCATCATGTGGCACTGGGCGAGGGCGCCGAGCAGCATCTCCTCGGGGTTCCACCGGTCGCGGTCGCCGCGGAACGCGGGGTCCGCCGAACCGGCGATGGCGTGCTTGCCCGGCGCCGTGACCTCGTGGTCGCGGCCGTAGTCGCGGTAGCCGCTCGTCCCGGTGCCGCGGTCACCCGTCCAGCGGACGGAGACCTCGTACGTGTGGTCGGTCACGGTGCGCTCCTTCGTGCGTGCTGCTGGGTGCTGGACGTGGCGCCTGCCGGCCCCTCGCTACGATGACGGCATGACGGTGAGCCACGACGTCCGCACAGACCGCCATCCTCTCACCGCCGAGGGCTCCGTCGAGCTCGCGGTGCTGGACCGGAACGGCTTCGACGAGAGCCGGCACGTCGGTGCCGGCGTCGTCGTCGCGGCCGACGGGACCGTGCTCGACGCCGTCGGCGACGTGACGGCGAGCGTGTACCCCCGCTCCACGATGAAGCCCTTCCAGGCCCTCGCCGTCCGTCGCGCCGGCGCGGTCTTCAGCGACGACGAGCTCGTGCTCACGACGGCGAGTCACGCCGGCACCGCTGCGCACCAGGCCCTCGCGCTGCACATGCTCGAGTCCTTCGACCACGTCGAGTCCGACCTGGGCTGCCCGCCCGACCTGCCGTTCGACCGAGCCACCGCCCGCACCACGGACGGCCCGCGGCGCCTGGCGATGAACTGCTCGGGCAAGCACGCCGGGATGCTCGCCGCGTGCCGGGTGAACGGCTGGGACGAGGCGACCTACCTCGACGTGGCGCACCCGCTGCAGCAGCGGGTCCGGGAGACCGTGGAGGAGTACACCGGCGAGACCGTCGACGTCGTCGGCACGGACGGCTGCGGCGCGCCCGTGTTCCCGCTCACCCTGCAGGGGCTCGCCCGTGGGTTCGCGGCTGTCGTCGCCCGTTCGGACTCGGACACCGCGGCACTCGTGGACGCGGTGCTCGACCACCCGTGGGCGATCGACGGTGTGGGCCGGGCGAACACGGTGACGATCGAACGACTCCGGGTGCTCGCGAAGTTCGGTGCCGAGGGCGTGATGGTGATGGGGCTCCCCGGTGGAGCGGCGGTCGCGGTCAAGACGCTCGACGGGTCACAGCGCGCCGGGACGCTCGCGGCGCTCACGCTGCTCGAGCGGAACGGCATGGTGGACGCCGCGGGCGTCGCCGACGTGCTGGCCGCCACCGGCGAGCAGGTGCTCGGTGGCGGCGTGCCGGTCGGTGCCGTGCGCGCGGGGTCTGGGCTGCGCTGACCGCCCGCTGCCCGACACGGCACCGTCACCCTGCGACGAGCTCGTCGACGGGGTGCGCGGCCAGCAGCGGGAGCACGGGCTCGAAGGACGGCGCCACGCAGTCCCCGTCGCTGTCGCTCCACAGCCGGCAGCCGTGCCGCGTGACCTCGATGACGCGGTCCCGTCGACGCGGGAGCAGGTGGACGCCGGGGACGAGCACCACGGTCGCCTGCACCCTTCCGAGAGCGTCGTGGCGCACGGCGACGGCGGTCCCCGTCGGTGTCGGACGCACGCCGGGTGGCGCTCCGGACTGCGGACTCGCATCGGAGACGATCCGCACGCCGGCGTCCGCGCTCCCCGCCGCACCGGCCGTCCCGTCGATCGCGGACGCGGCGAGCTGGGCTCCGAGCGCATCGAACACCGCCCGCGCGAACGCCCCGACGCCGAGGACGACGACGTGGGACGGCGACCCGGGGTCGGCGCGGATCCGCTCGGCTCGACCGTCGGGTCCTCGTCCGAGCACCAGCCCCTCGACGACGGCGCCGCCGACGCCGACGCCGGAAGCGTGCGGGTCCGGGGTCCACGACGACGCCCCGACGGCGTCGCTCAGCGCGTCGTCTCCGCACACTGCTGGTGCGGAGACTGCTGATCCGGAGACTGCTGATCCGGCGACTGCTGGTCCGGAGACGGCACCCGCCGGCAGGGTGACGACGACCGTGGGCGGGCGGTCGGCTCCGGTGCCCCTGACCGTCAGGGCGTCGAGCACCGCGCAACTCGCTGCTGCGACGAGCAGCACCGTCCTGGCGACCACCGGGAGGTCGGCGACGACCCCGACGAGCAGCAGCACCACGGCCGGACCGACCAGGCAGCAGCGGGCGACGAGCGGGGACACGGACCGAGACTGACAGCCCCGCGCGTCCAGGATCGGGCGCACGGGGCTGCTGGTGGAGACCGGGTCGCGGTCGCTGCCCTGTGGAGGAACGGCCGGCTGCCCGTCAGGGCTACTGCACGAGGAAGAACTGCTCCCCGATGTCGACCCGTGCACCGCGCTCCACGCGGTAGCGACGCCCGGCTTCACAGCGGCGGATGCTCCCGTCGATGTGCCGGATCACCGTGCCGTTGCCCGAGTGCCGGTCGGACACCCAGAGGTCGTCGCCGTCACGCCCGAGCTCGAGGTGCGTCTTGGACACCGACTTGCCGGGGTCGTGCACCGTGAGCAGGTCGTCGAACCGCTCGCCCGGCTGCGGTCGGGGCAGCCGGCCCAGCAGGCCAGTACCGTGCACCGCCGTGCGCTCCCCCGTGCTGAAGTGCAGCACGAACGGCGCGTCCGAGGTGGTCTTGACGACGATCCGCGTCTCCTCGACGTCCTCGTCGGGGTCGAGGTCACCGCTCGACGGCACCGTCGTGGACCCGACGGGCGGGAGGACCGGGCCGGTCGTCCCCGGGATCGGGGGCAGCGGCGCGGCACGCGGGACCGGCGGCAGGTCGGGACCGCCGGCGCCCTGCGCCGAGGACGGCAGGGTCGGCGAAGCGGGAGCAGGCGGGACAGGTCCTCCGTCGTGCGCGCTGCGGTGCCCGCCGGGCGCGGTCCCCTCGTCGTCGGCGAGGTGGCGGCCCGGCCCCGCAGCGGGCTCGTCCGCCCGGTCCTCGTGCGCCTGGTCCGCGTCGGACTGGTCGGCGTCGGGCCGTCCCGCGTCGGGCCGTCCGACGTGCGCCTGGTCCGCGTCGGACTGGTCGGCGTCGGGCCGTCCCGCGTCGGGCCGTCCGGCGTCGGGCTGTCGGGTGTCGGGCTGTCGGGTGTCGGGCTGTCGGGTGTCGGGCTGTCCGGCGTCGGACGCCGCGCCGTCGCGGTGCTCGGTGCCGGACCCGGCGTCCTCGGGGACATCCGCTTGCGACGCGTGGTCCGTGGAGCCCCGCTCGGCGCCGCCGTCCGCGGCACCGGGGTCCGAGGGGTCGTCGTCCACACGGATCTCGTCGTCGGCCGCCCAGTCCGGCCGCGCCAGGGGCAGCGGCACGACGGGCCCGGTGAAGGCAGCGGTCACGGTCGGACGGACGGCGCCGCACTCCGCGCAGAAGATGTCATCGGGTTCGAGGGCGTGGCCGCACACCGGGCAGGTGGCCGGACCGTTCCCCGGAGCGATCAGGGGCGTCGGTGCCGGACGACGGTCGACCAGTGGCTCCACGACGGCGGTGTCGCCGGCACGGGGACGTTCGTCGGCGGACGGGTCCTCGACCTGGTCCTCGACCGGCGGCTCGGCTGCCGCGCCTCCGCGGCCCACCCACCACGACGGTCGCGACGGAGCTGCCGTCGGCTGCTGTGCGACGGGCGGCGCCCACACCGGGGCCGTCGGCGGCGCCTCGGGCGCAGCGGACGGTGCCTCGGGCACGGGGGACGGCGTCCCGGAGCCGGACTGGTCCCCCGGGGCCGGCGCGAGACGGGTTCGTTCGGTGTCGGCCTCGTCGTCGGCAGCGGACCCCGTCGGGGACGACGGGTACGCGTCGGGATCGAGGGGCGGCTCCGGCTCCGGCTCCGACGCCCCGGGCCGCTCGTCCGTGCGGTGCTGCTCGTGCGTCCACCGGTCGTCCCCGACGCGGTCCGACCGACCCGGATCGACGCCTTCGGGGCGCAGCCACGACGGATCGTCAGCCGGAGCTGCGGGAACGGCCGGGACCACAGGAGCGGACGGTGCGGTGGGGCGAGCGTCCCCGGTCGCGCCGGAGCGCTGCCGGTCCTCGCCGATGAGCCACGCACGGGTCGCGGGGTCGAGCGTCGCCTCGGGCAGCCAGGCCTCGGCGGCGGGATCGGGACGGCGGCCGTGCTGGTCGGGTTGCCGGAGCGGTGGCGGCGGGGTGTCGTCGACGGGCGCAGCCGGCGCGGGCCGACGGTTCGCCGAGACGTTCACCGACCGCCCGCACTCACCGCAGAAGATCGCCCCGTCGGGCAGCATCGAGCCGCAGTGTTCGCATCTGATCACGGTTCGCCTCTGTCCTCACTCGGCCGTCCACGACGCTCGCCGGCCTCCGGCCCATCGTAGTCACCGGCCCCGGGACGCCCCTGGTCGTGGCGATCGGTGCCGGACGGACGCACAGCACCGCTCGGCATCCGCCGGGTCGCCGGACGGCGTCGACCCCACCCGGCGGAGCGGAGGGACCGCAGCGACACGGCCGCCCGCCAGCGCTGGCGCCGCGTGCGGTCATCGGCCAGGCTCGCGATGGCCTCGTCCGTCGCTGACCACATCCGGTCCGCGGTCGCCGCGTCGACCGCCCCGGGTCCGAACACACTGCGGTCCGCCAGCGCGGCGAGTCCGCTCCCGCCGCGCCCGGGCGCGCCGGCGACCACCTCGCGCCGCGTCGCTGCGCCCGGCACCTCGTGCCCGCGGTCGACCAGCGCGTCCCGGTACTCCTCCCAGGCTCCGGTGACCCGGGCACGCGGTGTCGGGGCGCGGCGTCGTCGACGTCGGCGCAGCCGTTTGCGCAGCAGCACCACCGCGAAGGGCAGGAGGACGAGCGCGAGGAACCCGAGGGTCGCGAGCACCCACGGCAGGGCTGCGAGCAGCACCTGCAGCCACAGCGGCGGGACGGGCGGTGTCTCGCGGTCGCTCTGCGGCGGGGCCTGCTGGTCCTGGTCCTGCTGCTCGACGGGCGGCGGTGGGACGACGGTCTCCGGGCGCGTGACGGGTTGCGGCGTCTGGTCCTGCTCGTCCGGGATCTCGCGGAGGACGGGGTTCGGGTCGAGGGTGACCCACCCCCACTGCGCGGTGTCCACCTCGACCCGCGCGGTCACGTCCGACCCGCGCAGGGTCGTGGCCCCGCCCGACGGACCGGCTGCCGCCGAACCCGGTTCCGACGAGGACCTCCGGACGTCCCCGCCCGGGGTGAACCCCATCACCACCCGCGACGGGAACCCGATCTGCCGGGCCATCAGCGCGGCGGCGACCGCGTACTGCTCCTGGTCCCCGATCATGACCGGCGCGGTGAGGAGCTCCTGGATCCGGTCAGCGCCGTGCCCGGACCGGCTGGCCCGGTCGTCGCCGACGCCGTGGCTGACGTACCCGGTGCTGGTGAGCCACCGGACGGCCGCGACGAGCTCCTCGCCGGGCGTCCGTGCGTCCGCGGTCGTCGACTCGACCCGCTCCCGCACCGCGTCCGGCACCCCGGTCGGCGACGGCACGTCGGCGGTCCCGGGACGCGCCGACGCGAGCTGCTCGTCGTCCGGCTGGTCGGGCAGCACGGCCTCGAGGTCGTAGCGCGTGTCCGTCCCCACCCCGCCGACCACCGCACCGGTCGACGTCGCGCGGTCGTAGAAGAAGGACCGGCGATCCTGCTCGGCGTCGGCCCCGCGGAACGTCACCGACTCCAGGGCGCCGACGGTGGGCAACCACACGCCACGGTAGGCGGCGACGTCCACCCCGACGCGCACGTCGCTGCCGCGCACGTTGCTCACGTCCACGGTCGTGGGGACCCGTTCGAAGGTGCCGGAGGCCGAGGACCCGTCGTCGCCACCCACACGGAAGACGACACCGTCGTACGTGTCGAGGGTCGCGATGCGCACGAACCCGCCCTGCGGCAGCCCGGTGACGCGCAGCTGCGGTGCGTCGGCAGCACCTGGTTCCTCGTACGACCGGAACGCGCTGAGCGGGCTCACCTCGTCCCGCGGGTCGAACGGTCGCACGACGTCGGTGCGCGCGACGCTCCGGCCGACCGTCGGCGGGGCGACCGACCCGAGACCGGTCGCGACGACCGCAGCGGCCAGGACCGTCCCGGTGCCGACGAGCGCCGGACGCGCGACGGACCGCCACACCGGCACACGGGCGCCGACGGTCGTCGCCACGGCGACGGCCCGGCGCGCGTGCCGGACCGTGAGCGCCCACACGAGCGCGATCCCGCCGAGGCCGACGGCGGTCGCGACCGACAGGTCCAGACGGCTCGGACCGACCACGACGCCCGCCGCGAAGAGGACGAGCGCCGGGATGCTCACGGTCTCCGGCCGGGAGGCACGGACCGCCACGGTCACGGCCGTCACCGTGGCGACGAGGGTCGTCACGAAGTACGGGACGAGCAGCGACTCGTAGGACCCGACCGGCAGGCTGACGGTGACCAGCCGCTTCCAGTCGAGCGCGACGCCGGCGAAGAGGTCGACGAGTCCGGGTCCGGTCGGCAGCAGCCCCGCCGACTCCCCCGGGACCGCGGCGGGCACCCCGGTCACGGTGAAGACGGCCACGGTGAGGACACCGACGACCGCCGCCGGCAGCCGACCCAGTGCACCGGTCAGCGCGACCGCGGTGCCCGCGACCACGGCGGTGACGCCGGCGGTCACCATCGACCCGTCCCGATGGACCGGCCACCAGGCGGTGCTCGCCACGGCGAGCAGGAGCCAGACGACCAGGGTGCCGCCGACCGAGCGGACCGGGGCGCGCCGGCGAGCCGCTCGGCGCGTGGCGCGGCGGCCCCTGGTCGGGCCTTCGAGCGGGGGTGCGGCACTCACGCGGCGGCCGCCGTCCGGTGCAACGCCTGGCGGAGGTCCTCGAGGTAGCCGATGGTCAGGACGGTGAGCCCTGCCACCCGGAGCACCCGGGGCTGGGCCTCCGGTTCGCAGGTGACGGCGACGACCTCGACCCCGACGGGGAGGCGCGTGGCGGCGAGCCGGAGCGCGGGGAGCCCGACCGTCGACCCGACGACCAGGAACGCGACGGAGATGCCGGCCGTGTCGTTCCCGACGATCCGGGCGACCTCCGCGACGGGCAGGCACGCGTCGGACAGCCCGACGGTCGCGAACTCGTCGAGCAGACGGGTCGGCGTGACGGTGGCGAGCCGGTGCACCGCGTAGGACGGCCGCTTCGCGTACTCCGACGTGCGCTCGGACACCACGACCGAGACGTCCCGTCCGTCGCGGACCGCACGAGCCCCGAGTGACGCGGCGGCGCTCACCGCCAGCTCGAACTCGTCGTCGTCCGCGAACTCGGCCCGACGGCTCGCGAGGGCGACGACCAGGTGCGAGCGTCGGGTGTCCTCGAACTGCCGCACCATGAGCGCGCCGGACTTCGCGGTCGACTTCCAGTGGACGGTGCGCGGGTCGTCGCCCGGGACGTACTCGCGGACGGCGTGGAAGGCGATGTCCGCCGGGGAGAGGTCGGTCGTGGCCTGCCCCTCGAGGTCGCGGACGAGTCCCGTGCTCGTCGACGGGATCGCGATCGTCCGCGGGTGGACGATGACCTGTTCGCGGGCGGTCCACACGACCTCGCGCCGCACCAGCCCCACCGGGTCGGCCCGGACGCCGGTGACCGGTCCGACGTCGAGCACCCCGCGTCGGACCGTCGGAACGGGTACCTGTTCCTCGAACACGCCACCCGGGGCGACGGTCGGCACGGCGACGTCCACGAGTCCGTCCCCGACCGGCAGCTCCACCGTGGTCGGGACCGACGGCAACCGGGCCGGGTTCTCCGCGGTGACCACGACGCCGGCGTCGTCGCCGACCGCCACACGGTGCTGCGGCAGGCGCATCCGGACCACGAGCCGGGTCCGCCCGACGAGGGCGACGGCGGCCACGACGGCGAGCAGCGCCCCGGCGAAGCCCACCACGACGACCTCGCGCAGACCGAAGCGGTACCCCACGGCGAAGGCGACGACCGTGACGACGGCGACCGTCCAGCCCAGGCCGGTGACCACCGCGGCGACCTCGCCCCACAGACGCCGCACGGTCCTCCAGGCCGTCGCCCACGCCTTCGCGATCCCGACGACGGCGTCGGCGGCGACGCCCTCGCGGTCACCGACGAGTCGGGTGCGCACGTTCGTGAGCCCGGCGACCGTCGTCGTCCGCTCGGCGGCGACGGAGCCGCGACGGGACCTCGTGCTGCCGCGTCGCGTCCTGGTGCTGCCGGGACGGCGGTCGGTCACGACGCCGCTCGGTCGGCGGGCGGCGGGGTCTCGACGAGGAGCTGCGCCACGACGCTGGTGGCGCTGACCCCGTCGAACTCCGCCTCGGCGTCGAGCACCAGGCGGTGTGCCAGCACCGGGACGGCCAGGGCCTTGACGTCGTCCGGCGTGACGTAGTGGCGGCCCTGCACGGCGGCGTACACGCGTGCGGCACGGATCAGCCCCATGGCACCGCGGACGCTGACGCCGAGCCGGACCTCGCTCGCGGCGCGGGTCGCGTCGACCAGGCGTGCCACGTAGTCGGCGATCGTCGGGTCGACGTGGACCGTGCGGGCGAGTGCGGCCATCTCGGTCACGGTCGCTGCGGGGACGACGCTCGGCAGCGGCACCGAGGCGGACGGCGCCGACGACGTCTCGAGGATCCGCACGGTGGCCGCGTGGTCCGGGTAGCCGATCGAGGTGCGCACGAGGAACCGGTCCAGCTGGGCCTCGGGCAGGCGGTACGTGCCGGCCTGCTCGATCGGGTTCTGCGTGGCGATGACCATGAACGGGGCGGCCAAGCGGTGGTTCACACCGTCGACGGTCACCGTCGACTCCTCCATCGCCTCGAGCAGCGCGGACTGCGTCTTCGGGCTGGCCCGGTTGATCTCGTCGGCGAGGACGACGTTGGCGAACACCGGCCCGCGGTGGAAGTCGAACTCCTGCGTGCGCTGGTCGTACACGCTGATACCGGTGATGTCGCCGGGCAGCAGGTCCGGGGTGAACTGGATCCGGTTGGTCGACCCCTGCACGCTCTGCGCCATCGCACGGGCGAGGCTCGTCTTGCCCGTGCCGGGGACGTCCTCGAGGAGCAGGTGTCCCTCGCTGAGCATCGTCGTCACGGCGAGGCGGATGACGAACGTCTTCCCGAGGAGCACCTGCTCGACGTTGGTCACGATCCGTCCGGCGACGTCGGCGAACCAGGCGGCCTGCTCGGGGGTCATGCTCATGCGGTGGGGTCCTCGTTCTGGTGGTGGGATCGCTGCCGGGTCGTGACCCTAGCCTGCGGAGGAGGTACTCGGGTCGGTGCCGGACGGCGGGTCGGACGTGCCGGCGTCCGGGGTGGTGACGGCGCCGCGAGCACCGGTCCGGTCCTGCTGCCCGTTCACGGTTGCCTGCACCACGATCGCGCTGGAGCCTGCCGGGACGGCATCGCCCGTGGTCCACGCCTTGCCGGTCTCCGGGTTCGTGTCGGAGCAGCTCTCGCTCCCGAGCAGCTCGGGTCGGCAGTACGAGATCCGGTAGCCGTCCGGTGCGATGTGCCCGTTGTTGTCCGGCGGGTTGATCACCGGCGCCTGCCCGACGACCGCGCTGACGACGGTCGCGCGCGTGGTGAACGCGGTGGCGGTCGCCGGGGCGCTCGACGCGCAGTACTGTCCGTCGGTCGCGCACGCGGTGAACACCACGCTCGTCTCGAGCCCGTAGCCCGCCCCCGCCCCGAGCGACGCCGACCCGCTGAAGCGCACGCGGGGACCGCCGCCCACCGAGTAGTAGAGGTAGGGCGTGGACGCCTGCGCGGTGGCGCGGAGGCCGACCGCCCCGTCGGCGTCGGGCCCACCGTCCGGTTCGACCGTGCCCGTCGGGGCGTCGGGCGTCTGGTAGCCCTGCACGCTGGCCGGCTGCGACGCCGTGCAGAAGAGCCCGTTGTCGGCGAGGGCGACGTAGCGGTACTGACTCGTGATGCGGTCGTTCGCGGACGAACCGTTCCAGACCTTCTCGGCTCCGGCGGTCGAGCACCCGGACGGGATCGGGGTGGACGCCGCGTACTTCGCGATGCGCCAACCGGGGGTCCCGCCGGCCCAGTCGGCCTCGGACGCGCTGAGGGCGACCGCGGTCGTCGATCCGTCCGGCTGTCCCGTGGCCGACAGCTCCGGCGTGCCGGGGGCACCGACGGCCGAGCCGGTGGCCGACGCGTCGTTCCACTGCACCGGGCTGCCGTCGCGGTCGGCGGCGTTCCGGGCGGAGACCCGCACCGTGTACTCGGCGCCGCTCTGCGCGCCCGGGAAGGAGGTGCTCGTCGCGGTCCCGACGTTCTTCGTCGCGGACAGTCCCGGCCCCTGGACGGACACGACGTAGTTCGAGACGGACGACCCGCCGTTCGGCGTCGCGACACGGTCCCACGCGACGTCGAGCTGGTCCGGCGTCGCGCTGCTCGGCGTGACGCGCACGCCCTTCGGCGCTGCCGGGACGAAGTCGGCGCTCATCGGCGCGGACTGCGGCGAGGGCTCCGAGTCGCCGACGGCGTTCCGAGCGACGACGGAGAAGCGGTACGACGCGGACGGGTCGATGCCCGTCAGGGTGCAGACCGTCGCGGTGCCGCAGTCCTTCGCGACGCCGTTCGTCCCCTGGACCCGGTAGCCGGTGATCGGTGCGTTGTTCGCCTGCGGGGTTGCCCACGTCAGCGTCAGCTGGCCACCCTGGAACGTGCCGGTCCGGGTGGGCGCGCCCGGCGCGTCGGGAGCGTCCTGGACGGCGATGGTCACGTCGCCCCAGACGTACCGGGACGGGTCGTCCGTCGCGTCGGCGACCTGGTACTGCAGGTGCGCGTCGACGGGTTGGGCACGGTCGCCGACGGTGACCTGGAGCCGCGACCGGTCGGCGCTGGGCGTCACGCTCACGCCGGCGGGGAGACCGCCCGAGAGTCCGCGGATGGCGACGACCCGCAGCCGCTGGTCGGGGAACGGGTTCGTCGCCTGGTCGTTCGACAGGACGTCGATGGTCGCGGTCGTGCCACGCTCGACGACCGCCCGGTCCGCCCCGGGCTGCACGAGCGGCCTGGTCGAACCGACGATGCCGACCCGAACCACCCCGGCGCGACCGGCGTTCGCGTCGTCCGACACCCCGATGCCGATCGAGGCCGTCGTGTCCTTCCGGGCGTCCTCCGCCACCGAGATCCGGAGCTGCTGGCCCTGCACGGTCGCGGTGGTGCCGGCGCCCGGGCGGCTGACCACCGAGTACCGGAGCTCCCGGAGGTCGTCCGGGTACGGGTAGTCCGTCAGCTTCGTCAGGTCGAGGGTGCGGGAGTCACCGGGCTGCAGGTCGATCGACGACCCGGTGAACGCCGGTGGCTGGTTCGACCGGGGTGTCACCTTGATCGGGAGCACGAGCGTCGCGACGCGGCCCTTGCCGCCGTTCGCGCTCGACCCGTCGGTGACCTCGAACGAGATCGACGCGTTGCCGTAGTACAGCTTCGAGGACGTGAACTGCAGCGTGGACCGGTCGACGACGAGGTCCTGCCCGTTCGCGTGCGTCGCCTTGACGGTCCCGCGATCGGTGATCTGCGCGGTCCGTCCGTTGGCCGTGACCACGTAGCGGTCGAGCGGGATGCGCACGGTGGCCTCGCTCTTCACGGTCACCGCGCCCACGCTGCGGTCCACCTGCGGCAGGGCGTCGTCGAACCCGGGCACGTGGACGAACCCGTAGGCGACGACGTCGGGGTGGTCGCTCCGGGTGACGGAGAACGGCACGACCTGTGACGCGTCCGTCAACCGGATCTCGATCCGACGGTCGCTCGTGACCCGGGCGGTGTCGCCGTAGCCGTCGACCACCCCGACCTCGAGGCGGGAGGTCGACCCCTCGGCGAAGAAGACGTTCTGCAGGACGTCGACGGTGACGCTCTCGCGACGCAGGATGTCCTGCAGGTCGAGCGTGGTGTCCTCGACCTCGGGACGGAGCGGCGGGGCGTCGCGGTCGACCGTCACCGTCAGGAACGCGGTGCTGGAACCGCCGCTCTCGTTCGTGACGGTGTAGAGCACCGCGAAGTCGCCCTCGGTCACCGAACGCGGTGGCGTGACCCGGACCTGGCTGCGGTGGAGCACCTCGGCGGTGACCCCCGGGGCGGTCGGCTCGGCCGCGGTGACGGACAGCTGCCCGCCCTCCGGGTCGGAGTCGTTCTGCAGCACGCGCACGGTCACGGACCCACCGGGGCGGATGGTGACGTGGTCGGCCTGGGCGACCGGGTTCGATGCCTGCTCCGCACGGGGGCTGATGCCGACCCGGACCGTGCCGGTCGCGCGGGCACCCAGCGCGTCGACCACCGTGTAGGTGAACTCGTCGGTCCCGGCGGAGTAGTCCCCGGCGTCGTAGGTCAGCGCATCGGCGGTGACGTCGCTGACCGAACCCTTCTCGGGGTTGTCGCCGACCCCGACGAGCTGCACCGAGTCGCCGTCCGGATCGGTGCCGTTCAACGGCACGGTGATGCGCACCGCCTGCCCCGCGACCGCGCGCGCCGTCACGGTCTTCGGCACCGGCGGGTTGTTCGTCGCGGCGTCACGCTCGCGCACCGAGATCGAGACGGACGCGTCCGCGTACTGCCCGTCCGGACCGTGGACGCGGTAGACCGCGGTGTGGTTGCCGGGTGTGTCCGGGGCGAGGTACCGGAGCCGGTCGCCGGACACGAAGAGCAGCCCGCCGTCACCGGGCACGTTCTGCACGAGCTGCGGGTCGAGCGTCAGCGGCTCGCCCTCCGGCTGGGTGTCGTTCGCCAGCACGTCGATCTCGGCGACGTCGCCGACCCGCACCGTGGCGGAGTCGGACTGCGCGACCGGCGGCTGGATGCGGTCCGGTCGCGGGATCTCGACGACGGTGATCGTCCCGGTGGCGCTGGCCAGACCGTTCGACTCCGTGTACGCGAAGGTCACCGGTGCGTCGAGCGGCGCGGTCAGGGTGACCCGTACGACGTGCTGGTCGAGGATGCTCGCCTCGACCCCGCTGCCGCGGCCGGGGCCGTCGAGCGCCGTGACCATGAGCACACCGCCGGCCGGGTCGGTGTCCGTCGCGGTGACGTCGGTGTCCTTCGTCGAGAGGGTGGTCACGAACACCGTCTTCGGCGTCGTGATCGGTGGCGTCGAGGCGTCGGGCGGAGCGAGCACGGAGACGCGCACGACGCCGCTCGCGGTCTTCGTGCCGTCCGTGACGGTGTACTCGAGCTGGTGGTCCCCCGCTCCGGCCCCCTGGACGCGGAACGTGCCCGCGTCGTAGGACGGGGTGACCGTCAGGCCGCTCGACGAGGAGACGCTGGTGAGCGTGACGGCTCCGTTGCCCCCGCGGACGTGGTCGAGCGGCGTCACCGTGAACGCCTTGCCCGCGTAGCCCTGCACGGCGAACGCGTCGGCGCGCAGCGGCACGCTCCCCTGGGCGGCGACACGCACGGTCATCGATCCGCGGCCGGGGTCGCGGCCGTCGCTCACGACGAGCTGGACGCTGCGGTCACCGGTGCGACCGCTCGCGTTGCGGAAGTCGAGCAGCCCGTCCGGTGTCGTGGAGACGCGGTCGCCGTCCGCCGAGGCGGACTCCAGGTAGACCGGGTCGCCGTCGGGATCGACCCAGTCCGACAGCACGTCGGTGACGACGTGCCCGTTCTGCACGACGTCCGCCGAGGTGCTCCGGACCTGCCGCGGTGGCTCGTTCTCGGACTCGGGGCGGACGGTCACCCGGACGGTCGCGCTGGCCGACCCGCCGTTGCCGTCGGTGATCGTGTACGGGAACGAGAGCGTGCCGCTGGCCTCCGCCGTGAGCGAGACCTGGAGCCGCTGGCCGTCACCGACGACGGCGACGCTGCCCTGGCCGTCGGGGACGTCGCCGACCTCGCTGATGACGAGTGGGTCGCCGTTGGGGTCGTAGTCGTTGAGGAGCACCGGCAGGCTGGTCGTGCGACCCGGTCGTGCGCCGAGGTCGTCGTCCACCGCCACGGGCGGCTTCTGCTCCTTGTCCACCTGCGGGTCGTCGTCCGACACCCGTTCCTGCTGCCGCTCGTCGTCCTGGTCGACCAGGTCCGCCCAGTTGTCGATGAGCTGTCCACTGCGGCCGATGGCCCACGACCGCCCACTGCGCGGGTCGTTCGCCACGACGGTGTCGCCGTTGTGCACGATCTGCAGGTCGTCGGCGTCGGCGGTCTGCGCGAGCCGCTGGAGGCCGGTGCCCCGACACGAGTCCATCGCCTGTCCGCCCGCCCACGCGGCGTAGGTGCAGGAGCCGACGACGGTCGGTCGTGCCGCTCGACCCGACACCCGGAGCGCGGTCCGGTCCACCTGACCGGAGGCGGAGACGCGCACCAGCCCGGCCGTCCCGGCGACGAGGACCGTGGACGAGGAGTCCGAGGACCGCTGCAGCGCGGGCGATCCACCGACGCGGTCGCCGAGGTCGACGCTGTCCCCGTCGACCGAGAGCTGCCCCGAGGTGCGGTCGAGCACGGCGACGTGGTCCCCGAACGACGCCACCTGGAACTCGTGGCTGCGGTCGAACCGGACCTCCCACCGCCGCTCGACGGTCAGCTGGGTGCCGACGTCGACGAGGGAGGCGCGGCCGGTGCGCGGCGAGTACACCGCGACCCGCTCGTCGGAGGCGTCGAGGACGGCGTCGGCGCCGAGGCTCAGGTCGGCCTTCGTGGACGCGTCGAAGTCCGACAGCTCGGCCGCCGGGGTCGCCCAGAGCTCGCCCGTGTCGCCGTTCCCGACCACCGCGGTGTCCCCCGCGAAGAAGACCTGCGGCGAGCCCGCCGGCAGCGTCACGGCATCGCCCACGGTGGCGTCGGCGACGTCGACCTTCGCGACGGTGCCCTTCGTGCCGTCCACGCTGTACACCTCGGAGCCGCGCTGCACGACCGAGAGGTCGTCGCTCGGGGTGTCGACGGCGGTGTTGAGCTCGAGCACGCCGGTGTTCGCGCGCCCGACGGCGCCGTACTCCGCCGACGGCACCCAGACGGTGCCGTCCCCCAGGTCGACCCGTTGGGTGTGGTACCCCGTGGACACCACCGCGGCGGTCGCGACGACGGCGCCGACGAGGATCGACGCGCAGGCCGTCACCGCCGCGGAACGGTGCTCGGCGAGGAACGCCCGGATCACCCGGCGCTCCCGATCGTGCCGCACTGTTCGGGACTCGCGGCCCCCGTCCTGCCGTCCCGGTTCACCGCGACCGTGATGCACTGCTCGGTACCGGGATCCCCGGACACGACGAAGGTGGTGCCGGTCTGCTGGCTCGTCGCGCCGGCCGACGTGATGACGTAGGTGTCCCCGGCACGGAGCCCGGGATCGTCCCAGCTGAAGGACACCGAGTCGCCTCCCCCGCGTGCGGTCACGTCGCGCACCGTCGGGACGGACCCCGTGCCGGCGCGCGTCACGAGCAGGACGCTCACCACGGCGAGGGCCGCGACCACGACGACACCGGCCGCGCCGGCGACCACGAGGGTCGAGCGCTTCCGGCGACGCGCGATCGTCGCCGACCCGGTGCGGTGCACGGTGCCGACGCTCTGGACGCCGACGGACGTCCCGCCCCGCACCGCCCGCCGTGTCCGTCGGCGGGCCGCCACACGCGAGGGTGCCTGCAGTTCCCGCACGACGGTCCGGTCGCCCTCCGACGACGGGGTGGCCACCGCCCACGACTCGACCGCCACGTCGGCCGCGGTCTGCGGGATCCCGAGCTCCGCCTCGACCTGTTGGAGCCCGCGGACGAACTCCATCACGGTGGCGGGACGAGCAGCCGCACGACGGGCCATCGCCGTCGCGAGCAGCCGTTCGAGCGACGGGGGCACGTCGGTCCGGCCGGTCGACCCCACGCCGCCCTTGTCGATCCGGTCCATCAGGTCTGCCGCCGAGTTCCTGCCGCCCGGGACCTCGAACGGAGAGCGCCCCGCGAGCAGCGAGTACACGGTCGCTGCGAGCGAGTAGACCTCGGACTGGACGGTGCCGCGGGACTCGTCCCCCAGCACCTCGGGCGCGGACCACGGGATGGACATGCCCACCGGCTCGTCGGGGTCGGCGCTGCCGATGGTCGCGGCGATGCCGAAGTCGGAGAGGACGGGGCTGCCGTACGCGGTGCGCAGGATGTTCGAGGGCTTCACGTCTCGGTGCAGCACGCCCTCGCGGTGGGCCGTCTCGAGCGCGGAGCCGATGCGGACACCGACGGCCAGGACCTCGGACACGGGGAGCGGCTCGCGTCGGTAGCGCTGGCTGAGCGACGACGAGCACAGCTCCATGACGAGGTAGGGACGGCCGTCGGCCGCGATGCTCGCCTGGAACACCGTGAGGATCGCGGGGTGCGTGCTGAGCCGCGCCATCAGGTTCGCCTCGGCCTGGAACATCTGCCGCACGCGCTCGTCCACGACCTCGTCGAGGAGCACCTTCACCGCCACCTGCCGGCGTGGCATGTCCTGCTCGTAGAGGAAGACGTCGGCGAAGCCCCCGGAGCCCAGGACGTGGACGGGGGTGAACCCGGCGATCACCGGCGGGTCGGACGGCAGGCGTCGAGCCATCAGCGTCGTTCCCTTCCCCGGCCCGCGGCCGGCCCTTCCGTTCGTCGCGGCCAGGCCATTCTACGAAGGGCGATCCGACAGCCGGCGGCCGCGGGCGTCCCTGTGGAGGACGGCCATCCCCCACTTCGGGGGTGGTCGTACGGGTGCGACGCTCAGTGGCGCGGCAGGGTGTCCTCGACGTCGGAGTCCTCCGGTGCGGTGTCGACCTGCACGACCACCACGGTGACGTTGTCACGACCGCCGGCGACCACCGCGTCCCCGACCAGACGTTCCGCCAGTGCCTGTGCCGCGGGCACCCGGGCCGCGATCCGGGCGATGCCGACGTCGCCGAGCTCCTTGGTGAGGCCGTCGGAGCAGACGATGTAACGGTCCCCCGCGCGGAGCGGCAGGGTCCACCAGTCGGGCTCCGGGGGCTCGCCGAAGCCGACTGCCCGCGTGATGACGTTGCTGTCGGGGTGCTGCTCGGCGTCCTCGGCCCGGAGCAGCCCGGCGTCGACCATCTCCTGCACGACCGAGTGGTCGATCGTCACCCGACGGAGCGCGCCGGACTCGATCCGGTAGGTGCGGGAGTCGCCGACGTTGAACACCAGCGCTGCCGGCTGCCCGTGGGAGGCGACGAGTGCGACCCCGGTCACGGTCGTGCCGGCGCCGAGGGCGTTGCCACCGGCAGCGCGCTCGATGTCGGCGGTCGCGAGCAGCAGCGCGCGCTGGATGTCCTGACGGCTGGTGAAGGCACCGGTGGTGACCTGGTCGAGACGACGGACGACCGCGTCGCTCGCCCGGTCACCCGCGAGGTGTCCGCCCATGCCGTCGGCGACCACGAAGAAGGGTGCGCCGACGAGGTAGCTGTCCTCGTTGTGGTCGCGACGGCGACCGACGTCGGTCGCCGCTCCCCACGAGAGCGTCAGGGGTGTGCCGGCAGCGCCGGGGACGTCGATGGCGTGCTCGGTGGCAGCTCGGCCGAGTTCGGTCACGGTTTCAGGGTCGCTCTCTGGGAGTGGAGGGGCGTGCCGGACGATGGGTCCGTCACGGGGTCGGCGGGAACGGTGGGAGGCCGTCGTCCGGTCCGGCCCGGAGGTGCGGCGACAGGACCTCGATGACGTTGCCGTCACCGATCTCGACGAGCGTACCCGTCAGGACGACGATCGATGCACCCGCCGTCATCCGGAACGGCGCGGCGCCGGGAGGGCGGACGACGGTCCCGTTCGTCGACCGCAGGTCCGCGACGACGGCGGCCTCGCCCTCGGCGTGCAGGAGCACGTGCGACGACGACACCTGGCCGCTCGGTGACGGGACGGTCACCAGGACCGGCCCGCCGTCGACGACGACGCGCGGCGCGGCGGGCCGACGACCCACCACCAGGGGCCGGTCGAGGCGGACCACCCGGCCGCCGACGCGGACCGACGGGGTCCGTCGGACGAGCGGCCGGTCCCCGGCACGTGGTGCTGCCGCTCCGGGCGGCGCCACCGGTGGTGGACCACCGGGTCGAGCGCGCAGGACCGTGTCCTCGTCGGACGGCCCGGCCCCCGGTCGCGCACCGCGCCCGGGCCGGACGACCGTGTCGCCGTACGGGTCGCCGTACGGATCGTCGTCGAGGGCACCGTCGGCGGCCGCAGCGGCGGCGCCGAGGGCACGGAGGCCGGCGCTCCCCGTGCGGGACGGGTCACGACCTGCGTCGGTCGGCAACGGTCGGGCACCGGGGCGCGCACGGATGACCGTGTCGTCGTCCTCGCGCACCGGTTCCCGCACCATGGTCATCCAACCGTAGACGATCCGGTCGACCCCGTGGGGGTGCCCCACGCCGGTCCGTGGCCGGACCGGACCGCGCGCAGGACCAACCACCCGAAGGGGTCGTCCGGTCGGGAGTCGAGGGCGTGCCGGGCACGGACCTCCGCACGGGCGGACGACCCGAGCGCCCAGGCGCACCAGGCGCCCAGCGCCAGCGCACCGGCCGCCCCCACCGCGACGTCGCCGCCCGGGGCTCCGTCCGCACGCCAGGTCCGCCATGCCGAGGCACACCGGTCGCCGGCCAGCCGGAGTCGCGCGCGGTCCGGCTCCGGACCCGACCCGCCGAGCGCGGGCGGCGTCGGATCGCGGAACGGGTCGAACGGCACGACCGTCCGGGGGTCCGGCCGGTCACGCGCGGCCAGGAAGCCGACCAGCGCGAAGCGGGTCGCGAGGGCGCCGCACGCCGTCGCGACCGCGACCGCCTGCGGTCGGGCGAGCGCTTCCGCGCCGGTGCCTCCACCGGTCGCCGCCTCCGGCGCCACGAGGGCGACGCAGGCGGCACGCAGCGTGACCGCGGCCGCGATCTCGCGCGGGTAGCGCACCAGGGTGGGTGGGAGTCCGTGTCTCGTCGAGGTCATGCACGAGATCGTGACGGGAGGAGCGCCTCCAGACCGGCGCGCCCCGACCCGTCTGTGGACGGCCACGGCCGTCCGGGAGGTTGTGCAGGAGCGAGCGCTGCTCCGCCGTCAGACCCGCGCGGGCTCGAGGCTCTCCGCGACCAGGTCCCAGCCGTCGTCGGTCCGCTCCACCACGACGCCGTGCTCGCCCGCCCACCGCAGGAGCGATGCCGGGTCGCCGACGTCCGCACCGGTCCGTGCGAGCAGCGCGGTCAGTCGACCCTTCGCCGTCTTGTTCCAGTGGTTGAGCGCCCGACGTCGTCCGCCGCCGTCGACACTGACCACCCGTAGGACGACCGCGTCGTCCACGGGTCCGAGCGACCGGTAGCCCTCGGAGCGCAGGTCGAGCACGAGACCGCCGGTCCGAGCGCCGAGCACGTCGCTGGACGGTCCCGGCCAGTGCTTCGCGAGCCGGAGCGCACCGAGCCTCGAGTCGTGCGAGAGCCGGTACGCCGGGATGTGGTCGCCCGCACCGATCGGTCCGAACATCGCGGACTGGACCAGCACGTGGTCCGTCCACCAGCGACGTGTGGCGTCGTCCGCGCCCGTGGCGTCCAGCGGGTCGTAGAGCACGCCCGTGTAGCGCTCGACCGCCGGCAGTGTCGGCGCGGTGTCGAGCTCGAGGTTGCGGAGGCGCTCGGCCACCGACTTCGGTCCGAGCTTGAGGGCCGTCCGTGCCGTGGACTCCTCGGAACTGACGGAGCGGGCCGCGGTGATCACCGCGGCCCGCTCGTCGGCCAGTTCCGGGAAGGACAGCGCACCCAGGTCGAGGGTGCGTGCCGTGTCCCCGCCCTCCCGCTTCGTCTCGGACGGCGGGAGGAGGACGGTCAGTCCGGTCAGGATGCCAGCGCGGCCTGCCGCGCCACGATCGTGACCGTGTCGTGCTCGACCGACAGGAAGCCGTCCTCGGCGTCCGCCGTCACCGTCGAGCCGTCGGCCCGGGTGATGCGGACCTGGCCCTGCGCGAGGGTGGCGAGCAGCGGCTCGTGCCCCGCGAGGATGCCGATCTGGCCCTCCGTCGTGCGTGCCACGACCATGGTGGCGTCGCCCGTCCAGACCTCACGGTCCGCCGAGACGACGCTCACGGTGAGTGCCGCCATGTCAGCGGTTCTCCTTCTGGATCTGCGCCCACTTCTCTTCGACGTCGTTGATGCCACCGACGTTGAAGAAGGCCTGCGTCGCCACGTGGTCGAACTCGCCGTCGGCGATCGCGCGGAAGGACTCGATCGTGTCCTTGAGCGGGACCGTCGAACCCTCGACACCCGTGAACTTCTTGGCCATGTAGGTGTTCTGCGAGAGGAACTGCTGGATGCGACGAGCGCGCTCCACCGTGATCTTGTCCTCTTCGGAGAGCTCGTCGACACCGAGGATCGCGATGATCTCCTGCAGCTCCTTGTTCTTCTGCAGGATCTGCTTGACGCGCGTCGCCGTCTCGTAGTGGTCGGCACCCAGGTACCGGGGGTCCATGATCCGCGACGTGGAGGTCAGCGGGTCGATGGCCGGGTACAGACCCTGCGACGCGATCTCACGCGAGAGCTCGGTCGTGGCGTCGAGGTGCGCGAACGTGGTCGCCGGAGCCGGGTCGGTGTAGTCGTCGGCCGGCACGTAGATCGCCTGCAGCGAGGTGATCGAGTGACCACGCGTCGAGGTGATGCGCTCCTGGAGCACACCCATCTCGTCGGCGAGGTTCGGCTGGTAGCCCACCGCGGACGGCATGCGACCGAGCAGCGTCGAGACCTCGGAGCCGGCCTGCGTGAACCGGAAGATGTTGTCGATGAAGAGGAGCACGTCCTGCTTCTGGACGTCGCGGAAGTACTCCGCCATCGTCAGCGCCGACAGGGCCACGCGCAGACGCGTTCCCGGCGGCTCGTCCATCTGGCCGAACACGAGGGCGGTCTTGTCGAAGACACCCGCCTCTTCCATCTCACCGATGAGGTCGTTGCCCTCACGGGTGCGCTCGCCGACACCGGCGAACACCGACACACCACCGTGGTCCTGCGCGACGCGCTGGATCATCTCCTGGATGAGGACCGTCTTGCCGACGCCCGCACCACCGAAGAGGCCGATCTTGCCACCCTGCACGTACGGCGTGAGGAGGTCGATCGACTTGATACCGGTCTCGAACATGGTGGTCTTCGACTCGAGCTGGTCGAAGGCCGGCGCCTTGCGGTGGATCGGCCAGCGCTCGGTGATCTCGAGCTTCTCGTCGGTGTTGAGCACGTTGCCCAGCACGTCGAAGACCTTGCCCTTGGTGACGTCGCCGACGGGGACCGAGATCGGGGCGCCCGAGTCACGGACCTCCTGACCACGGACCAGGCCGTCGGTCGGCTTCAGCGAGATGGCGCGGATCAGGTCGTCGCCGAGGTGCTGCGCGACCTCGAGGCCGATCTCCTGCGACGAGTCACCGATGGTGATGGTCGTGTACAGGAGGTTGTACATCTCCGGGATGGCGTCGTGCGGGAACTCGATGTCGACGACGGGACCCGTGACACGGGCGATCCGGCCGACACCGGGCGCCGACGACGTCTCGACCGCGGTGGTGGCGGTGTCGGTCATGGCTGGTGCCTTCCTGAGGGGTTCTGTCCGCGAGCTTCGCGGACCACTACTTCTTCTTCGACGAGAGGGCGTCGGCGCCGCCGACGATCTCGGAGATCTGCTGGGTGATCTCGGCCTGACGCGCGTTGTTCGCGAGACGGGTGAACTCGCTGATGAGCGAGTCGGCGTTGTCACTGGCGGACTTCATGGCCTTCTGCCGGGCGGCGTGCTCGGAAGCGGCCGACTGCAGCATGGCGTTGAAGATGCGGCTCTCGATGTAGACCGGGAGCAGCGCGTCGAGGACGGCGTCCGCATCGGGCTCGAACTCGTAGAGCGGCAGGGGCTCACCGTTCGACGGCTCCTCCACACCCTCGACGACCTCGAGCGGGAGCAGGCGCACGACCTGCGGCTCCTGGGTCGCGAGGCTGATGAACCGGTTGAAGACGATGTGGATCTCGTCCACGCCGCCCTCCGCCGTGTCCTGGAGGAACTTCGACACGACCGCGTCGCCGATCTCCTTCGCCGTCGAGAACTCCGGCTGGTCCGTCCCGCCGATCCACTGCCGCTCGGACGGGCGCTCGCGGAACGCGAAGTACCCGACCGACTTGCGACCGACGAGGTAGAACACGACGTCCTTGCCCTCGCTGCGGAGCAGGGAGGCGAGCTCCTCGCCCTGCTTGAGGACGTTCGAGCTGAACGCGCCGTTCAGGCCGCGGTCCGAGGTGAACAGCACCACGGCTGCGCGGGTCGACGACTCGGGCTCGGTGGTCAGCACGTGGTCGACGTTCGAGAACGTCGCCACGGCCGACACGGCCCGCGTCACGGCCCGCGAGTACGGACCGGACGCGGCCATGCGCGCCTGTGCCTTCTGGATCCGCGACGCCGAGATCAGCTCCATCGCGCGGGTGACCTTCTTCGTGGTCTTCGCCGACTTGATGCGCTGGCGGTAGACCCGGACCTGTGCCGCCATCTAGCGACGACCCTTGACGATCTGCTCCTGGTCGACGTCCTCGGCCTGAGCCGCGTCGAACGACTCCGAGCCGAGCGTCTTGCCGTCGCTCGTCTGGAAGCCCTTCGTGAAGGCGTCGATCTCGCGGTCCATCGCGGCGACGGTCTCGTCGCTGAGCTGGTTCGTCTCACGCAGGGTGGTCAGGACGTCGGAGTTGCGACGCAGGTGCTCGAGCAGCTCGGCCTCGAAGCGGAGCACGTCGGGGACGGGCACCTCGTCGAGCTTGCCGTTCGTGCCGGCCCAGATCGAGACGACCTGCTCCTCGACCGGGTACGGCGAGTACTGCGGCTGCTTGAGGAGCTCCGTCAGGCGCGCACCACGGTCCAGCTGGCGACGCGACGCCTGGTCGAGGTCGGACGCGAACATCGCGAACGCCTCGAGCGAGCGGTACTGCGCGAGCTCGAGCTTGAGCGTGCCGGAGACCTTCTTGATCGACTTGACCTGGGCGTCACCACCCACGCGGGACACCGAGATGCCCACGTCGACGGCCGGACGCTGGTTCGCGTTGAACAGGTCCGACTGCAGGAAGATCTGGCCGTCGGTGATCGAGATCACGTTGGTCGGGATGTAGGCCGAGACGTCGTTCGCCTTGGTCTCGATGATCGGGAGACCCGTCATCGAACCGGCACCGAGGTCGTCGGACAGCTTCGCGCAACGCTCCAGCAGGCGGGAGTGCAGGTAGAAGACGTCACCCGGGTAGGCCTCACGGCCCGGCGGACGACGCAGGAGGAGCGACACCGCACGGTAGGCCTCGGCCTGCTTCGACAGGTCGTCGAAGATGATCAGGACGTGCTTGCCGCCGTACATCCAGTGCTGGCCGATGGCCGAACCGGTGTAGGGGGCGAGGTACTTGAAGCCGGCCGGGTCGGAGGCCGGGGCGGCGACGATGGTGGTGTACTCCATCGCACCGGCGTCCTCGAGCGCGCCCTTGACGGAGGCGATCGTGGAGCCCTTCTGGCCGATGGCGACGTAGATGCAGCGGACCTGCTTGTCCTCGTCGCCCGACTCCCAGTTGGCCTTCTGGTTGATGATCGTGTCGATCGCGATGGCCGTCTTGCCGGTCTGGCGGTCGCCGATGATCAGCTGACGCTGGCCGCGGCCGACGGGGATCATCGCGTCGATGGCCTTGATGCCGGTCTGCAGCGGCTCGTGGACGGACTTGCGGGACATGACGCCCGGGGCCTGGAGCTCGAGGGCACGGCGACCCTCGGCCTGGATCTCGCCGAGACCGTCGATCGGGTTGCCGAGCGGGTCGACCACGCGGCCGAGGAAGCCGTCGCCGACGGGAGCCGAGAGGACCTCGCCGGTGCGGGTGACCTCCTGGCCCTCCTCGATGCCGCCGAACTCGCCGAGCACGATGGCGCCGATCTCGTCCTCGTCGAGGTTCTGCGCGAGACCGAGGGTCCCGTCCTCGAAGCGGATGAGCTCGTTCGCCATGACGCCGGGCAGGCCCTCGACGTGCGCGATGCCGTCGCCCGCGTCGGTGACGTGCCCGACCTCGGCCGTGGAGGCCTTCGTCGGCTCGTAGTTCGAGACGAAGTCCTTCAGGGCATCACGGATCTCATCGGGGCTGATGGTGATGTCTGCCATGGGATTTTCCTTGTTGGTTTCCGGGGCCCTGCGGCTCCGAGAGGGTGATGCTGCCCGGTGAGGGACAGTTCCCGTTGTGGACTTGGAGGGGTCGGCTTCGACGGTACGCTCAGCCGGCCAGCTGGAGCCGGAGCTCCGACAGGCGCGTGGACACCGTGCCGTCGATGACGTCGCCACCGACCTGCACGCGCATCCCGCCGACGACCGCGGGGTCGACGACCTGGTTGACGCTGATGTCCTTGCCGTACCGCTCGCTGATGCCGCGGGCGACGCGAGCCGCCTGACCGTCCGAGAGCGGGGCCGCGGTGGTCACCGTGGCGACGAGCTTACCGGCCTGGTCGGCCACGATGCGCGAGGCATCGCGGACGATCTCACCGATGCGGCGGCCGCGCGGCTGCTGCACGAGGTGCTCCAGGATCGCGGTGGTCTGCGCCGAGACCTTCGAACCGACGAGCCGCTGGACGAGCGCAGCCTTCTCCGACGGGCTGCCGAGCTTCGTGCCCAGTGCCAGCTCGAGCGCCGCGTCCGAGCGGACGGCGGTCTCGAAGGAGAACAGCTCGGCCTCGATCGACGTCTCCGACGATGCGGTTCCGGCGACGGCGCGGATGCCCGCGTCCTCGACACCCGCGAGCAGGTCCGACGGCGAGGACCAGCGCGAGCCGGCCACCGCGGTCAGCACCGCACGCGTCGCCTCGGACTGACCGGCGAAGACGCGGTCGATGAGGACCTTCTTGCCGACGACGTCCGCGGTCGGGTCCGCCAGCAGTCCGAGCAGCTGGGACGAACCGGCGATCGCACGCCCGGTGGAGAGGATCTCGATGCCCGTGGCGAGGTCGACCGACCCGCCGAGGTCAGCGAGGACCGCCCGCGTGGACGAGAGTGCGGACCGCGTGGCGCTCCGCATGCTCAGCGCTCCCCGGCCGGCTGGCCCTGGGACGCCTCGAGGTCGGCGATGAAGCGGTCGACGACCGCAGCCGACTTCGCGTCGTCCCGCAGGGATTCACCGATCACACCGGAGGCGAGGTCGAGGGCGAGGGTGCCCACCTCGCTCCGCAGCGACTGGAGCGCGCTCTGCCGCTCGGCCTCGATCTGCGCCTGGGCGTTGGCGGTGATGCGTGCTGCATCTGCCTGCGCCTGCTCGCGGACCTCGTTGCCGATCGCGGTCGCGTCGGCACGGGCCTGCTCACGGATGCGCGAGGCCTCGGCACGCGCGTCGGCGAGCTGCTTGTTGTACTCGTCGAGTGCAGCGGCGGCCTGCTCCTGAGCGGCCTCCGCCTTCTTGATGCCACCCTCGATGGCCTCGGTGCGCTCATCGAGCATCCTCGTGATGCGCGGCGTCACGACGCGCCACATCACGAGGAAGATGATGACGAAGGCCACCGCGGACCACACGATGTCGTACACCGGTGGGATCAGCGGATTGTGGGTCTCCTCCGCCGCGATGATGAGTGCAGTCTGCATCGAGAAGCCTTAGTTGGTGAAGATGAAGTACGTCGCGATACCGATGAAGGCCAGGGCCTCCGTGAAGGCGATACCGATGTACATGAGGGTCGTCAGACGGCCCTGGAGCTCGGGCTGGCGAGCGACGGACTCGATCGTCTTGCCGACGACGATGCCGACGCCGATGGCCGGACCGATCGCAGCGAGGCCGTAGCCAACCGTCGCGATGTTGCCGTTGATCTCCGCGAGAACGGTCGTTGCGTCCACGTGTTTTCCTTTCGAGTGCGGCCCGACGGATGTCGTGCCGTATGGGGGTCAGAAGGGGTCGGTCAGTGCTCGTCAGCCAGCGCGAGCTGGATGTACACAGCGGTCAGCAGCATGAAGACGTACGCCTGCAGCAGTGCGACGAGGATCTCGAAGAAGCTGAACGCGATGCCGAACGCCAGGGTCCCGATGCCGAAGAGCTTGAAGAGGCTCTCGGCGTCGAAGAAGAAGAACCAGGTGGCCGAGAAGAAGAGCACCAGGAGGAGGTGACCCACGACCATGTTCATGAGCAGTCGCAGCGTCAGCGTCACCGGACGGAGCACGAAGGTCGAGACGAGCTCGATCGGCGTCACGATGATGTAGAGCGGCCACGGGACACCGGGCGGGAAGAGCGCGTTGCGGAGGAACGTGCCCGGGTGCTTGCGGAGGCCCGCGTAGATGAACGCGACGTACGCGACGATCGCCAGGATCATCGGCATCGCGATGCGGCTCGTACCGGCGATGTTCATGAACGGGATGAGACCCGTCAGGTTCATGAACAGGACACCGAAGAACACCGTGGCCAGGAGCGGCAGGAAGCGCTTGCCGTCCTTCTCACCGAGGTTGTCGAAGGTGTTGCGGCGGACGACGTCGAACGCGTACTCGATGAAGGCCTGTCCGCGGTTCGGGACGAGCTTCAGGGCACGGGTCCCGACGAACGCGAAGACGAGCAGCACGGCCACCGCGAACAAGCGGATGAGGACGATGCGGTCCATCTCGATCGGGGTCCCGGCGAAGAAGATCGGGTCCGGGAAGAACTCGTTGATCGACGGACCATGGAATTCGGCGGCCTTGCTGCTCCCCGCCGCCACGGTGTTGGCCGCGGCGGTGAGGGACAGGGGAAGAGCGTGGGATAGCAGCGCTGTCTCCTGTGTCGGCGCGCGCACACACGGCACGCGATGGTGGACTTTGTGGAGGCTCGTCCGCTCCGAGCGAGGCTCCGGACGCGGACTTCGAGAAGCCTATCAGGTGCGAGAGGCTTCTCGGGCTCTCAGGGCCGTGGGGTGTCGTTCCCAGGATCGACCGCGTCGCCGGGCAGGCGCACCCCGATCGGGATGCGGGCCTTGGCGACCGCCACCACGTCGATCACGAGCGACCCGACGACGCCCGCGATGATCACCACGGCGAGCACCGGGAAGTCCACCCAGGCGCGGTCGCGCAGTGCGAGCAGGACCACCAGGAAGAGCACGAACTTCAGGATCCACGTCCCCATCACGATCCCGAAGAAGGCGCCCGAGATCATCTGCCCCTTCGACACCCGGAGGGCGACGAGCACCGAGACCGCGGTGAGCCCGAGGAACACCACGCTCAGCACGGCGCCGAGCAGGCCACCGGCGAGTCCCGGCGTCCCGGCGACGACGAGCCCGACGACTCCCCCGACGACGGCCAGGCCGACGGCGAGGAGGGCCGCCCAGAGGAGGATCCGGCGGAACACCGGCCGGACGTGGTCGAGGGCGTTCGGTGCGGTCACGAGGGGTCTCCAGGGATCGTTCGGTCGTTGGCGGCGCGGTCGAGCGGATCGAGGCTGGCGTCGACGACGGTGTTCGAGCGGGTGGCGGCCTGCGCGGCGAACTCCGCGCGCTTCCGGCCGAGCGGGGCGAAGGTGGCGATCGCGCACACGGTGAAGCCGATCGCGACGACGGTGACCACCCAGTACCACTCGACGAAGAGGAACAGCAGGCACCCGACGGCGACGGTGGCCGTCCACGCGTAGAAGATCAGCACGGCGTGGAAGTGGGAGTGCCCCATGTCGAGCAGACGGTGGTGCAGGTGCTTCCGGTCGGCCGAGAACGGCGACTTGCCCGCGCTGAGCCGACGGGTGACGGCGAGCCCGAAGTCGAGGATCGGCACGATCAGGATCGCGAAGGGCAGCAGGATCGGGATGAACGCCGGCAGCAGGGCCTGGCGTGTCGAGATGACCGCGGGGTCGATGTTGCCCGTCACGGACACGGCGCTCGTGGCCATCAGGAACCCGACGAGGAGCGCGCCGGCGTCGCCCATGAAGAGCTTCGCCGGGTGCCAGTTGAGGACGAGGAACCCCGTGCAGGCACCGACGAGCACCGCCGTGAGCAACGAGGGCAGGTTGAAGAAGAACTCCGTCTGCACGACCACGCGGTTGATGAAGAACGTGTAGAGGAAGAACACGCCGCCTGCGATGATCGCGACCCCGGCGACGAGGCCGTCCAGACCGTCGATGAAGTTGACGGCGTTCATCACGAGCACGACCGCGAGCACGGTGAAGATCAGGCTCATGTAGGACGACCCGACGCCGAGCGTGTTGCCGATCGGCAGCGACACGATCGCCACGCCCTGCCAGGCCAGGATCCCCGCAGCGATGATCTGCCCGGCGAGCTTCGTCATCCAGTCGAGGTCCCAGATGTCGTCGGCGACACCGAGCACCACGATGATCGTCGCACCCGCGAGCACCGCGATCACGCGCCCGGGTTCCGAGAACACGAGCCGGAAGTAGTCGGTCCCCGCGATGGAGGGGAAGAGGAACCAGGCCGCCAGCAGCGACACGATCACGCCGAGGTACATCGCGATCCCGCCGAGCCGGGGTGTGGGCGTGCGGTGCACGTCGCGCTCGCGGACCTTCGGGTACCAGCCGTAGCGCAGGCCGAGCTTCCACACGGCCCAGCTGCAGACGAAGCTCACCACGGCCGCGATGGCCCCGGCGAGCAGGTAGTACTTCACGTGACGAGGTCGGCTCCGACGACCCGGACGATGTCCTCGTCGGCGATCACCCCGTGTCGGACGATCGTCAGCTTCCCGCCGGTCGAGAGGCCGGTCGCGTCGACGATGGTCGACCCGGTCGAGGCGGCGAAGCCGTCGTGCACCGCGAGCGGTCCCCCGTCGAGGTAGACCGACACGCTGTCGCCGAGCATCGACTCGGCCCGGTCCACGTCCATCGCGGCAGGGTCACCGGTCGAGTTCGCGGAGGAGACCGCGAGCGGTCCGACCTCCTGCAGCAGCTCGAGGGCGATGCGCGAGTCCGGCATGCGGAGCGCGACGGTCCCCCGGGTCTCTCCCAGGTCCCAGTCCAGCGACGGCTGCGCGCGCAGGATGACGGTGAGCCCGCCGGGCCAGAACTCGTCGACCAGGTCGCGGACCTGCTGCGGGATCTCGGTCGCCAACGCCTCGAGCGTCGGCGGTCCGGGGATCAGCACCGGGGGCGGCGACTGGCGGGTGCGGCCCTTGGCGTCGAGCAGGCGCTGGACGGCGGTCGCGCTGAAGGCGTCCGCCGCGACGCCGTAGACGGTGTCGGTCGGGACGACGACGAGTTCTCCCCGGCCGAGGGCGGCACGTGCGAGCCGCATCCCGGTCAGGAGCCCGTCGGGGTCGGTGCAGTCGTATCGGGAGGCCATGACTCGACGATGATAGTGCGACACAATGGACGGCATCGTGAACGAGACGCCCGCGCCCCGACTCCTGTTCCTCTTCGACATGGACGACGTGCTCGTCCGGTACGACTGGCGGGTCCGGATGGCGGCCCTCGGCGAGTACACCGGGCACTCCTTCGAGGAGCTCCGCCGACGCTGGTGGGACTGCGGCCACGAGTCCCGTGCCGAGGCCGGGCACTTCCCCGACGGGGACGCCTACCTCGCCGCCTTCGCCGAGGCGATGGGGTGTGCGGTGCCCGAGGCGGACTGGGCGCGCATCCGCGGCGCGGCGATGACCGAGCTGCCCGAGCGCATCGAGGCCGTCCGGATCGCGTCCGAGCACGGCCGTGTCGGCCTGCTCACGAACAACGGTCCGCTCGCGGGCCGGTGGATCGGCAGGTGGGCACCGTCGTTGCCGCCGCTCTTCGGCGAGCACCTGGACACGACGAGCAACTTCGGCGCGCGCAAGCCCGAGCCCGAGGTGTTCGAACGGGCGCTCGCGCACCACGGTGTGCCCGCCGAGCGCGCGTTCTTCGCCGACGACATGCCGGTCAACGTCGAGGCGGCCCGCGTCCTCGGCATCCACGCGGTACTGGTCGAGGAGCACACCGACCTGCGCAGAGCGGTCCGCGCCTTCGTCGCAGCGCAGCAGCGGGTCGCCACCGCCTGACCCGTCACGCCCGCGACACGCGACGAGCGCGGTTCCTCGCAGCGCTGTACCGCTGCGCAGCTCCGCCGAGGTCGCGTCTCGTGCGGGCACCGGGACGACGGCCGGGAGGCCCGCAGCGACCACGCCTAGCGGGTGGCGGTGGTCGTGCGGTCGCGCCCCGTCAGGTCGACGTGCGTCTCCGGGGACCGGAACCCCCGCCGTGCGAGCACGTCGCGCACGCCGGCGCCCTGCTGCTCGGCGTGCTCGATGACGAGGAGCCCTCCCGGGACGAGGAGCCGCCAGGCGGTATCGGTGAGAGCCCGGACGGCGTCGAGCCCGTCGGGTCCCCCGTACAGCGCGAGCGCCGGGTCGTGGTCGCGGACCTCGGGGTCGACGGGCACCATGTCGTCGGGGACGTACGGCGGGTTCGAGACGACGACCGAGACCGTGCCGTCGAGCTCCGGGAGCGCGTCGACGAGGTCGCCCTCGACCAGTCGCACGGTGCCGCCGTGCCGATCGATGTTGCGCCGGGTCCAGGGCAGTGCCTCGGGTGACCGCTCGACCGCGTAGACGACGGCGTTCGGCACCTCGGTGTCCATCGCGACGGCGATCGCTCCGCTGCCGGAGCCGAGGTCGACCGCCACCGGCTCGGGCACCGCGGTCGCACGCAGTGCGTCGATGCCGAACTGCACGACGCCCTCGGTCTCCGGGCGCGGGACGAAGACGCCCGGCCCGACGGACAGCGTCAGCGCCCGGAAGTGCGCCTCGCCCGTGATGTGCTGCAGCGGCTCGCGGGTGGTGCGACGTGCGACGGCGTACCGGAAGCGCTCGACGTGCTCCGCCGCGATGGCGCCGCCCGTCAGGGCACGGGCCTGCACGGCACCCCGCGACGTGTCGGTCGCCCAGGCGAGCAGGAGTTCGGCGTCGACGCGCGGGGTCGGGACACCGTGCGCGACGAGCGCAGCGGTCGCCTCGTCGAGGAGGCGATCCGCTGCGGACGTGGGTCGGCTGTCGGAGGTGATCCGTGCCTCCAGACCGGGCCTAGGCGTCCTGGTCGCCGATGGCGGCCAGGCGTGCCTCTTCGTCCGCCTGGATGGCGGACCGGACGACGGGCTCGAGCGCACCGTTCATCACGCGGTCCAGGTCGTACGCCTTGTACCCGGTGCGGTGGTCCGCGATGCGGTTCTCCGGGAAGTTGTACGTGCGGATGCGCTCCGAACGGTCCATGCCACGGATCTGCGACTTGCGTGCGTCCGAGGCGATGGCGTCGAGCTCCTCCTGCTGTCGCGCGAGGATGCGGGCACGCAGGACGCGCATGCCGGCCTCACGGTTCTGCAGCTGGGACTTCTCGTTCTGCATCGCCACCGTGATGCCCGTGGGCAGGTGGGTGATGCGGACGGCGGAGTCGGTCGTGTTGACCGACTGCCCGCCGGGGCCGGACGACCGGTAGACGTCGATCTTGAGGTCGTTCTGGTTGATCTGGACCTCCTCGGGCTCGTCCACCTCGGGGAACACCAGCACGCCGGTGGTCGAGGTGTGGATGCGGCCCTGCGACTCGGTCGCCGGAACGCGCTGCACCCGGTGCACACCGCCCTCGTACTTCAGGTGCGCCCAGACGCCCTGGGACGGGTCGGTCGCGTTCGACTTGATCGCGACCTGCACGTCCTTGTAGCCGCCGAGGTCGCTCTCGGTCCGCTCGAGGAGCTCGACCTTCCAGCCCTTCGTCTCGGCGTAGTGCGAGTACATGCGGAGGAGGTCGGCCGCGAAGAGCGCCGACTCCTCACCACCCTCACCGCCCTTGATCTCCATGATGACGTCGCGGCCGTCGTCCGGGTCCCGCGGGATGAGCAGCCGGCGGAGACGCTCCTGGCGCTCCGACAGCTGCTCCTGGAGCGCCGGGACCTCGTCCGCGAACGCCTCGTCCTCGCGGGCGAGCTCCTGGGCGGCGGCGAGGTCGTCCCCCGCCGCCTGCCAGGCCTCGTACGAGGCCTTGATCTGGTTGAGCTCGGCGTACCGCCGGTTCACCTTCTTCGCGCGGGCCGCATCGGCGTGGAGCGCGGGGTCCGACAGCTGCTGCGTCAGGTCCTCGTGTTCCGCCAGCAGCCCGGCCACCGACTCGAACACGCGTTACTCCTGGTGGCCGTCGTGGCGACCGCCGGTCGTGGGGACCGACTTCTGCACCTGGACCAGGAACTCGACGTTCGACTGCGTCTCCTTGAGGTTGCGGAGGACGACGTCGAGCGCCTGCTGCGGGTCGAGCCCGGCGAGGGCACGGCGCAGGCGCCACGTGATCTTGACCTCGTCGGCGGAGAGGAGCTGCTCCTCGCGCCGGGTGCCGGAGGCGTTGATGTCGACGGCCGGGAAGATCCGCTTGTCGGCGAGGTGCCGGTTGAGGCGGAGCTCCATGTTGCCGGTGCCCTTGAACTCCTCGAAGATGACCTCGTCCATCTTGGAGCCGGTCTCGACGAGCGCGGTGGCGAGGATGGTCAGCGAGCCGCCGTCCTCGATGTTGCGCGCAGCGCCGAAGAAGCGCTTCGGCGGGTACAGGGCCGCCGAGTCCACGCCACCGGAGAGCACGCGGCCGGAGGCCGGCGTCGCCAGGTTGTAGGCGCGGCCGAGACGGGTGATCGAGTCGAGGAGCACGACGACGTCGTGGCCCAGCTCGACCAGGCGCTTCGCACGCTCGATGGCGAGCTCGGCGACCGTGGTGTGGTCCTCCGCCGGACGGTCGAAGGTCGAGGCGATGACCTCGCCCTTCACCGAGCGCTGCATGTCGGTGACCTCTTCGGGCCGCTCGTCCACGAGCACGACCATGAGGTGCGCCTCGGGGTTGTTCTTGGCGATCGCGTTGGCGATGGCCTGCAGCACGACGGTCTTGCCGGCCTTGGGCGGCGAGACGATGAGGCCGCGCTGACCCTTGCCGATCGGTGCGACCAGGTCGATGATGCGCGTGCTGAGCTTCGCCGGCTCGGTCTCGAGGCGGAGACGCTCGTTCGGGTACAGCGGGGTCAGGTCGTGGAACTCGACACGGGCCGCTGCCTCGTCCGCGGTCTGGCCGTTGACCGAGTCCACCTTGACGAGCGCGTTGTACTTCTGGCGCGCCTGCTGCTCGTTGTCGCGCGGCTGCTTGATCGCACCGACGATCGCGTCGCCCTTGCGCAGGTGGTACTTCTTCACCTGGCCGAGGGACACGTAGACGTCGCTCGGTCCCGGCAGGTAGCCGGTCGTGCGGACGAACGCGTAGTTGTCGAGGACGTCGAGGATGCCCGCGATCGGGATGAGGACGTCGTCCTCGGTGATCTCAGGCTCGAACTCGTCGTTCTGACCGCCGCGGCCGCGCTTGCGGTCACGCTGACGACGACCGCGGCCGGCCTCGGCCTCGTCGGCGTGCTGCTGCTGCTGCTGGGCGTTCTGCTGCTGGCCGTTCTGCTTCTGCTGGCCGTTCTGCTTCGGCTGACGGTCGTCCTGCTTCGCGTCGCCGGACTTCTGCTCGTCCTGCTTGCCGTTCTGCTTCTGCTGCTGACCGTTCTGCTGGCCGGCGTTCGCCTGGCCACCGTTCTGCTGGCCACCGTTCTGCTGGCCGCCCTGCTGGTCACCGCTCTGCTGTTCGGTGCCCTCGGCGTTCTGCCCGCGGCCACGACCGCGACCACGGCTGCGACGTCCGCGGCGCGAACCGCCCTCGCCCTGCTGGTCGGCCTGGTCGCCCTGGTCCGTCGCCGAGGTCGGCTGCGCGCCGGTCGCCTCGTCGGTCTCGGGGGCAGCGGCCTGCTCGGCGCCGTCCCGCTGCTGGCCGCCGTCCTGCTGGCCGGCGTCCTGGTTCCCGCGGCGGCCGCGGCGGCGACCGGACTGCGCGGCCTCCTCCGCGTCCTTCTCGGCACGGACCTGGTCGAGCCCCGCGAGCAGGTCCTCGGTGCCGGTGTGCCCGTGGTTCGTGTGCTCCGCGGCCGAGGTCTGCGCGGTGTTCACCGTGCCGGCCGAGGAGGCGCGGCGCGAGCGGCGACCGCGGGGCTCCGGAGCCGACTCCGTCTGGTCGGCTGCGGCGTCGTCGGCGGCCGGCGAGGTCGCCGGTGCGGCCAGCGTCGGCTGCTCGGCGGGGGTCTCCTGCGCCGCGGGTGCGGCCTCCGCGGCTGCGGGTGCCTCGTCAGCCGGCGTCTCGGCAGCGGGGGCGGCGTCGTCGGTCGCGGGGCGCTTGTCCTCGATCGACGCGATGAGGTCGCCCTTGCGGAGCTTCGAGAGCCCCGTGATGCCGAGCGAGGAGGCGATGCGCTGGAGCTCCGGGAGACGGAGCGCGCGCAGGTCGCTGGGGATCTCCACCGGGGTGGAGTCGTTGACGTTCGTCAAGGTCGGTGTTTCCTTTCGAACCGCAGAACGCGGAGAGTTTCCACCGTCCCGGCGCATGGGTGCGCTGCGACCGCCGTTCAGACGACGGACCGGGATTCGGTGATCTGAAAGAGAGTGCCCCCGCGCACCGGACCCTGCGCCAGCGCCGACGGATCCGGTTCGGATCGGTCTGTGCGCCTACGCTGGATCGGCTTCGAGCGCCGAGTGCGGCACCACTGTAGCACCACCGAGGTCCACGGCCAGCATGAGCGCCCGCCAGTCGGACTGCGCGTGTCGCGCCACCAGGTCGGCCGCGGTGAGGCGCTGTGCCGGGTCGCTGCCCAGCACGAGCAGGCTCGGCCCGGCGCCGGAGACCACCGCGGCGAGCCCGTGCTGCCGCAGCAGACCGATCAGTGCATCGGTCTCCGGCATGGCGCTCGCACGGTACGACTGGTGCAGCCGGTCCTCGGTCGCGGCGAGCAGCAGCTCCGGGCTCTGGATGAGGGCGGCGACGAGCAGCGCCGAGCGCGACACGTTGAACGCGGCGTCCTCGTGCGGCACGCTCGCGGGCTGCAGGGACCGCGCGAGCTTCGTCGAGAGCGTCGACGTCGGCACGAAGACCACCGGCGAGACGCCTCGGTGCACCAGCAGGCGCTTGACCGCGGGACCCTCGGCGGTCATCCACGCGATCGTCAGACCACCGAAGAGCGCCGGAGCGACGTTGTCGGGGTGGCCCTCCATCTCGGTGGCCAGGGTGAGCAGGGTCGACGCGTCGAGGTCGACGACCCCTTCGAGCAGGCCGCGGGCCGCCATCAGCCCGGCGACGATGGCGGCGGCCGACGAGCCCATGCCGCGGCCGTGCGCGATCGCGTTCACGGCGTGCAGCTCGAGTCCGGGCTGCTCCACACCGGCGTGCTCGAGGCCACGACGGACGGCCTGCACCACGAGGTTCGACTCGTCGGTGGCGACCTCACCGGCACCGACGCCCTCGACGATCACGGTCGCGCCGGGCTCCGGGCGGACGCGGACGACCACCTCGTCGTAGACCGACAGCGCCAGCCCGAGCGAGTCGAAGCCCGGGCCGAGGTTCGCGGAGGTCGCCGGGACCCGCACACGGACCGCCCGTCCGGCCGGTACAGCGCTGCGGGCGTTCACGCCCTCCCCCGGTCCGGACGAGCGGTCGACGCTCACGCGGAGCCGACCAGTCCGAGCACCTCGGCGACCGACTTCGTGTCGACCGGGACGCTCGTCGGTGCGACCTCGCCGCCGTCCTCCGTGCGGAGGGCCCACTGCGGGTCCTTCAGGCCGTGGCCGGTCACCGTGATGACGACCTTCGCGCCCTGCGGCACGACACCGGCGTCCGCACGCTCGAGCAGCCCGGCGACGCCGATGGCCGACGCGGGCTCGACGAAGACCCCGACCTCGGCGGACAGGATGCGGTGCGCGGCGAGGATGCCCTCGTCGGTGATCGCACCGAAGTAGCCGTCGGTCTCGTCACGCGCCTCGAGCGCGTACTGCCACGACGCCGGGTTGCCGATGCGGATGGCGGAGGCGATGGTGTCCGGGTGGCGGACGACCTCGCCCGAGACGATCGGGGCGGAGCCGGCGGCCTGGAAGCCGAACATGCGCGGCATCCGCGTCGAGCGGCCCGCGGCGACGTCCTCGCGGTAGCCGCGGGAGTACGCGGTGTAGTTGCCCGCGTTGCCGACCGGCAGGAAGTGGAAGTCCGGGGCGTCGCCCAGCACGTCGACGACCTCGAACGCGGCGGTCTTCTGCCCCTCGATGCGGTCGTTGTTCACCGAGTTGACCAGGTGCACCGGGTAGTTGGCGGCGAGGTCGCGCGCGATGTCGAGGCAGTCGTCGAAGTTGCCCTGCACCTGCAGCAGCTGGGCGTCGTGCGCGACGGCCTGGCTGAGCTTGCCCATCGCGATCTTGCCCTCGGGCACGAGCACCGCGGCGGTGATGCCCGCGTGCGTGGCGTAGGCGGCCGCCGAGGCGCTGGTGTTGCCGGTCGACGCGCAGATGACGGCCTTCGCGCCGTGCTCGACGGCCTTCGAGATCGCCATCGTCATGCCGCGGTCCTTGAACGACCCGGTCGGGTTCATGCCCTCGAACTTGACGTACACGTCCGCGCCGGTGCGCTCCGACAGGCGTCGGGCCGGGATGAGCGGCGTGCCGCCCTCGCCGAGGGTGACGACGGGCGTCGCCTCGGTGACGTCGAGACGGTCGGCGTACTCGCGCAGGACTCCCTGCCACTGGTGGGCCATCAGGCTCTCCTTGTTCGGTGTTGTGCAGTCGGGTTGCTGACGGTGCGGGGCTAGGCCCCGACCACCCGCAGGACGCTGGTGATCTCGACGACGACGTCCTCGCCCCGGAGCGCGACGACCGTGGCGGCCAGGTCGGACTCGCGGGCGAGGTGCGTGCCGATGACGAGGTTCGCGGTGCCGGCCGTGCCGTCGCCCGGGTCGGTCGCGGCGGACTGCTCGACGGTCTCGACGCTCACGCCGTGCTTCGCCAGGACGCCGGCGACGGTGGACAGCACGCCGGGGGCGTCGGCCACGTGCAGCGTGATCTGGTAGCGGGTGCGGACCGTCCCGATCGGGAAGACCGGCAGCGCCGACTGGGTCGACTCCGCGATGCCGGGGCCGCCGATGACGTGACGACGGGCGGCGGACACCAGGTCGCCGAGCACGGCCGACGCGGTCTCGACGCCACCGGCACCGGCGCCGTAGAACATCAGGTCGCCGGCGGCCTCGGCCTCGACGAACACGGCGTTCTTCGCCCCGTGCACACTGGCGAGCGGGTGCGACTCCGGCACGAGCGCCGGGTAGACACGGGCGCTGACGCCCTCGACGCCGTCCTCGTCGGTCAGGCGCTCGGCGGTCGCCAGGATCTTCACGACGTAGCCGGCCTTCCGCGCGGCGCGGACCTGCTCGATCGTGACGGCGGTGATGCCCTCGCGGTGCACGGCGGCCAGGGGCACGGAGGTGTGGAACGCGAGCGAGGCCAGGATGGCGGCCTTCTGCGCGGCGTCGTAGCCCTCGACGTCGGCGGTCGGGTCGGCCTCGGCGTACCCGAGCTCCGTGGCGGTCGCGAGGGCCGTCTCGAAGGTCGAGCCCTCGCGGTCCATCAGGTCGAGGATGAAGTTCGTCGTGCCGTTGACGATGCCCATGATCCGCTCGATGCGGTCGCCCGCGAGCGAGTCGTGCAGCGGCCGGATGATCGGGATCGCGCCGGCGACCGCGGCCTCGTAGTAGAGCTGTGCGCCGACCTGCTCCGCCGCGGCGAAGAGCTCGGGGCCGTGCGTGGCGAGGAGCGCCTTGTTGCCGGTGACGACGTCCGCACCGGACTGCAGCGCCTGGAGCACCAGCGTGCGCGCGGGCTCGATGCCGCCGATCAGCTCGACGACGATGTCCGCGCCGAGGATGAGCGACTGCGCGTCCGTCGTGAAGAGCTCCTTCGGCAGGTCCACGTCGCGCGGAGCGTCGAGGTCCCGCACCGCGATGCCGACGAGCTCGAGTCCGGCACCCGCGCGCGAGGCCAGCTCGTCGCCGTGCTCGAGGAGCAGGCGCGCCACCTGGGAACCGACGGAGCCGGCTCCGAGCAGCGCGACGCGGACGTTGCGGTATTCGATCATGTGGTGCGCATTCCTGTGGGGCGGGCGGCAGCCCGGTCGGGTCGGGGTCAGCGGCGTCAGCCGGCGACGACCCCCGTGTCGCGGGCGAGCAGGTCGTCGATCGACTCGCCACGGACGAGGATACGGGCTGCGCCGTCCGCGACCGCGACGACCGGCGGACGGCCCACGTGGTTGTAGTTGCTGGCGAGGGACCAGCAGTAGGCACCGGTCGCCGCGACGGCGAGCAGGTCACCGCGGTGCACGTCGCCCGGCAGGTACTCGTCGTTCACGACGATGTCGCCCGACTCGCAGTGCTTGCCGACGACCCGGGTCAGCACCGCCGGGGCGTCCGAGCTGCGGGCGAGCCGGGCCGTGTAGTCGGCGCCGTACAGCGCCGGACGGGCGTTGTCGCTCATGCCGCCGTCGACCGACACGTAGGTGCGGGTCGCCGAGGAGCCGTCCTCGGTCTCCAGCGAGACGGGCTTGACGGTGCCGACGCGGTACAGCGTGGTGCCGGCCGGGCCGACGATGTAGCGACCGGGCTCGACGGCGATCTCCGGGACGGGGATGCCCCGCTCGGTGCAGGCGTCGGCGACGATCGTGGCGAGGGCCTCGGCGACGTCCTCGGGCGCGAACGCCTCGTCGGCCTCGGTGTAGTCGATGCCCCACCCGCCGCCGAGGTTCAGCTCCGGGACCGGACCCGTCGCCACGAGTTCGGCGTGCACGTCCATCAGTCGCCGAGCTGCCTCACGGAACCCGGACTCGTCGAAGATCTGGGACCCGATGTGCGAGTGGAGCCCGACGAAGGCGAGCGACGGCTCTGCCCGGACCGCCGCCGCGGCGGCGACGGCCTCGCTCAGGGGGATGCCGAACTTCTGGTCCTCACGCGCCGTGGCGAGGTACTCGTGCGTCGAGGCGTGCACGCCGCTGTTGATCCGGATGCGCACGCGCTGGACCGTGCCGGCGTCGGCGGCGGCACGCGCGACGCGGCCGATCTCCTCGTGGCTGTCGAGGACGATCGTACCGAGGCCGACCTCGACCGCGCGGGCGATCTCGGCGTCCGACTTGTCGTTGCCGTGGAAGCCGAGCAGCGCGGGGTCCGCTCCCCCGGCCAGCGCGACGGCGAGCTCACCGGCGGTGCACACGTCCAACCGCAGTCCGGCCTCGGTCATCCACGCGGCGACCTGGGTCGTGAAGAACGCCTTGGCGGCGTAGTACACGTGGGCCCGCGTGCCGATGCGGGCGAACGCCTCGGTGAAGGCCGTGCGGACCCGCGCCGCGCGTGCCTGGACGTCCCGCTCGTCGACGACGTAGAGCGGGGAACCGAACCGGGCGACCAGGTCCGACGCCGCGATGCCGCCGACGGCGAGCTCACCGTCGTCCGTCCGCGTGGCCGAGGCCGGCCAGATCCGCGCGGTCAGCGCGGAGGCGTCGGCGGGGAACCGCAGCCGCGGCGGGGCAAGGGGGTTGGCGCTCACGGGACCCGATCCTACCGAGCCACCACGGGCCTCCAGGCCGGTGTTACGCCCGTCGACCGCGGTGGTGACGCGCCGGGATCGACGGCGTCAGCCGCAGGCGCCGACCGTGCGCAGGCCCTGCTCGGTCAGCGGCAGCGAGTCGGCGGTGACCCGGACGGTGGCCTCGGCGGAGGTCACGTCGACGGACCGGACCCGGAGCTGCTCGGGCAGGAACTGCGCCGTGCAGACCTGCACCGGGACGCCCGTGACGCCGGGGATGCGGTCGACCTTCAGGCCGAGGTCCGAGTTCGTGATGCGGACGCTCTGCGGGGTGATCGTGACGCCACGGCCGTCCTGCTGCGCCACCACGTCGCCGGTGGCCGCGTAGCCGATGTCGTACCCGAGCACCGCGGTCGAACCGGACAGCTCGACGCCGCCGTCGACGAGCCGGAGCCGCTCGAACAGCGGGCTGTACTTGGCCAGGTCCTGCACGCTCGTCGCGGCGAGGGTGACGTGGCCGTCGACGTCGTGCACGTCGCCCTTGCCGTCCACCGGGACGTCGCGAGCGGTGACGTCGGCGGCCAGCGGGACCCCGTCGACGGTCAGCCGGTCCGAGGTGATGTCGACCCGGTCGAGCGTGCCGGCGAGCAGCTGCGGGACGACGATGCCCTCGGCGTGTGCGGTGACCTCGCCGGTGGCGCCCTCCGGGAGGGACTGCTCGACCTGGTCGGCGATGATCCGGTCGACGACGCCCCGGAGCACGAACTCCGCGACGACGACGAGCGCGGCGAGCACGAGCACCAGGACGACGAGGACGACGGGCCAGCGACGGCGCTTCCGGGAGGGCTCGGTGGCGACGGACATGCGTCCCACCCTGCCAGGTGCTCCCCGCAGCCGGCCTGGAGGCGCGGTGTGCGCCCGGTGTGCGCGCTGCGGCGGGCGGGGCGGCGGGGCGCGGCGGCCGGCGGGGCGAGGCGCGGCGGGGCGCGGCGGGGCGCGGCGGGGCGCGGCGAGGCGGGGCGCGGCGGGGCGCGGCGCGGCGGGGCGAGGCGCGGCGCGGCGGGGCGGGGCGCGGCGGGGCGCGAGGCGGGGCGCGGCGCGACGCGGCGCACGGCCCGACGCGGCGCGACGTGCTCGCGCACAAGCGGAAGCACGTCGCGCCACGAGATCACCTGGCGCGACGTGCTTCCGGTTGTGCGGATGCGTGCTGGGCGCGCCGGCGACGAACCATTGAAACGACATCGAACCAGGCGGATCGCCTGGTTCGTTGTCGAGAACGTGGTTCGACGCGACGCGACGCGACGCGACGCGACGCCGCGCGCCGCGCTACATGCGCTCGGGCGCGCTCACCCCGAGCAAGCCGAGACCGTTGCGGACGACCTGCCCGGTCGCGTCGTTCAGCCACAGGCGCGTGCGGTGCAGGTCCGACACGGCCTCGTCGCCGAGCGGCGTCACCCGGCAGGAGTCGTACCAGCGGTGGTACAGCCCGGCGAGCTGCTCGATGTACCGCGCGATGCGGTGCGGCTCGCGGAGCTCCGCGGCCTGGCGCACCACGCGCGGGTACTCGGCGAGGGCTCCGAGGAGGGCGCTCTCCGTCTCGTGCGTGAGCAGGGACGCGTCGAACGCGGAGCGGTCCACGCCCGAGGCCGCAGCGTTGCGGGCGACCGACTGCGTGCGGGCGTGGGCGTACTGCACGTAGAAGACCGGGTTGTCGTTGGTGCGCTTGGTGAGCAGGTCGAGGTCGATGTCGATCGAGGTGTCGCTCGCGAACCGCACGAGGGCGTAGCGACCGGCGTCGACACCCACGGCGTCGACGAGGTCCTCCATCGACACGATCGTGCCGTTGCGCTTCGACATGCGGAAGGGCTGGCCGTCCTTGAGCAGGTTCACCATCTGGCCGATGAGGATCTCGAGGTTCTTGCCGGGCTCGTCACCGAACGCCGCGCACATCGCCATCATGCGACCGACGTAGCCGTGGTGGTCCGCGCCGAGCATGATGAGGTTGCGCTCGAACCCGCGCTCGCGCTTGTCGAGGTAGTACGCCAGGTCGCCCGCGATGTACGCCGGCTGCCCGTCGGACTTGATCACGACGCGGTCGCGGTCGTCGCCGAAGTCGGTCGTGCGGAGCCAGAGCGCACCCTCGGCCTCGTACATCTTGCCGAGGGACTGCAGCCGCTCGATGGCCCGCTCGACGGCCTTCGACTCGTGCAGCGAGTTCTCGTGGAAGTAGACGTCGAAGTCCACGCCGAAGTCGTGCAGCGACGACTTGATGTCGGCGAACATGAACTCGACGCCCTCGCGACGGAAGAGCTCCTGCGCCTCGTCGCGCGGCAGGTCACGCACGTCGGTGCCGGCGGGCAGCGTCGCGATGACCCGCGCGGCGATCTCGCCGATGTAGGCACCGCCGTAGCCGTCCTCCGGCGTGGGCTCCCCCAGCGCCGAGGCGACGAGCGACCGGGCGAAGCGGTCGATCTGTGCGCCGTGGTCGTTGAAGTAGTACTCACGGGTGACGAGGCCGCCCTGCGCCTCGAACACGCGGGCGAGCGAGTCACCGACGGCGGCCCAGCGCACACCGCCCATGTGGATCGGACCGGTCGGGTTCGCGGACACGAACTCGAGGTCGATGGACACGCCCTCGTACAGGTCGCCGTGTCCGAACGCGTCGGCCTGGTCGACGATCGTGCGGGCGATCTCACCGGCGGCGGCGGCCTCGAGCGTGATGTTGATGAAGCCGGGGCCGGCGACGTCGACGGACGCGACACCGTCGAGCTCGGTCAGCTCGCCGGCGATCTCGGTCGCGAGCTCGCGCGGGTTCGTACCGAGGCGCTTCGCGAGCTGCATCGCCGCGTTCGAGGCCCAGTCGCCGTGCGCACGGTTCTTCGGCCGCTCGAGGGCCACGTGGGACTCCCCGATCGTCACGGTGTCGGACGCGCCTCGTCGCTCGACGATCCCGGTCAGGATCGACAGGTACGCGGCGGAGAGTTCGGCAGGAGTCACGAGGGTCGAGTCTACCGGGACGCCCAGGTGCCTCGCGGGCCGGTGCCGGACGGCGTGCAGCATCATGGCTGGATGACCTCCCGCAGCCGTGTCCGGGCGATCACCGTCGCCCTGCTCTCCGTGTCCGCCGCCGTCGCCCTGTCCGGCTGCACGGGCGGGTCCGACGACGCGGCCCCGAGCGCGAGCGCCACCCCGATCGGCACCGCCGTGCGGCAGACGTGCGCCGAGCTGCTGCCCACGAGCGTCCTCGCCGTCTACGGCAAGACCTTCGAGCAGGACCCGACCTGGACGCCCGCGAGGGGCACGCCGGCCGCGACGATCGCCCGCCAGCGCGGCCGGGTCTGCCACCTCGTCGCCACCGACGACCCGTCGACGACGATCACGCTCGCCGTGGCGCACCTGCCTGAGAAGTCGCTCACGACGCTCAAGGACGCCCTCTACGAGCGCGGTGGGTCCGTCCCGACCTACCGCGTCGAGGGCTACTACGCGCTGGACGACGGCGTCGGCCGCGCGGACGCCTTCCCGGATCCGTACTGGGTCACCACCGAGTCGACGCTGTACACCGAGCCCGGAGGGGCGCAGCCCGTCGTGGACGCGGTGCGCTCCGTGCTGCTGCCGTCCGCGTCGGCCAGCCCGGCGGGCTGACGGCACCGCAGCCGGACGGGAGGCACGGTGCGGGCCCGTGCCGCGCCTCCCGTCCGACGGCGGTCGCGACACGGACGCGACACGCGCTGTCGGGACCGGCTCGCGTTACCTGCTACGGTTGATCTCACCCACGAGCCCCCATAGCTCAGGGGATAGAGCACTGCCCTCCGGAGGCAGGGGCGGAGGTTCGAATCCTCCTGGGGGCACATCGAGCCCCCGGCGTCATCGCCGGGGGCTCTCCTCGTGCACGGGGTGCGTCGCCCGGTCCGGGGCCACCCGTTCCGCCTCGGGGTGCACCTCGTCCCAGAGCGCGTCGAGCGACAGTCGAACGACGCTCGCGACCGCGGCGATCGTGGCGAAGGACGGCGTCGCGATGCGACCGGTCTCGATCTTCCGCAGGGTCTCGGGCGACACGCCCGCATCGAGGGCGACGTCGAGGATCGAGCGCTCGCCCCGAGCACGACGGAGCAGTGCGCCGAGCCGGCGACCGCGTTCCAGCTCGGCGGGGCTCAGCGGGAGTCGGACCATGGCGCCGATACTAGTACCGGCCAGACAATACCGGTACGATCATCGGCATGATCGAGATCCTCCCTCCAGCCGAGGTCGACCGGGCCCGCCGCACCGGCGCCCTCGTCGGCACGATCCTGCAGACCCTCCGGGAGCGGACGACGGTCGGCACGAACCTGCTCGAGGTGGACGGGTGGACCCGGACGATGATCGAGGACGCCGGCGCGGTCTCCTGCTACGTCGACTACGCCCCTTCGTTCGGTCGTGGCCCCTTCGGTCACCACGTCTGCACCGCGGTGAACGACGCGGTGCTGCACGGCCTGCCGCACGACCGCGAGCTCGCCGACGGCGACCTGCTCACCCTGGACCTCGCGGTGACCCTGGACGGGATCGCCGCCGACGCGGCGATCAGCTTCGTCGTCGGGCGCGCCGACCCGGCGGACACCGCCCTGATCGACGCCACCGAACGGGCGCTGGCCGCCGGCATCGCCGCCGCGGGCCCCGGCGTCCGGACCGGGGACGTGTCGCACGCCATCGGCGAGGTCCTCACCGCCGCGGGCTACCCCGTGAACACCGAGTTCGGCGGGCACGGCATCGGCTCGACGATGCACCAGGACCCGCACGTGGCGAACACGGGTCGGCCGGGGCGCGGCTACACCCTGCGACCGGGGCTGCTCCTCGCGCTCGAGCCCTGGGTGATGGCGGACACGGACGAGCTCGTCACCGATCCCGACGGGTGGACGCTGCGGAGCGCGACGGGGGCGAGGACCGCGCACACCGAGCACACCGTCGCGATCACCGAGGACGGCGTCGAGGTGCTCACCCGTCCCGGAAGCTGACGCGGTCGAGGCCGGCCACTACGCCTCCGCGTCAGCGTCTCGGCGCCTCCACGTCAGCGCGAGGCTGGAGCGGTCGCCGCGGACCCGGCGCGGGCTCAGGCGTGCGTGAGCGCGATGAGCGCGACGTTCATGGTGCTGTAGGCGCCCTCGGAGCGCGTGGCCTGTCGGACCCGGCCCCGGAGGACCTCGTAGCGGCCGTCCTGCTCACGGACGAAGCCGATGACACCGCTCGCCGGTGTCGAGACGCGGTGGTAGCCGTCCTCCAGTGGGACGACCTCGGTGCTCGTCGTACGCTCCATCGCTTTCCCCTTCCGCTCGTCGTCGAACGATGGCCTCCACCATACCCCGGTCCGGGGTACAAGTCCTCCAGATGACGGACGTCGCCGGGGGTCGTCAGAGGATCCACCCGCTGTGTGCGTGCCCTGGATAGCATCGGGGCGACGGCGCCCGTGCGGGGGCCGTCGGGGGCGCAACGTGGGCTCCCGGACGACGGATGGAGGACGGATGCGAGCGGCTCACCACGGATCGCGCACCGACGATGGATCGGCCCCTCGGGCGCTCGGTCGGCATCGCGAAGGCCCCCACGCGGCCGTCCGCGGCGCCCGCTCGGCGATCACACGCGCCGTGGGTCGGATCGGCGCCGTGCTCCTCGCCGCCGGACTCGTGATCACGCCCGCCGCAGCAGCCCACGCGACGGACCCGGTCGACCTCGGCGGTGCCTACGTGGTCGACGAGGCCGGTGCCCTCAGCAGCGGTCAGCGGACCCAGGTCGAACGGGCGGTCCAGGACCTCTACGACCGGACGCAGACGCAGCTCTACGTGGTCTACGTGCCGACCTTCACGAACCCGACCGACCACGCCGCCTGGGGTGACGCCCTGATGGAGCGCAACCAGATCGACTCCGACGCGATCGTGCTCTCCGTGGCGGTCAACGACCGGATCGCCGACATCCAGCAGACGAACGCGACCGCACTGTCGAGCAGCGACGTCGAGTCCGCCTACCAGCAGGACGCCGTCCCGCAGCTGCGGGACGGCGACTGGGCGGGCGCCGCCGTCGCCCTCGCGGACGGACTCGTCTCCTCGCAGGCCCCGCCGGACCTCACCTGGCTGTGGGTCCTGCTGCTCGTGGTCGTCGTCGGTGCGGTCGTCGCCGTCCTGGTGATCCGCACCCGCAACAAGCGACGCACCGCCGAGGCCGCACGAGCGCAGGAGGCGTCCCTCGCCGGGCTCGAGCGCAAGGCGGGCGCGGCGCTGGTCACCATCGACGACGAGCTCCGGACGGCCGAGCAGGAGGTCGGCTTCGCCACGGCACAGTTCGGCGAGGACGCGGCGAAGCCCTTCGCCGAGGCCGTCGCGACCGCGAAGCGGAACGTGCGGCAGGCGTTCTCCTACCAGCAGCAGCTCGACGACGAGGTACCGGACTCCCCGCAGCAGCGCGCGCAGTGGGCGAACCAGATCGTCGCCATCTGCGAGCAGGCCCACGCGTCCATCGACGAGCAGACCGAGGCCTTCGACCACCTGCGGTCCCTCGAGGACGGGGTCGAGGACGCCGCGACCGCCCTCGCCTCCGCGGTCGCGGCAGCCCCGGTCGAGCTCGACGCCGCCCGCCGCGCGCTCGACCGGGTGCGCGGCTCGTACGGCGGCCGGACCCTGGCGACGGTCTCCGACAACGTCGACCAGGCCGAGCAGGTCCTCGGCTACGCGACGGAGCGGTCGCAGGCGGCGACCGCGGCCATAGCGTCCGGGGACAAGGGCGAGGCGGTCATCGCCGTGCGCGACGCCCAGCACGCGCTCGCACAGGTGCAGCAGCTGACCGCGAGTGCGACCGGCGCCGAGCGCACCTTCGCCGAGGCGACCGCCCGGGTCCAGGCGATGCGCGCGGACATCGAGGGAGACGTCGCCGCAGCCCGTTCGATGCGGTCCGGCGACCCGGCCCTCGCGGCCGCGGTGACCCGTGCCGACACCGTCCTCCGCCAGGGCTCCGACCCGCGCGACCCGATCGCCGCCGTCGACGCGCTGACGAAGGCGAACACCGAGATCGACGCCGCACTGGCCGCCGCGCGCGGTGCACAGGAACAGCAGCAGCGCGCACGCCGCGCCCTCGACGACGCCCTGCGCGACGCCCGGGCGCGGATCAGCCAGGCGCGCGACTTCATCTCACTCCGCCGGGGAGCCGTCGGCACGACGGCCCGGACGCGCCTGTCCGAGGCCGAGCGCGCGCTCGACGACGCGATCGACCTCGCCACGAGCGACCCCGCCCGCGCCCTCGGGGCTGCACGCGCCGCCGAGCAGTACGCCGCCGCGGCGATGGACGCGGCGAACGACGACATGGGCGGATGGCCCGGGCAGGGCGGCGGCGGCAACGGCGCACAGCTCGGGGGCCTCGTGACCGGGATCGTGCTCGGCGGCCTCCTCGGCGGACGCGGCGGCAGCTACGGGGGCGGCTCCTTCGGCGGTGGGGGCTTCGGCGGCGGCGGGGGCTTCAGCGGCGGCGGGGGCTTCGGCGGAGGCGGCGGCGGGGGCGGCGGAGGCGGCGGCGGGGGCTTCTCCGGCGGCGGCCGCTTCTGACAGCCGACACCACCCCCTCGGGACACACGACCACCAGGACCAGCAGCACCACGAGAGACCTTCCACGAAAGGGAACACAATGGCAAAGCAGACGATTCTCGGCCGGATCTCCTCGCTCATCCGGGCGAACGTGAACCAGCTCATCGACGACGCCGAGGACCCGCAGAAGATGCTGGACCAGCTCGTCCGCGACTACACGAACAACATCGCCGACGCGAAGACGGCGATCGCGCAGACGATCGGCAACCTCCGCCTGCTCGAGCAGGACCACGAGGAGGACAAGCGCGCGGCGACCGAGTGGGGTCAGAAGGCCGCCAACGCCTCGGCCGCCGCCGACAAGTACCGCGCCGAGGGCAAGACCGCGGACGCCGACAAGTTCGACAACCTCGCGAAGATCGCGATCGGCAAGCAGATCGCGGCCGAGCAGGAGGTCAAGGACAACGAGGGCCCGCTCGCCACGCAGAACGAGCAGGTCGAGAAGCTCAAGTCCGGGCTGGCCGGCATGGAGCAGAAGCTCGAACAGCTCAAGGCCAAGCGCGACTCGCTCGTCGCCCGTCAGAAGACCGCCGAGGCGCAGTCCAAGGTCAACGACGCCATCGGCAACATCGACATCACCGATCCGACGAGCGACCTCAACCGCTTCGAGGAGAAGGTCCGCCGCGAGGAGGCGAAGGTCCTCGGGCAGCAGGAACTGCAGTCGTCGAGCCTGGACGCGCAGTTCGAGAGCCTGGAGGACGTGGGTCGCGACGCCGAGGTCGAGGCACGTCTCGCCGCGCTGAAGAACGGCGGGTCCGCGGGTATCTGACGCGGAACTGCGGACGGCGCCGGACCCTGCTGCCAGACTGAAACGATGCAGTTCCTCGTCGTCGGTCAGTGGCAGGGTTCGGCGTCGTCGCGCGCGATGCGCCTCGGCGACGGAGCACAGGCCATCGCAGCCGATCTCCCCCGCGCCGCCACGACCGTCGTCGACGTGCCGGCCGGCGCGGGCGACCGGCTCGAGACCGCCGTCGCCCGCTACACGTCGGTCCGTGCCGTGGCCGACCGCGTCGCCGAGGAGACCGGCGTCGCGAGCGAACCCGTCCTGGTGGTCGGTGGTGACGGGTCGAGCGTGCTCGGCGCCTCCGTGCTCGTGCGTCCGGACACCGCGTTCGTGCGCATCGCCGGATCGAGCGGCTACCGGTCGCTGAACCGCGCACAACCCGTCGCAGCCGAGACCGCCGTCCTGCGCCTGCTCGTCGACCGCCCGGAGGACCTCTTCCCCGACCTGCCGGTCCTGGACCCGGCCAGGGTCGTGCTCGCCGGGATCCGCGGAGTCGAGGACGCCGAGATCGCCGCCCTCGACCGGGTCGGGATCACCCACCTCGACGTGGACGCGGCGACGCCGGACGCGATCGCGGCCGCGGTCGGGTCCACCGGTGCCGAGCGCGTCTTCGTCCACGTCGACCTCGACGTGCTCGACCCGGCCGAGGTGGACGGACTGCTCGAGCCGGTGCCCTTCGGGCTCGACGCCTCCGGTCTGGTCGAGCGCATCCAGGCCGCGACGCGGGGACGGCGACTCGTCGGGGCCGCGCTGACCGGCTTCGCACCGGTGGATCCCGACCGAGCGGTCGACGACCTGGGCGTGATCCTGCGTGCGGTCGGTGCCCTGACGACCGCGTCCCGCACCACCGACCGCGGCTGACCGGTCCTCCGGATCCGCGCCGCGCCGTGCACGGCCGACGCCCCGCCGCTCCGCGTAGGTTCGGGAGCATGACGGACTACGACCTCATCGTGATCGGCGCCGGCGCAGTCGGCGAGAACGTGGCGGACTACGCCCACAAGCGCGGCCTGTCGGTCGCCGTGGTCGAGGCCGAACTGGTCGGCGGTGAGTGCTCCTACTGGGCGTGCATGCCGTCGAAGGCGCTCCTCCGCAGCGGCCACGCGGTCGCGGCTGCGAAGCGCGTCGACGGTGCCGCGCAGGCGGTCACCGGGCACGTGGACGCCGCGAAGGTGCTCGCGCGCCGCAACTCCTTCACCTCCGACTACCAGGACGACAGCCAGGTGGCCTGGCTCGAGTCCGCCGACATCGCCCTGATCCGCGGCCACGCCCGCATCACCGGCGAGAAGACCATCGAGGTCGGCGGCGAGACGCACACCGCACGCGCGGCCGTCGCCGTCGTGACCGGTTCGCTGCACCAGCTGCCGGACGTCTCCGGTCTCGCGGACGCGCAGCCGTGGGGTACCCGCGAGGGCACCAGCGCCCAACAGGTCCCGGAGAGCCTGCTCGTCATCGGCGGCGGCGTCGCCGGCTCCGAGCTCGCGACCGCGTGGGCCTCCCTCGGGTCGAAGGTCACCCTGGTCGCCCGGCACGGGCTGCTCGGCGGCATGGAGCCGTTCGCCGGTGAGCTCGTCGCCGACGCGATGCGGGAGCTCGGCATCGACGTCCGCACCGGTGTCAGCCCGACACGGGTCGACCGCGACGAGCACGGCCTGGTCACCACGACGCTCGACGACGGCACCACGGTCGTGACGAGCGAGGTCCTCGCGGCGACGGGTCGGAAGGCGCACACCGCCGACCTCGGCCTCGACTCCGTGGGGCTCACCCCGGGCGACTGGCTGCAGGTCGACGACACGATGCTCGTGCAGGGCACCGACTGGCTCTACGCCGTCGGCGACGTCAACCACCGCGCACTCCTCACCCACCAGGGCAAGTACCAGGCACGCGCCGCCGGCGAGGCCATCGCCGCACGGGCGCAGGGCCGCCCGGTGCACGCCGAGCCCTGGGGCGCCCACGTCGCGACCGCCGACCACGCAGCCGTCCCGCAGGTCACGTTCACCGACCCCGAGGTGGCGAGCATCGGCCTGACCGAGGCCGCGGCACGCGAGCAGGGCATCGACGTCCGCGCGGTCGAGTACGACCTCGGTGCGATCGCCGGCTCGGCGCTGCAGGCCGACGGCTACACCGGCCGGGCGAAGATGGTCGTCGACGAGTCCCGCGGCGTCGTCGTCGGCGTGACCTTCGTCGGACAGGACGTCGCCGAGATGCTCCACGCGGCGACGGTCGCGGTCGTCGGCGAGGTCCCCGTCGACCGGCTCTGGCACGCGGTCCCGGCGTACCCGACGATGAACGAGGTCTGGCTCCGCCTGCTCGAGACCTACGGCCGACCGGAGTAGGGGTGCGCAACCCGCTCCTCGACTCCCCCGTCTCGCGCGCCGGTTGGGTGTTCGCCACCGCGGTCGGACTGGCCGTCGGGGTGCCCTTCTCGACCGGGCGGATCCGGGTCGAGGACGGGTTGATCGTGTGCACGGGGCTGCCGCGCTGGGCGTTCCGGCGCGGCGGCACGTGCGTCGGGTCGGTGTACCTGACGCGGGACAACGACGGCCCGCGCGTGCTGCGGCACGAGCGGGTGCACGTGACGCAGTGGCGTCGCTACGGCATGCTCATGCCGCTGCTCTACGCCCTCGCGGGGCGCGACGCCGCACGTAACCGCTTCGAGGTGGAGGCCGGTCTCGAGGACGGCGGCTACCGCTGACCCGGTGACCCACCACCGGACGGGAGGCGCACGGCGGGTCCGCCCCGTGCCTCCCGTCCGGCAGGCGGCCCGTTCCGAGCCACCGAGCGGGCCGGATCCGTCACACTAGCCACCCCGGACCGACGGATCGCGCCCGCTCGACGAAGCCGAGCGGCGCGTCCCGCCCGCTCGGGCCAGGCAGCACCCGCGCCGAGCCGTCGGCGGTCAGGCGACGCGCCGGCGCGGCACCACCAGGGGTGTCCCGGTCTCCGGGTCGGGCACGACCACGCAGGGCAGTCCGAAGACGTCCTCCACCAGTTCCGAGGTCAGCACCGCGGCCGGCGTGCCCTGTGCCACGATCGCCCCGTCGCGCATCGCCACGAGGTGCGTCGCGTACCGGGCGGCCTGGTTCAGGTCGTGGAGCACCGCCACGACGGTGCGGCCCGCCGCGTGCAGTGCCGAGGCGAGCTCGAGCACGTCGTACTGGTGCGCGATGTCGAGGAACGTCGTCGGCTCGTCGAGCAGGACGATGTCGGTCTCCTGCGCCAGCACCATCGCGATCCACACGCGCTGCCGCTGCCCACCCGAGAGCTCACCGACGCTCCGGTCGGCGAGCGACACGGTGTCGGTCTGCTCCAGCGCGGCCTGCACGGCGGTGCGGTCGGAGCCGGACGACGGGTGCAGCAGGTCCTGGTGCGGGAAGCGGCCGCGGGACACGAGGTCCCGGACGGTGATGCCCTCGGGTGCGACGGGCGTCTGGGGCAGCATGCCGACCCGACGGGCGACGGCCTTCGGGCGGAGCGAGTCGATCGGGGTGCCGTCGAGGAACACCGTGCCGGCGCTCGGCCGGAGGGTGCGGGCGAACGCCTTCAACAGGGTCGACTTGCCGCAGGCGTTCGGACCGACGATCACGGTGAGTTCCCCGTCGGGCACGTCGACGTCGAGCGACGACACCACGGTCCGGTCGTCGTACGCCAGGGTCAGCCCGCGCGCCCCCAGGGCCGTCGTCGGGACGGGACCACCGGCTCGCCCGGACGGCGCCGGGGCGGACGCTGCCGTGTTCAGTGCTCGGCCTTGCCGTGCCGCCAGTACCCCATGAACGCGACCTGCCGACGGTCGAGTCCGACGCCGCGCACGAGGTGTCGGCGGAGCTCCTTCACGCAACCGGCCTCGCCCGCGATCCAGGCGTACACCGGTCGTTCGTCGAGCGCGGCCGGCACGTCCCAGAGCACCTGCTCGTCGACGTCCACGTCGGCCAGGTCCACGGCGCCGCGCACCGGCTCCGCCACCGAGGCGGCCCCGGTCGTGACCTCGGCGGCCCAGGCGTGCACCTGGTCCGTCATCCGGACCCCGTGCGAGGCACCGTTGCGGGCGATCCACCGCACCTCGACACCGGCGGGTGCGGTGACCGGCAGCCGGTCGGCGTCGGTCGGGACCTCGATGAAGACGTGTCCGACGGTCGCCACGTCGAGTGCCTCGAGGATGGCGCAGATCGCGGGAGCGGCGGTCTCGTCCCCGGCGAGCAGGATCCGGGTCGCGCTTCCCGGCGCGAACTCGGCGGCGCCGCTCGGCAGCTCGGCGGGCGAGGACGGCACGGCCGGACCGACGATGCGGAGCTCGTCCCCGACACGGCACGCCGACACCCACCGCGAGGCCGGTCCGGTGTCCCCGTGCGCCACGAAGTCGATGTCGAGCTCGCGGGCGTCCGGACGGAAGGACCGAACGGTGTAGGTGCGCAGCGGGTTCCGCTCGGCGTCGGGCAGTGCGCGCCACGCGCCGTACCAGTCGTCACCGTCGGGCAGGTCGGTGAACCCGTGTCCGGGGATCGGCAGGACGACCTTGATCCGCTGGTCGAGCCCGACCGCGGAGAAGTCCGCGAGCGCGTCACCGGTGAGCGTCACCCGGACGAACGACGGGGTGAGCGCCGACACGGCCGCGACGCGGACGGAGAAGACTCGGTACCGGGCTGCCACGAGGTACGAGTATGGCATGCCTTACCTAAGGCTTCCAGGGTGCAACGGGGTACCCGACGGGGTGCGAGGATCGGACCCGTGCACGAACCCGACGACGAATTCTCGGACCTGGCCGCGCTGGCGGCTGCGAGCGGCGTGACGGAGCCGCTCCGCGCCTCCCGGCAGGTGGTCCGGACCGACGACGGACGCGAGACCGCGGCGATCCGCTGGGACACGGCGGACGGCCGGGAGGCACGGATCACCTACCTGCACGGGCTCGGCATCGACGCGCACAGCTTCGACCAGACCGCGATCGCGGTCGGGCAACCGGCGGTCGCCCTCGACCTGCCCGGGCACGGCCGGTCGTCCTGGCGGGACGACGCCGACTACGGCGCGAGCGCGACGGCTCCGCAGGTGCTGGCCGCGCTCGACGCCCTCGGGGTCCCGCCGGGCGTGGTCGTCGGCCACTCGCTCGGTGCCATCCTCGCCGCCCGCCTGGCCGCGACCTCACCCGAGCGTGTCACCGGCCTGGTGCTCGTGGACATGTCCCCGGACTTCGCGCAGCGCGCCGTCGACCGCATCGCCCGGGCGCTGGAGGACGAGACGCCGTTCGCATCGCTCGACGAGGTCGTCGACCGCGCCGTCGAGGCCCGCGTCGGGGACGACCGCGCGGTGCTCCTCCGCGAGGCCCGGCACACCACCCGGCTCGGCGAGGACGGCCGGCTCGTCCGCCGGCACCACTTCCCCCACCTGCCCTCGGGCCGGACGGCGTCGGTGGGGCGGTTCGCCGACGCGTGGCCCGACCTCGAGGCCCTCGCCGTGCCGGTGCTGCTCGTCCGGGGTGACCGCGGGTACGTCTCGCCGAAGCTGCACGCCGGCTTCACCGAGCGGCTCCCGGACGCCGAGGTCGTGACGGTGACGGCACGGCACGCGGTGCAGAACCAGGCCCCCCTCGAACTGGCGTCGGCGATCCGGGCATGGGGAGCACGGCACCGGTTGTTGCACGAGGTCCAACAACCGTCATCCGGCCCCGAACGCCGGTAACCTCGTGCGAGCGCGCCGCGACGACCGTCGCCCCACGCGCCCGGAAGGAACCCACAACCCATGAGTCCGCTCCTCCCCCGCCGCGGTGGCCGTGCAGCACGCGTCGCCCTGGCCGCCACCGCGGTCGCCGTCGCCTCGGCCCTGACGCTCACCGCCTGCTCGGGCTCCGACAGCAGCAGCGGTGGCGACGACGCCACCGTGCGCGTCGGCCTCGTGCTCGAGCCCACGAGCCTCGACATCCGCACGCAGTCCGGTGCCGCGCTCGACCAGGTGCTCATCGACAACGTGTACCAGGGCCTGGTGGGCCGGACGGCGGACGGGGAGATCCGCGACGTGCTGGCGTCGAAGCACGAGGTCTCGTCGGACGGGAAGACGTACACGTTCACCCTCCGCGACGGCACGACCTTCCAGGACGGCAAGCCCGTCACGGCCGCCGACGTCGTCTGGTCGCTGCAGCAGGCGAAGGACAACGCGTCCTACGTGGACTCCGCCAAGCTGGCGGGCGTCTCGTCGATCAGCTCCCCGTCGGACGGGGTCGTCGAGCTGCAGCTCGAGGCGCCGGACTCCGATCTGCTCTTCAACCTGACCGGCCGCGCCGGGCTCGTGCTCGAGCAGGCCGCGACGAACGACCTCTCCGACAGCGCCAACGGCACCGGACCGTACGAGGTGTCGGCGTGGAAGCAGGGCGACTCGCTCACCTTCAGCCGGAACGACGACTACTGGGGCACCGAGCCGAAGGTCGCGAAGATCGTGTTCCGGTACATCACCGACCCGTCGACCGCCGTCAACGCGATGGCCAACGGCGACCTCGACGTGCTGAACCCCGTCGACGGCACCCTGCAGGGCCAGCTGCAGGGCAACCCGGACATCGAGCTGCACCGCGGGAAGACGACCGACAAGTACACGCTCGCCTTCAACGACGCCCAGGCGCCCTTCACCGACGAGCGGGTGCGCCGGGCGATCCGGCAGGCGATCGACCCGAAGGCGCTCATCAAGGCCATCGGCGGCACGGGCGTCGAGCAGGGCGGACCGATCCCCGAGCTCGACCCCGGGTACGAGGACCTGACCGACATCGACGCGTACGACCCCGACAACGCGAAGAAGCTGCTGGCCGAGGCGGGGAAGACCGACCTGGACCTGACCCTCACCTACGCCAACGTCTACCCGGCGACGATCGGTGACGTGCTGAAGTCGCAGCTCGCCGACGTGGGCATCACCCTGAAGGTGGAGCGGGTCGACTTCGCGACGTGGCTCGACCAGGTCTTCACGAAGAAGGACTTCCAGCTCTCGGTGGTCGACCACGTCGAGGCCCGCGACTTCGGCAACTGGGCGAACCCGGACTACTACTTCGGGTACGACAACCGCGAGGTGCAGCGGCTCTACGCGGAGTCGATCGCCGCGACCTCGCAGACCGAGAAGGAACAGGCGCTCCGCAAGGCTGCGCGCATCGTCAGCGAGGACGCCGCCGGCGAGTGGCTGTACACCGCGACGGAGATCACGGCCGTGCGCAAGGGCGTGACCGGGTTCCCGGTCGACGGCGGCAACTCGCGACTCGACCTGGCCGGACTGGCCGTCCGGTGACCACTGCCCTGCCGGTCGCCGGGCGCAGGTCCGGCGACACGGTCCGGCCGGTCGCCGGGCGCCCGTCCGGCGCTGCGCTCCGGGCTCGCGCCGCCGCCCCCGTAGCATCGGACGCGTGACCCGGTTCCTCGTCGGGCGACTGCTGCTGCTCGTCGTCGGCCTGCTCGTGGCGAGCATCATCGTGTTCGCCACGCTGCGCGTGCTGCCCGGCGACGTCGCGCAGATCGTCGCCGGCACCCAGTCGACGCCGGCCCAGGTCGAGCAGCTCCGGCAGCAGCTCGGCCTCGACCGGCCGGTCGTCGTGCAGTACCTCGACTGGATCGGCGGTGTGCTCCGCGGTGACCTCGGCCGGTCGCTCGTGACGAACGGCGCCGTCGGGCCGGAGATCGCGCAGAAGCTCGCCGTCACGCTGCCGCTCGCGGGGATGTCGCTCGTGGCCGCCCTCGTGCTCGGCGTCCCGCTCGGGGTGCTCGCCGCGGTGCTGCGCCGTCGGGCCGGCGGTGCGGTGATCGGCTTCGTCGCACAGGCGGTCGCGGCGGTCCCCGTGGTCTGGGCCGGCATGCTCCTCATCGCGCTGTTCGCCGTCACGCTGCACTGGCTGCCGACGCAGGGCTTCCCGCTCGACGGGTGGGACGAACCCGGTCGCGCGTTCTCGTCGCTCGTGCTCCCCGCGCTCACCATCGGCGCCGTCGAGGGTGCCGTGATCCTGCGCTTCACCCGCTCCGCCACGCTCACCGTGCTCGACGCCGACCACGTCCGGACCGCGGCGGCGATCGGCCTGACGCGGACGCGGGCGCTCCTGCGGCACGGCCTGCCGTCGGTGGCGCTCACCGTGCTGGCCGTCCTCGGCGTGCAGATCGCCGGCCTGCTGGTGGGGGCCGTCGTCGTCGAGCAGCTCTTCTCGCTCCCGGGGGTCGGACGGATGCTCGTGACCGACGTCGGGCGACGCGACGTCACGAAGGTGCAGTCGGAACTCCTCGTGCTCACGAGCCTGGTGCTGGTCGTCGGCTTCGCGGTCGACGTCGTGCACCGTGCGCTCGACCCCCGGCAGCGGGAGGTGGGCGAGTGATCCGCCGTCTGCTCGCCCGACCCACCGGGTGCTTCGCCGTCGTCGTGCTGACGCTCCTCGTCGTGCTCGCCGCGGTGTCCCTCGTGTGGACGCCCCAGGACCCGTTCCGCGCCGACCCCTTCCAGCAGTGGGCGGCACCGAGCCCCGCGCACTGGTTCGGCACCGACGCCGCAGGGCGGGACATCGCGAGCTACCTGCTCGCCGGTACCCGGACGACCGTGCTCGTCGCGGTCGGCTCCGGCGTCGTCGCGAGCCTGGTCGGCATCGTCCTGACGGCGATCGGCTCGCTGACCACGAGGTGGGTCCGCGAGGGCACCGCCGTCCTCCTCGACATCCTCGTCGCGTTCCCCACGCTGCTCACCGCCATGCTCCTGACGGCGGTGTTCGGCGGGTCGCTCGGCGTCGTGGTGGTGAGCGTCGGGCTGTCGTTCGGCGTGACGATCGCCCGCGTCGCGCGTGGTGAGATCCGCCGCATCGCCCGGAGCGACTACGTCGTCGCCGCACGGGCCTCCGGCGTCGGGCCCCTCGGCGTGCTCACCCGCCACCTGGTGCCGAACGCGGCGCCGCTGTTCACCGTGCAGCTCTCGCTCGCGATGGCGACGGCGGTCCTCGCCGAGGCCGGCCTCTCCTACCTCGGCTACGGCGCGGGGTCGGACACGGCGTCGTGGGGCAACCTGCTCGCCGACCTGCAGACGTACATCGGCGTGCACCCGTGGAGCGCGACCTGGCCGGGCGCCGCGATCGCCCTCGTCGTCGCCGCACTCTCGCTGCTCGGCGACGCGGTGCGCGACGCGACCGACCCGCGCCTGACCACCGGCGACCGAGCGGCCACCGGCACGCCGGCTGCAACGGGCACCCCGACCGACGACGACCCGGCCCCCGGCGAGCCGACCGACGACGACCCGGCCACCGACGCCCCGGGCGCAGACCGACGCGCACCGGACGGCACCACGACGACCCCGGGGGTGACGGCGTGAGCGACCACCGGACCGGACGCGACGGTCTCGAGGTGACCGGACTGACGGTCCGCATCGCGGGGCGGACGGTGCTCGACGACGTGACGTTCACCGTGCCTCCCGGCCGACGCGTCGGCGTGATCGGCGCGTCCGGATCCGGCAAGTCGATGACCTCGCTCGCCCTGATGGGCCTCGAACCGACGGGGGCCGAGGTGACCGGGAGCATCCGCCTCGACGGCACCGAGCTCGTGGGGATGCGCGATCGGGACCGTGCGCGCCACCGCGGATCCGGCATCGGCATGGTGTTCCAGGAGCCCGCGACCGCCCTGGACCCGCTCCGCCGGGTCGGTGCGCAGGTGGCGGAACCGCTGCGACTGCACCGTGGGCTGGACCGCCGTGCGGCCGCCACCGCCGCGGTCGCACTCGCCGACGCCGTCGGACTGCCCGACCCCGCCGCGCTGCTCCGCCAGTACCCGCACCAGCTGTCCGGTGGGCAGCGGCAGCGCATCTGCATCGCGATGGCGATGGCCGGCTCCCCCGCCTACCTCGTCGCCGACGAGCCGACAACCGCGCTCGACGTCACCACCGAGGCCCGGATCCTCGAGCTCTTCGAACGGCTCTCGACCGAGCGCGGGACCGGCATGCTCTTCGTGACGCACGACCTCGCGGTGCTCGCCCGCATCGCCGACACCGCCGTCGTCCTCGATCACGGCCGCGTGGTCGAGCAGGCATCGGTGCGGTCGCTGCTCGACGCCCCGCAGCACCCGGCGACGGCGGCCCTCGTCGACGCCGCCCGCGCCACCGCCCGCCGCACCGGAGGCCCCGCATGACCGACGCGCTGCACGCCAGCGGCCTCCACCGCACGTACCGCCTGCCACGCCGTGGCCCCTTCGAACCCGGGCCGGTGCGGACCGCCGTCGACGGGGTCGACCTGACGGTCGCCTCCGGGGCGCGGCTCGGCATCGTCGGTGAGTCCGGTTCCGGCAAGTCGACGCTGGTGCGGCTGCTCGCCGGCCTGGAGGCACCCACCGCGGGCTCCGTGACGGCCGGCGGTCGTCCCGTGGTCGCGTCGGCCTCCGCGGCCGCGATGCGCTGGTTCCGTCGCGAGACCGGGGTGGTGTTCCAGGACCCGTACGCGTCCCTCGACCCGCGGATGCGCGTCGGCGCGATCGTCGCCGAGCCGCTCCGTGCGCTGCAGCTACCGGGTGACCACCGCGCGCTCGTGGCCTCGGTCCTGGAGCGCGTCGACCTGCCCGCCGACGCCGCCGACCGGTACCCGCACGAGTTCTCCGGCGGGCAGCGGCAGCGCATCGCGATCGCCCGTGCGGTGGTGCACTCCCCGCGGATCCTGTTCGGGGACGAGCCGATGAGCGCCCTCGACGTGGTCGTCCGCGCGCGGGTGATCGACCTGTTCCGCTCGCTCGCCGACGACCTCGGGCTGACGCTCGTGCTCGTGTCGCACGACATCGGCGTGGTGCAGCGGCTGTGCGACACCGTGGCGGTGCTCTCCGAGGGGCGGATCGTGGAGCAGGGGCCGGTGTCGCTGCTCGACGACCCGCGGCACCCGGTGACGCGGGCACTGGTGGCCGCGGCGCCGACGCTGCCGTAGGGGCGCGGCGGTCGGCGTCGGCGGTCGGCGTCGTCGGCGTCGTCGGCGGTCATCGTCGGCGGTCGGCGTCGGTGGGGGTCGGTCGGCGGGCGTCGCGCGGGCGGAGTGGGCGATGCGACACTTCCGCTGTCGTACGACGACCACGGTGTCGCTCGGCCCGACAGCCGCGACCGGGCTCCGGTCAGGACGACAGATGCGCTGTCGTACGACGACCACGATGTCGCGCCATCCTCCCGAGCCGCGACATCGCACGCGTCGATCGACGTGCGCATCGTCGCAGTCGCGACGCGCCGACGCCGGTGCCCGGCCTGCGTCAGCCCGGCGTCACCACGTCGCCGGGTGCCGCCGCTGCCACCGCAGCCGTCGCTCGAGCTGCGCCCCGATCGCGAGCAGCACGCGCTCCCCGCCCGGGCGTCCGATGAGCTGCACACCCATCGGCAGGCCCGCCCCGTCCGGGTGGTCGTCGTCCGTCACCCCGACCGGCAGCGTGATCGCGGGCAGCCCGGACACGTTCGCCATCGAGGTCCAGGGCGAGTAGGCGCACTGCCGCCGGAAGTCCTCCTCGGGGTCGTCCCCGTACCAGCCGAGCGGCCGCGGGGTCAGCGCCAGCGTCGGGGTGAGCACGGCGTCGTACGGCGCGAACGTCCGGATGAGCCCGGCCGAGAAGGCGTCGAGCGTCGTCATCGCGTCGAGCACCTGCGTCGCGGTCAGCGCACGTCCGCGCTCCACCAGCCACGACACCAGCGGGGTGAGCGCGGACAGGTCGATGCCGGGCACGCGGGGCAGCCCCCCAGCGCCGGACTCCCACGCCACCCGGAACGCGTCGGCGTACGGCAGCCGGGGCATGGCGACGTCCTCGACCCCGTGCCCGACCTCGCCGAGCACCCGCACGGCGGTGTCGACCGCTGCCCGGGCGGCAGGGTCGACCACGACGTCGACGGTGTCGTCCCACGGCGAACCGTCGAGCACGCCGACCACGAACCGCCCCTCGCCGCGCACCGCAGCGGCGGTGAAGGGCCCGTCCCCGACGTCGGGCGTGACCAGCGCGTACGGCGAGGGCTCGGGCAGCCCGGTCGGTGCGACCAGGGCGTCGAGGAGCATCCCGGCGTCGGCGACGTTCCGCGTGATCGGCCCGGCGACGCTCAGCCCGCCGAGGCCGGACCGACCGGGCATCGACGGGACCCGGCCGCGGCTCGGCTTCAGTCCGACGAGACCGGTCGCTGCGGCGGGGATGCGCACCGATCCCCCGCCGTCCGTCCCCACGGCCGCGGGCACGAGTCCGGCGGCGACGGCCACGGCGGTGCCGCTCGACGATCCTCCGGGCGCCCGCGTGGTGTCGTACGGGTTCCGGGTGGTACCGATGCGGGTCTTCGACGACGACGACATGCCGAACTCCGGCGAGGTCGTCTTGCCGAGGCTCACCGTCCCCGCTGCGGCGAGCGCCGCCACCAGGGGGTGGTCGGCGGTCGCGGGTGTCACCGGCAGCGCGGCGGAGCCGTGCCGGGTGGGCACACCGGCGCGGTCGTACAGGTCCTTGTCGGCGGTGGGCAGGCCCCAGAGCGGCCGGGAGGTCGGGAGGAGCGTCCCCAGTCGCGCCGCGTGCTCGCGTGCGGTGTCGGCGGTGACGGCGACGAACGCCCCGAGGGACGGGTCGAGCCGCTCGATGCGGGCGAGGTAGTGCTCGGTCACCTCGAGCGCGGTCGCGTCCCCCCGACGGATCCAGTCCCAGAGTTCCTGCGCCGAGAGGTGGTGGAGTTCGAACACGGTCCCCGAGCCTAGGCCTGCAGGTGCACGGCGAGCACGTCCCGCACCGTCGTCCAGTCGTGCGGCCCGTAGCGGTCGTTCGCGACGTGGTGGAGCTCGGCCTCGCCGCTGAACATGCTGACGAAGTACTGCATCCCCTGCCAGGCGGGGAACGGCTCCGCGTCGTCGGCCCGCGAGAGCCGTCGTCCGACGCGTGCCATCGCGGAGAGCGTCCCGGAGGTCCCGGCCCACTGCGTGCGGAACCGGGTGCCGGTGAGCCGCGAGAGGGTGTCGGCGACGCGCCGGGCGGTGACCCGGTCGCCGGCGACCTCGACGACCCGCGGTGCGTCGGGGTCGAGGGCGACGCGCGCGGTGACCCAGGCGGTGTCGTCCTTCGTGGTGAAGTCGAGCACCTGGTCCGGGGACGACCAGTACAGGACCGTGCGACGGTCGAACAGGATCATCGGGGCCTGTCCGGTGAGCATGTCGGTGAACGCGCCGTTCAGCACGGAGGTCGCCCGGATCGGTGCGGCGTCCAGTGTCGCGGCGAACTCGCGGCGCAGCTCGAAGTTCCGGTTCGTCCCGGGGGTGATCGCGCGGTAGTCGGCCGAGTAGTCCGACGGGACGAACCGCGGGACGCCGGCGTCGACCGCCGCGGCGAGCAGCGCGGTCTGTGCGTCGACGACCACGGAGCGGGTGCCGCTCACCGCCGAGACGACGACGTCGACCCTGGCGAGCGCCGTCACGAGTCCGTCGTGGTCGTCGTAGGCGGCGCTGACGACGGAGACACGGTCGGACCGTGCGGTGAGTCGGTCGGCCGCGGGCCCGGTGGCGGAGCGGCTCAGTGCTCGGATCCGGACGTCGGGGTCGGCCGCGAGGAGCGCGTCGACGATGCGGGAGCCGAGGTCCCCGGTGGCGCCGGCGACGAGGACGGTGGTGCTGGTCATGCACCCGACGCTACGCACGGGCGTCCGGCTCCGTCCGTCACCTGCATCCTTCGGTGGAACTCCCGGTGGTGCATCCCTCCGCCGGTCGTCCCGACGAACGGTCCTCCCTAGCGTCGGTGTCATGACGAACACGACCGAAGTCCGGCCCGGAGCCGGCACCGCTGCACCCCGTGCGACGGGGGTCCGGGGTGTGGTGTCCCGGCACCCGCTCGCCTCCTTCGCCACCCTGGCGCTCGGCCTCAGCTGGCTCGCGTGGGTGCCCTACATCCTGAGCCCGCACGGCCTGGGCGTGTGGGACCTGCACTTCCCGGAGTTCCTCGGCACGGCCCAGTTCACCGGGATCCTGCCCGGCGCGCTCCTCGGCCCGCTCGGCGGTGCGTTCGTGGTGACCGCCCTCGCCGACGGCCGTCCGGGGCTGCGGCGCTGGGTCGGTCGGCTCTGGCGGTGGCGGGTCTCCTGGTACTGGTACGCACTGGCACTGGTCGGCGTCCCGGCGCTCATCGTCCTGACGGGTCTGCCGTTCTCCGGCGGGAACGTCCAGGCACCGACCGCCCTCGCCCTGCTCGCCCTCGTGCCGGGTCTCGTGGTGCAGCTGTTCACCACCGGCCTGTCGGAGGAGCCCGGCTGGCGCGACTTCGCCCTCCCCCGACTGCAGGACCGCTTCGGACCGCTCGGCGCCGCCGCGGTGCTCGGTCCGCTGTGGGCGCTGTGGCACATGCCGCTGTACCTGTCGGACTGGGGCGGGTGGCCGGACGCGCACTGGTCGGAGCCGGTCGTCTTCGCGCTCTTCACGATCACGTTCAACGTCGTGATGTCGTGGGTGTTCAACCGCACCGGCGAGAGCCTGCCGATCGCACTGCTGCTGCACGTCGGCGTGAACAACACCATCTCCACCCTGTGGGCGGACATGTACCCGGGGATGACCGCGGGCACGATGATGCACGGGCTCACGATCGTCTCGACGGTGGCCGCCGCCGTCCTGCTGGTCGCCACCCGGGGCCGGCTCGGGTACGACCGCCGGCCGGGAGGCTCGGACCACCTCCCCGCGTCGACCTCCGCCTGCCTCGTAGGATCGAACGATGGCACCCGCTGAAGCGAGTGCGGCTCGCGTCGCCGCCGACCCCCGCACCGCGCGGGAGGTCGACGGCGGCCGCCGCCTGCGCCGCGCCGACGTCCTGGTCGCGGTCGCCACCGCGGTCGTCTCGCTCGCGCTGCTGCTCGGGCTGCCGTACCTCGACACCGTCGACCCGGACACGATCGGACACCCGCTCTCGGCTCCCGAGGTCGGCAGCGCCGACTGGACCGCGGTCGCACTCGGGCTCCTGGTCCAGTCCGCGGTCCTGTTGGCTGCTCGTCGACTCCCCCGGGCGGTCCTCCTCGCGGTCGCCGCCGTCCCCGTCCTCGTGGTCGCCGTCACCTCCGGCGGGGACCTGTTCGGGCTCACCGCGCTCCCCGTCGTCGTGGCGGTGGTGCTCGCTGCCCTCCGGGTGCCACTCACCAGGCTCTGGCCGTCGGTCGTCGGGGCGGCGGCACTCGTGTCCGCCGGCACCGCGGGCAACTGGATCGAGCTGAACGGAGCGCTGTCCGGCCGTTCCCTCGCCGACGCGCTCGGTGACGCGCTCCCCCAGGGCGTCACGCAGGCCATCGGGGCCGTCGGGCTCCCGCTCGTCGTGGCGCTCGTGGTGCGGTCCCGGCGCGAGGTCCGGGCCGCGAGGGACGCCGAGGTCGCCGCCCGGACCGCGGAGGCCTCCGCCGCGGTCCGCGAGCAGGACGCCCGGGTCGACGCAGCCGTGTCCCGCGAACGCGCGGCCATGGCGCGGGAGCTGCACGACATCGCGGCCCACCACCTGTCCGGGATCGCCCTCATGTCGGCCGTCATCGACCGGCAGATCGACACCGACCCGACCGCGGCGCACGAGGGCGTCCGTCAGGTGCGGGAGCAGAGCACCGCGGTGCTCGAGGACCTCCGTCGCCTGGTCGGCCTGCTGCGGGACGACGCCCCCGCGGAACGTGCCGTCGAGACCGTCGCTGGCATCGTGGACCTGGTCGAGCGTGCCCGGTACCGGTCGGACGTGCGGCTCGAGGTCCTCCGCGGTGCGCACGAGGTCGCCGAGGGCGTCGGGCCCCTGGCGCAGCTCGCGGCCTACCGCACCGCGCAGGAGGCACTGGCGAACGCCGCCCTGCACGCACCCGGCGCCGTCGTCACGGTCACGCTCGACGACCGTGCAGTCGACCACCTGGAGCTGACCGTCGAGAACGCCGCACCCGCGGTGTCCGCGCCGAGCGCGGACGCACCCGCTGGACCGGGCGAGCCGACCCCGGAGGGTCCGGGAGCAGGCGGCAACGGACTGCGCGGGATGCGTGAGCGGGCGGACCTGGTGGGGGCGCGCCTCCAGACCGGGACCACACCGGACGGCGGCTGGGTCGTGACGCTGCGACTCGGACGCGAGACGCCCGAGGTGACCCGGTGATCCGGGTCCTGGTGGCGGACGACCAGCCGCTCGTCCGGGCGGGGGTGTCGGCGCTCCTGGCGGCCGAACCGGACGTCGAGGTGGTCGGGGTGGCGGCGGACGGCGGCGAGGCCCTCACGCTCGCACGGAGCACGCGGCCGGACGTGGCGGTGCTCGACATCCGGATGCCGGTCCGGAACGGCATCGAGGTGGCGCGGGAGCTCTGCGCTCCTGACGCGGACCCGGCGGTGCCGGTGCTGGTGCTGACGACCTTCGACCTCGACGACCTGGTGTTCGGGGCGCTCGAGGCGGGGGCGTCCGGGTTCCTGCTCAAGGACGCGGAGCCGGACGTCATCGTCGGTGCGGTGCGGCAGGTCGCCGCCGGGAACGGCACGATCGACCAGAGCCTGACGCGGCGGGTGCTGCGGGAGTTCGTGTCGCGGCGGAGCCTGCAGCCGGTGACGGGCGACCGGGCCTCGGAGCTGCTGACCGCGCGGGAGCGGGACGTGCTGCTGCTCCTCGCACAGGGGATGTCGAACGAGGAGATCGCCGAGGCACTCGTCGTCGAGGTCTCCACGGTGAAGTCGCACCTGGCGCGGATGCTGCCGAAGCTCGGGGTGCGCTCGCGCCTGCAGGCGGTGGTCTGGGCGTACCAGAACCACGTCGTGGCCGTCCCCGAGGGCTAGGGGGCGGTCACCGCCGTCCGGTGCCCGACGCCCCGTGCAGGGCCGACAGCACGGAGGACCGGACCGCGGCACCGCCGTCGCGGGCCGGGTCGACCAGGACCGCGCGCATCCCCGCGGCACGTGCCCCGGCGACGTCACGCTGCGGGTCGTCGCCGACGAACAGGCACGCGGCGGCCGGCACGCCGAGCTCGTCGGCGACCCGCTCGAACGCGCGTCGGTCCGGCTTGGCCACCCCGATCCGCTCCGACGTGCACACGACGTCGACGAGGTCCGACAGCCCCGTGGCGGCGAGCTTGTCGCGCTGCTGCTCCTCGGTCCCGTTCGTCAGGACACCGACGGGCCGGTCGGCGTCGCGGACCGCGCGCAGGAGCGGAGCACTCCCGGGGAACGGACGCCAGGCGCCCCGGTACGCGGCGAGGTAGCGGCCGAACAGGAGGTCGAGCTCGTGCGGGTCGTGCGGTGGCCGGAGCCCGGCGAGGGGCAGGACCTCGACGAGCCGGGCTCGACGCTGCTCGGCGAAGTCGACCTCCCCGCGTCGCCACCGCTCGAAGTGCCGTTCCTCCGCCTCGGCCCACGCGGCCCGCAGGCGGTCGGTCGCCGCGACACCGAGCGCGCCGAGGAGGTCGTCGACGGCTCGCGCCGCTGCTCCCGCGTGGTCGAACAGGGTGCCGTCGAGGTCGAACACCACGGCACGGACGTCGAGGGTCATCCCCGCACCGCGTCGACGACCCGTCCGACCGCGGCCGCGACGGCCCGCTCGCGCACGGTGGTGTCCTCGTGCTCGGACTCGTGGACGAACGCCGTCGCCCCGCGGGCCGCGCCGCAGAAGTCCACGACGCCGTGCTCGAGCTGCGTCCGCAGTGCCTGCTCGTACCCGTGCCGCTCGTAGACCCCGGCGTCGTCCCCGGCGATCGGCAGCAGGTGCACCGTCAGTCGGCCGAGCCGACGGTCGATGCGCCCGTCCTCGCCGACGCCGAAGGCCCACCCGTTCACGAACACCCGGTCGAGCCAGCCCTTGAGCAGCGCGGGCACCGACCACCACCACACCGGGAACACGAGCACGAGGTGGTCGATCCCGTCGAGGCGCGCCTGTTCGGCCGCGACGTCGGGCGCCGGGTCGGTCCCCGTCCGGTAGGTGTGCCGGTCGGCGGCGGTGAACCGGGGGTCGAAGCCCTCGGCGGCGAGGTCGGCGACCGTGACGGGGCCCGCGCCGGCGGCGTCGAGCGCCGCCTCGAGGCGGTGGGCGACGGCGAGCGTCAGCGAGTCGGGGTCCGGGTGGGCGGTCACGATGAGCGTCGACACGGCTCGATCCTGCCAGCAGCGGGTGCACGGACGCCCCACCGGACGGGAGGCGCGGTGCGGGCCGGCACCGCGCCTCCCGTCCGGCGGGTGGGGACGACGTCAGTCGTCGTAGCGGTAGAAGCCCTGTCCGGTCTTCACGCCGAGACGGCCGGCGTCGACGTGCTCGCGCAGCAGGCGACGCGGACCCTCCGGCAGGTGCGGGTCCTCAGCCGCGTAGTGCTCCTCGATGTCGAGGACCACGTCGAGGCCGACCTGGTCCATCATCCGGAAGGGCCCGGCCGGTGCGCCGCTGTTCACCTGCCACATGGCGTCGACGTCCTCGGGCGTGGAGACGCCGTCGGCGACGACCGCGAGCGCCTCGCGCTTGATGGCCGCCCAGATGCGGTTGAAGATGAAGCCGGTCGACTCGCGGCGGGCCAGGAACGGGTGGACGCCGTAGCGGGGCAGCGCCTCGAGCAGCAGGTCGATCACGGCGGGGTCGGTCTGGCCGTCGCTCATCAGGTCGACGGCGTTCTGCTGCGGCGGCATGTAGAAGTGCACGTTGAGGACGCGCTCGGGGTGCGCGACCTCGTCGATCACCAGGCGGCTGGCGTACGAGGACGAGTTCGTCGCGAGGATCGTGTCCGCGGCGACCAGTGCGTCGAGCCGTCCGAACAGCGGGGTCTTCAGGTCCAGGCGCTCGGGCACGGCCTCGACGACGAGCCAGGCGTCGACCACCGCGGCCTCGAGGTCCGCCTCGCCACGGACCGTCCCCGCGGTCGCGCCGTCGCGCGCGGCCACGATCCCGGGCAGGGTCTCCTCGACGTACGCGACGGCGGCGGCACGGACCTCCTCGGACAGGTCGTGGATCCGGACCTCGGCACCGCCGCTGGCGAACATCAGGGCGATCCGGCGTCCGAGGGTGCCACCGCCGATCACGGTCACGGGGCGGTCGGCGGTGTCGCGGGGCGGCTGGTAGGGCACGGGTTCCTGCTCTCGGTCGAGTTCGGTACAGTTCGTATTCGATACAGATCGTATCCAAGTTCCGAAGGAGATGCGCATGCGCGCCGACGACGTCCTCCAGCACCTGACCACCCCGCTCGCCGCGCCGGTCTACCCACTCCGGCCGACCCGGTTCACCGGCCGCGAGTACTTCAACGTCGTCTACCGCACCGACCCCGACGCGCTGCGCGCCGTGGTCCCGGAGCCGCTCGAGGTCACCGAACCGCTCGTCCGGTTCGAGGTCATGAAGATGGGCGAGGTCGACGGGTACGGCCCGTACGTCGAGTCCGGGCAGGCGATCCAGGTCGAGCACGAGGGCGAACGCGGCGAGTACCTGCACGCGATGTACCTCGACAATGCGGCCGCGACCCTCGCCGGCCGTGAGCTGAGCGCCTACCCGAAGGTCCTCGGCACGCCGGCGCTCCGCGTCGACCAGGGCGCGCTCGTCGGCACCCTCGACCGCGGGACCGAGCGCGTGGCCACCGCGACCATGGCGTACGAGTGGGAGCCGCTCGCCCACGACGCCGCCCTGGCGGAGATCACCGTGCCGACCTTCATGGTGAAGCTGGTCCCGGACCTTCGGACCCAGCGCCACCTGGTGGCCGACCTCGTCCGCACCGAGATCACCGACGTGACCGTCGAGCAGGCCTGGACCGGACCCGCCCGACTCCAGCTGTTCGCACACGCCCTCGCACCGATGGCGGACCTGCCGGTGCTCGAGGTCGTCCGCGCCTCGCACATCCTGACGGACCTGACCCTCGCCCCGGTGCGCACCGTGCACGACTACCTGGCCGACCGGCACTCGGCCTAGCCTGGAGCCGTGACCGAACCAGCCGCGCCGCGCGCCGTCCGCCGGCGGAGCAGCACCCGGGCGACGCTCATCGCGGCCGCGGAGGCGATCTTCCAGGAGACCGGGTCGACCTCGGTCAGCGTCGAGGCGGTCGTCGCCCGCGCCGGGTTCACGCGCGGGGCGTTCTACTCGAACTTCCGGACGGTCGACGAGCTGTTCTTCGCGGTCTACGAGCAGCAGGCCGAAGCCGTCTTCGCCGTGCTCGAACACGAGCTCGGCGCCGCACTCGACGGGCACCCGACGGTCGACGGGGTCGTGCAGGGTGTCGTGCACGGCCTGCCGCCCGAGGACCGCTGGTACGCAATTCGCTCGGTGCTCACCACGCGCGCCCGGCACGACCCCGAGGTGAACGCCCTGCTCCGCGCGCACACCGACCGGTTCCACGCGACGCTCCAGCCACTCCTCGTCGCAGCGCTGGAGCGGGCCGGCCGGATCCCCACCGTCGACCCGGCGCTCTACACGCGCGCGGTGGTCGCGGCCCACGTCGGGGCGGTCAGCCAGAGCGTGCTGTTCGACGGGACGGACGCGGTGCGGGTCGCGGCGGTCGAGGGGTGCATCCTCGGGCTCACGCGCCCGGCCTGAGCGCCGTCCCGGCCGTGGGACGATTGCCGGATGACCGCCACGCTCGTCGCCAAGGACCTCGCCGGCGGGTACGCCGCCCGTACGCTCTTCGAGGGCCTCGACCTCACCGTCGCCCCGGGTGACGTGATCGGCCTGGTCGGTGTGAACGGGGCGGGCAAGTCCACGCTCCTCCGCCTCCTCGCCGGCGTCGACGAGCCCCTCGCCGGGACGGTGTCGACGAACCCGCCGGACGCCTTCGTCGGCTGGCTCCCCCAGGAGCACGAGCGCATCACCGGAGAGTCGGTCGCGGCGTACGTCGCCCGGCGCACGGGCTGCGCCGACGCCACGGCCGACATGGACCGTGCTGCCGAGGCCCTGGGCGACCCGGACGGCGGCGACGCGGCGGCCGACCGGTACTCCACCGCGCTGGAACGCTGGCTGGCGTCCGGTGCCGCCGACCTCGAGGAGCGGCTGCCCGTCGTGCTCGCCGAGCTCGGGCTGGAGGCGACCCCGGACGGCTCCGGCGTCGGCCCGGACTCGCTGATGACCGCGCTGTCCGGCGGACAGACCGCCCGGGTCGGCCTGGCCGCCCTGCTGCTCTCCCGCTTCGACGTCGTGCTGCTCGACGAGCCGACGAACGACCTCGACCTGGACGGGCTCGACCGACTCGAGCAGTTCGTCCGGGGGCTGCGCGGCGGTGCCGTCATGGTCAGCCACGACCGCGAGTTCCTCGCCCGATCGGTGACCGCCGTGCTCGAGCTCGACCTGGCGCAGTCGTCGCACCGGCTGTTCGGCGGCGGCTACGAGGCGTACCTCGAGGAACGCGAGATCGCCCGGCAGCACAAGCGCGACGCGTACGACGAGTACGCCGCGACGAAGGCCGACCTGGTCTCACGCGCACGGACGCAGCGCGAGTGGTCGAGCCAGGGCGTGCGGAACGCGATGAAGAAGAACCCCGACAACGACAAGATCCGCCGCCGGGCGGCGAGCGAGTCGAGCGAGAAGCAGGCGCAGAAGGTCCGGCAGATGGAGTCGCGCATCGCCCGGCTCGACGAGGTCGAGGAGCCCCGCAAGGAGTGGCAGCTCGCCTTCACCATCGGCAGTGCCCCGCGGTCCTCGGCCGTCGTCGCCACGCTGTCCGACGCCGTCTACGAGCAGGGCGACTTCGCCCTCGGGCCGGTGTCGCTGCAGGTCTCCGGTGGCGACCGGATCGGCATCACCGGCCCGAACGGCGCCGGCAAGTCGACCCTGCTCCGCGCCCTGCTCGGCCGGACGGCGCCGACGAGCGGGTCGGCGTCGCTGGGCTCCAGCGTCGCGATCGGCGAGGTCGACCAGGCCCGCGCGGCGTTCACGGGCGAGCAGCCCCTCGCCGCGGCGTTCGAGGAGCTCGTCCCCGAGATGACCACCGCCGACGTCCGGACCCTGCTCGCCAAGTTCGGGCTGAAGGCGGAGCACGTCGGTCGCCCGTCCGCTGCGCTCTCACCCGGTGAGCGGACTCGTGCCGGCCTCGCGCTGCTGCAGGCCCGCGGCGTCAACGTCCTCGTGCTCGACGAGCCGACGAACCACCTCGACCTGGCTGCGATCGAACAGCTCGAGCAGGCCCTGGAGTCCTACGACGGCACCCTGCTGCTCGTCACGCACGACCGGCGGATGCTCGACACCGTCCGACTGGACCGGCGCTGGCGGGTCGAGGCGGGTCGCGTCACCGAGGTGTGACGGGACGGCGGGGAGGCCCGTGGTGGACCCGTCGAGCGTCTCCTGAGACACGCTCACGGCCGCGATCTGGTGAACTGGGTGCGGGAGGGGACACATGCGACGCAGGACCTGGGGCATCACGATCGCCGCGGTGGCGGCAGCGACGCTGGCCGCGGTGGGGATCGGCGCGGCCGTGCAGCGGCCGGGACCGGCGGCCACGACCGCCGCACGGGCGACGTCGGTGCCGACCCGGACGGCCACCCCGACGCCGACACCGAGGCCGACGCTGCCCGCGATCCCGGCTGCCGCGTCCGACGCCGAGCTCGCGGCACTCCCCCTGGCGTTCCACGACGCGGTCGTCCCGGAACTCCTCGACGGCAGCACCGTCCGACCGGACAACCAGTGGCAGATCGCCACCCCGAAGCAGCGCCTCGTCGCGCTCTACGCCGCCCCCTCGGCGGATGCGCGCCCGGTCGCCACACTCGCCTCGACGGTCTCCACGATCGAGACGCCCGCAGCGACCGCCGTCTGGGGCCGGTCGGACGGGGAGGACGGCGGCATGGTCCTCGTGTCGACCCCCGCCCGGAACCGCACGCCCGGCGACGGCGGCGACCCGACCGCGCCGAGCGCCACCTTCGCGTGGGCGCGTGCGTCGGACTTCTCGATCGCGTCGGTCGACCGGATGGTCCGCGTGGACGTCGCCGCGTCGACGGTGTCCGTCGTGCACCAGGACGACTCGGTGTCGGCGTCGGAGCCCGCCCGCCTGGGGACCCCGGACGACCCCACACCCACCGCGACCGCGACGTACGTCGAAGCCGCCTACGTCGATGCGCGCGTGACCTACACGCAGGGCAACCCGATCATCCTGACCGGGGCGCACTCGTCACGCATCCCGCAGTACGGCGGCAACGCGGCCCTCACCGCCCTGCACTACTACCCGGACCCGAACGGCAGCTCGCACGGGTGCGTCCGGATCTCCGCGGCGATGACGAAGACGCTGGCCGAGCTGCCCGTCGGGACTGCGATCTGGTTCACCTGACGTCGGTCACCGGCCGGTGGCGAGCCCCAGGCGCTCCACGACGTCGGCGCTCTCCTCGTCGGGCGAGCGCTCGGCCGACACGGTCAGGTGCGCCTCGTCCGGCTGCGGCGGCTCGAGCGTCGCGAGCTGCGAGGCGAGCAACGACGTCGGCATGAAGTGCCCGGCACGTGCGGACATCCGCTGCTCGACGAGGGCGGGGTCGCCGGCGACGTGCACGAACACCACGCCGGGCGCCCGGAGCACGTCGCGGTAGGAGCGCTTCAGCGCCGAGCAGGTGACGACCCCGGGGGCGTCGTCGGCCAGGTGCGACCGGATCCACTCCGCGATCGTCCCGAGCCACGGCCAGCGGTCCTCGTCCGTGAGCGGGGTGCCCTCCTCCATCTTCGCGACGTTGGCGGGCGGGTGCATGTCGTCGCCCTCCGCGAACTCCCACCCGAGCCGCGCTGCGACCGTCGCGGCGAGCGTCGACTTGCCGGAGCCGGAGACCCCCATCACCACGAGGACGCGCGGCTCGGTGCCGTCGGTGCCGACCGGAGCGTCGTCGGTCGCCGCCATCAGAAGAACACCCCCGCGATGAGCACGCCGACCAGACCGATGACCGAGATGAGGCACTCGAGCACCGTCCACGTCTTGAACGTCTGCCCGACCGTGGTGCCGAGGTAGCCCTTGACGAGCCAGAAGCCCGCGTCGTTGACGTGCGAGAGGAACACCGACCCGGCGCCGATCGCCAGCACGAGCAGCGAGGTCTCCGGCGTGGACAGGTCGGCTGCGATCGGTGCCATGATGCCGGCGGCGGTGACGGTCGCGACGGTGGCGGAACCGGTGGCGACGCGGACGAGGGCGGACACCACCCACGCGACGAGCAGGACCGAGATGCCGGACTCCTGCACCGCGTCGGCGATCACCCCGCCGATGCCGGTGTCGATGAGCACCTGCTTGAAGCCACCGCCCGCGCCGACGATGAGCAGCACGCCGGCGACCGGGGGCAGCGCGTCCTCGAGGGACTTCGCAACGGCGCTCCGGTCCATGCCGCCGCCGATCGCGAAGAAGACCATGGCGAAGACGGTGGCGATCCCGATGGCGATCATCGGGGTACCGAGGAAGTCGAGCAGCGACACCCAGCCGCCCGCGGCGTCGGGGGCGACCGCCTCGCGGACCGCCTGGGCGAGCATGAGCACGACCGGCAGCAGGATGCCGACGAGCGCGACGGCGAACGACGGGCTGCGCGGTTCGCTGATGACGCGGGTGAAGTCGCTCTTGCCGTTCGGCAGGGACGCGGTGTCCTTCGTGGCGGGGCCGCGACGTGCCTCCCGGCCGGCGTGCGCGGGGTCCGACGGCCCCGAGCCACCGCTGCCGGACGTGCCGGAACCGCCCGAGCCGAACATGTCCGGTGCGGGGATGTCGACCCAGCGGGCCGCGAAGCGCGCGAAGACGGGACCGGCCAGCACGATCACCGGGATCGCCAGGACGATGCCGAACGCGAGCGTCGTGCCGAGGTTCGCGCCGACCGTCGAGACCGCGACGAGCGGGCCGGGGTGCGGCGGCACGAAGGCGTGCATGGTGGAGAGGCCGACCAGGGCGGGCACCGCGATCTTCATGATCGGGACACCGCTGCGCTTCGCGACCAGCACGATGATCGGGATGAGGAGCACCAGGCCGACCTCGAAGAACATCGGGAGGCCGATCAGCGCGCCGATGAGCGCCATCGTCCACGGCAGCGCGGCCTTCGACGAGCGACGGACGAGGGTGTCGACCACGCGGTCGGCGGCCCCGGAGTCGACGAGCATCCGACCGAACATCGACCCGAGGCCGACCAGGATGCCGACGCTCGTCATCGTCGACCCGAAGCCGGTGCCGAAGCTCGTGACCGTCTTGTCGGGCGCCAGACCCGCACCGATCCCGACCCCGAGCGCGCCGATCGTCAGCGCGACGAACGGGTGCACCTTGAGCCAGGTGATCAGCACGATGATGACGACGATGCCGAGCAGCGCCGCGACGATGAGCTGACCGATCGGGCCGGACGGGTCGACGGTCTGCGTGCCGCCGCCCTCGGCGGCCAGGACCGTGAGGCCGTGCACCGCGTCGGCCGCCGCGGTTCCTCCGGTGGGTGCGTGAGGCATCTGTGCCCCTTCCTGGAGCCGCTGCCTCGCGGCTCCGTCGCCTTCGTGTGCGTGTCGTACGCTCCGGACGGCCGCTCGGCGCGGCCGCCCCCGGGTGTCCGATCGGGCACCCCAATAATCTGATAAATCAGACTGTACAACGATCTGCCGCGCGGCACCCGCCGTCCGGCGCATTCTGCCGCTTCGATGGAGTCCGCGTCACAGGGACGGGACCGTCACGCGCCGTCCGTCCCGCAGAGCACGACCGGAGGAACGATGACCACCGCCCGCGGCCTCCATGCCCACGTGCTCGAGACCCTCGGCCAGCGCATCGTCGACGGGGTGCTGCCCGCCGGCACCGTCGTCCGACCGGAGCTCGTCGCATCCGAGTCCGGCGTCTCCCGCTCCGTCGTGCGCGAGGCCCTGCGCGTCCTGCAGTCCCTCGGCCTGGTCGAGCCCCGGCAGCGGGTCGGCACGCAGGTGCTCCCCGTGTCGTCGTGGGAGCTCCTGGCGCCGACCGTCATCCGGTGGCGCGGCGCCTCGCCCGCGTACTTCGTGCAGCAGCGGGAGCTGCTCGAGCTCCGTCTCGGGGTCGAACCCGTCGCAGCGGCCCTCGTCGCAGGGAACGCCGGAGCGTCCGACGACTCCGGCTCGTCCGCCGACACCGGGCTGACCGGCGACACCGGCTCGCCCGGTCAGGCTGTCCTGCTCGCGGCGCGGGACATGCTCGACGCCTGGGGCCGGGAGGACAGTCGCGCCTACCTCGAGGCCGACGTCCGCTTCCACCGCGCACTCCTGACCGGGTCGGGCAACGCCGTGTTCACGCACTTCGCCGGCACCGTCGAGGCACTCCTGCGGACGCGGACGTCGGAGTCGCGGGACACCATCTCCCGCTGGACCCGCGACGCCGCGGTCCGGCACGAGGCGGTGGCGCTCGCCGTGGTCGCCGGGGACGCCGCCGCTGCCGGCGAGGCGGCCACGGCGCTGCTGCGCGTGACCCGTGACGAGTTCATCGCCGAGGCGCCGAGCGCCTGACGCCCGGCGTACCGGGCGGAACCGGGCGTACCGGGCTTACCTGGCGGAACCGGGCGTACCTGGCAGAACCGGGCGTACCCGACGTTCCCAGAGCACCAGGGACGCCCGGAACGACCAGCCATCGCACACGTCATGGGAAGGATCGGGCAGCCGGGAGGCTCGGGGCCACCCCGCCACGCGCCTCCCGCCCGGCGCCGCCCGACACCGAAGGGCCCGCACCCGTGCAGGAGGCCGCAGGATGCTCGAGACGCCGCCCGGGTGGCGAGACGCCGCGCTCCGGGCGGCGTCTCGCGCACGTCGAGGGCGCTCCGCGCGACGCCGGCGTCTCGCGCACGTCGGACACCGCCACGAGGGCGCAGCCTCGGAGCGCTCGCGTCAGCGCCCGGCGCGCGCGAACAACCGTGGGCCGCGCAGGCGCAGCCGCATCGTGACGGTGCCGAGCCAGCGGTCGTACTTGTAGCCGACCTTGCCCATGCGGCCGACCTCCTCGAAGCCGAGTCGCTCGTGCAGCCGGATCGAGGCCTCGGCCTGCCGGTCGGCGATCACGGCGATGACCTCGCGGACGCCGGCGGCACGGCACTCCGCGAGCAGCGCCTCCATGAGCGCCCGTCCGAGACCCTTCCCGCCCGACGCGGCACCGAGGTAGATCGAGTCCTCGACCACGTGGTTCGACCGGTCGCGGGGGTTCCAGGGGTCGACCAGGGCGTAGCCGAGGATCTGCCCCGAGGGGTTCTCGGCGACGAGGAACGGCAGCCCGCGCCGGCGCACCTCGTCGTAGCGCTGCTTCCAGCGGGCGAAGGTGAACGCCGCCGGGTCGAAGGTCACCGACGAGTTCCGGACGTAGTGCGTGTGGATCTCGCGCACGTCCGGCAGGTCCCGCGGTTCAGCGGCCCGGATCGTGTACGAGAACGTCGCCTCGGCGGGCACGGGCGCACGCAGGTGTCGCGGCAGGACACGACGGCGCTGGTATTCCTCCTCGAGCACGGTCCGAGCCTACGGGCTGCGATGCGCCCGGGGCCATCGCACCACGAGGGGTGTCAGGCGGGGAGCGTCCAGTCGACCGGGTCGGCACCCTGCTCGCGGAGGAGCGCGTCGACCTGCGAGAACGGCCGGCTGCCGAAGAACCCGCGGGAGGCGCTGAGCGGGGACGGGTGCGCCGACGCCACGACCGGGGTGTCGCCGAGCAACGGGCGGACCGACGCGGCCTGGGCGCCCCACAGGACGGCGACGAGGGGCTTCCCCCGCGCGACGAGCGCACGGACGGCCTGGTCGGTGACGGCCTCCCAGCCCTTGCCGCGGTGGCTGCCGGCGGCACCGGCCTCGACGGTCAGCACCCGGTTGAGCAGGAGCACGCCCTGCTCCGACCACGCCCGCAGGTCGCCGTGCGGCGGAGGCGTCACCCCGAGGTCGTCGTGCAGCTCGCGGTAGATGTTCGCCAGGCTGCGCGGGACCGGTCGCACGTGCGGGTCGACGGCGAAGGACAGTCCGATCGGGTGACCGGGTGTCGGGTACGGGTCCTGGCCGACGACGAGCACCTTCACGTCGTCGAACGGCTGCGTGAAGGCACGCAGCACGACGTCACCGGCCGGCAGGTAGTGCCGACCCGCGGCGACCTCGTCGCGGAGCCAGTCGCCCATCCGGTGCACGTCGGCCTCGACCGACGCGAGGGCCTCGGCCCACCCGGGGTCGACGAGGTCGCGCAGCGGGTGCGGGCGCACGGGGGTCAGGCGCCCATGGTCGCGACGGAGACGGACTCGTCGCCGGCGACCACACGCCAGACGCTGCCCGTCCCGCGGACCTCGAGCGCACCCTCGCCGACGACCAGCGCGGTGTCCTCGTCGATCGCGAGCCCGGCCGTGACGAACTCCGCCTCGGCCGCCGCGACGAGCCGGGCCAGCGTGCCGGCCTGCACGGCGTGCACGTCGATCGTCAGGTCGACCAGCCCGAGCCCCTCGCGGAGCTCGACCTCGTCGAGGCCCTCGGACGACCCCTGCGGGCAGACCTCGACGCCGCCGATGCGCCACCCGCCCACGAGCGCCCGGTCTGCGGCGACCATCGCGCCGGCGGAGTAGCCGAGGTACGGCAGCCCGTCGGAGACGAGGAGCCGGATCTGGTCGACGAGGGGCTGGATCGCGTCGAGGTACGCCGGGGTGACCCCGCCGCCGATCACGAGCGCGTCCACGTCGCTCAGGACCGTCGTGGCGAAGACCTCGCCCGCGCCGACCTCGGTCACCAGGACCTCGGCCTGTCGGGCGCCACCGAGGACCTCGGCGATGTCGGCGGTCGACGACGGGGCGGCACCGGACGGGCCGGCCACGGAGAGCAGGGCGATCCGGGGCACGCTCCGGCCGACCGCGGCGGAACGCGCGGCGGCCTCGGCCAGGAACGGGGCGGCGACGTCGGCCGCGACGAGGGGACCCCCGCCGACGAGGTGGATGCTCACGACTCGGCCGTCACCGGGGCGAGGGCGCTCCACGGGAAGGTGATCCACCCGTCGACACGACGCCACACGTGGTCGGGCTCGAGCACGGTGCCGGGCTTCGAGTACAGGCAGGCGCTCCGCACGTCGGCGCCGGCGTTCCGGATGATGTCGACCACCAGGCGCAGGGTGCGGCCGGAGTCGGAGACGTCGTCGACCACCAGGACGCGCTTGCCCGCCAGGCTCGGCGCGTCGAGGGCGGGCGAGAGGATGACCGGCTCGTCGAGACGCTGCTCGACGTCCGTGTAGAACTCGACGTTGATCGAGCCGCACTCCTTGGTGCCGAGCGCGTACGCCACAGCGCCCGCGATGATGAGCCCGCCGCGCGCGACCGCCACGACGACCTCGGGCTCGAAGCCGGACGACAGGACGTCCTTGGCGAGCAGCCGCGCCGCGTCACCGAACTCCAGCCAACCGAGCACCTCGGGCCCGCTCGTCACGGTCACGGTCGAGGGAGCCTGCGCGGCTTGCCCGGGTTCGCTGCTGATCGGCATCCGCCCACGGTACCGGCAGGGAGCCACCCGCCGCGACCCGCGCCCGGACACCGCGCGCGCCGGGACCGGCACACGGCCCGCCAGCGCGCGTGATCGAACCGGCCCGCGCGCCCGGTGTCAGCTCCGGGGCGTCAGCGGCCCGCGGGCGAGCTTGTGCTGTGCCGACTGCGCGACCGGTCGGACCGTCACCAGGTCGAGGTTGACGTGCGCCGGCAGCTCGACCGCGTGCACGACGGCCTCGGCGACGTCCTCGGCGACGAGCGGCCCCGGCACGTCGGTGTACACCGCCTCGGCCTTCTCGCGGTCGCCCCGGAAGCGCGTCAGGGCGAACTCGTCGGTCTTGACGAGCCCGGGCGCGATCTCGACCACGCGCAGCGGCTCGCCGTTCAGCTCGAGCCGCAGGGCGCCGACCAGGGCGTGCTCGGCGAACTTGGCGGCGTTGTACCCGCCGCCGTTCTCGTAGGCCACGTGTCCCGCGGCGCTCGTCACGGTCACGATGTCCGCGACCCCGGCCGTGGCCGCACGGCGCCGGAGCTGCGGCAGCAGGGCGGCGGTGACCCGCTTCGTGCCGATGACGTTCACCTCGAACATGGCGCGCCAGTCCTCCACGTCGGACTCCTCGACGCTCGCCGAACCGAGTGCTCCGCCGGCGTTGTTCACGAGCACGTCCGCGCCGCCGGCCTCGTCCACCCGGGCGGCGAGCGCCGCGACGGCGTCGGCGTCGGTGACGTCCGTGACCAGGAACGACGCCCCGGTCTCCGCGGCGAGCGCCTCGAGCCGGTCCTGGCGACGGGCGACGGCGAGCACCTGCCAGCCGCGCTCGCGGAACAGCCGAACGGTGGCGGCACCGATGCCGGAGCTCGCCCCCGTGACGACGGCGAGCCGCTCGGTGGTGTCGGGTCGACCGGTGTCGGGACGTGCTGCCATGGCTTCCTCCAGTGGGTGTCGGCACCACCGTACCGACCCGTCGAGGTCACGATCCGGTAACGTGACCGGCCATGACGACGGACGCCGCTCCCCCCGCGCCCTCGGCTCCGGCGACGCCGCTCGAGCCGGGCCGGTCGCCGCGACGCATCCCGATGTGGGACACGGCTCGGTTCGTCGCCGTCACGCTCGTCGTGATCGGTCACGCGATCCAGCGGCAGACGGCCGGCAGCGAGCACGCCCTCGCGCTCTACACCTTCATCTACGCGTTCCACATGCCCGCGTTCGGCGTCATCAGCGGGTACTTCTCGTCGGCGGCGACCCCGACCGCAAAGCGGATGCGGCGGACCTTCACGGACATCGTGGTGCCGTACATCGTCATGCAGACGATCTGGACGGTGGTGCAGGCGATCGTCGAGGGCGGCAAGGAGTTCAACCCGACGAAGCCGACCTGGACGCTGTGGTTCCTGCTCGCGCTGGGGATCTTCCGGCTGATCCTGCCCTACCTGGCGATCCTGCGGTGGCCGCTCGTCTGGGCCGTGGTGCTCAGCGTCGGCGTCGGGTACCTCGACAACGTCGACTCGACGTTCTCCCTGGGACGCGCGATCAGCCTGCTGCCGTTCTTCCTGCTCGGGTGGCAGGTCAAGCAGTGGGGGGTGTTCGACCGCTGGTACGAGGCCCCCCGCCGGGTCGTGGTCCGTCTCCGCGCGGCCGCGGTCGTCGTCTTCGCGGTGTGGGCGGCCGCGTGCGTGCTGTTCATCCCGCAGTTCAAGGGCTTCGACCTGCACCACTGGTTCTTCTACGACGACTCGTACTCCGGGCTCGGCGAGGACGCCTGGTGGGCCGGCGGTGTCCGCCTCGGCCTGGTGCTGCTCGCCACCGTGCTGACGGCGTCGTTCCTGCTGCTCGTGCCCCGCAGGACGGTCTGGCTCACCCGGTTCGGCGCAGCGACCATGTACGTCTACCTGCTGCACACGTTCGTGCTCTACCCGATCCGCGAGTCCGGCGTCCTGGCCGGGGAGCACTCGGCGTGGCCGTACGTGCTGCTCATGGTCGCCGTGGCGTGCGCGGTGAGCCTGTTCCTCGCGCAACCGTTCGTGCGGCGCGGCATGCGCTGGCTGCTCGAGCCGAACGTCGACTGGCTGTTCCGCCGGGAGCCCGTCGAGCGCTGACCGCTCAGCGGGCGAGTGCCCGGAGCGCGACCACGACCTCGACGAGGAAGTCGTCGACCTCGTCGCAGTCGTACCCGGACTTCATCCGGGTCCGACGGAAGCGCGACGACGCGACGTCCTCCGGGATCACCGTCCGTGCGCCGGCCAGCCGTCCCGTCGCCGGACGGCCGCCCTGCTCGGCGGCGGCGAACGTCGCCTGCACCCGGTCCAGCAGGTCGTCCACGTCGTCCTGCGAGTACCCGTTCCGGAACACCGTCGGCTGGAACTTCTTGTCCGCCACGTCCTGAGCGCGCACGACGCCCCCTCTCGTCCCCTCCGATCCTGCCAGTCGAGGACCGACGCGTCCGGCCGGGAGGCACGGCGCACCGCACCGCGCCGCTCCCACCCCTCGGCTGGTCGCGTCGACTCCACGGACGCGCGCCACGCACGCGCGTTACGTCGCGAGGCGGCCCCGCTGGTGCCCGCCCCGCCACCTGCGTAGCGTGACGGACGTCGCGACGACGCCCCGGGCCTCCCGGTCGTCCGCGGCGACGCCATGACGGACCGAACCCGACAGGAGCCCCGATGAGCACGAACGACGCAGCCGCCTGGCGGTTCGAGACGACGCAGGTCCACGCCGGCGCGCAGCCGGACCCGACCACCGGCGCACGGGCCACGCCGATCTACAGGACGACGTCGTACGTGTTCGAGAACTCGGACCACGCCCGCGACCTGTTCGCGCTGGCGCAACCGGGCAACATCTACTCGCGGATCATGAACCCGACGAACGACGTCGTCGAGCAGCGCATCGCCGCGCTCGAGGGCGGTACGGGCGCGCTGCTGGTGTCGAGCGGTCAGGCGGCCGAGACGTACGCCGTGCTGAACATCGCGGGGGCCGGTGACCACATCGTCTCGTCGTCGTCGATCTACGGCGGCACGTACAACCTGTTCAAGTACACGCTCGCGAAGCTCGGCATCGAGACGACGTTCGTCGAGGACCAGGACGACCTCGAGGAGTGGCGTCGCGCCGTCCGCCCCAACACGAAGCTCTTCTTCGCCGAGACGATCGGCAACCCGCGGATCAACGTGCTCGACATCGCGGGCGTCAGCAGCGTCGCGCACGAGTCCGGCCTGCCGCTCATCGTCGACAACACGATCGCGACGCCGTTCCTCATCCGGCCGTTCGAGTACGGTGCCGACATCGTGGTGCACTCGGCGACCAAGTTCCTCGGCGGCCACGGCACCGTCATCGGCGGCGTGATCGTCGACGGCGGACGGTTCGCCTGGTCGGAGCACGCCGACCGCTTCCCGGAGTTCAACTCCCCCGATCCCTCGTACCACGGCGCGGTGTTCGCGCAGGCGGTCGGCAACGAGCTCGCCTACGTCGTGAAGGCCCGGGTGCAGCTGCTCCGCGACCTCGGCGCGTCGAACTCGGCGGACACGGCGTTCGCGCTGCTCCAGGGCATCGAGACGCTGTCGCTGCGCATGGAGCGGCACGTGGCGAACGCCCAGGAGATCGCGGAGTGGCTCGACCGGCACCCGGAGGTGGCCTCCGTGTCGTACGCCGGGCTGCCGACGTCGCCCTGGTACGCGGCGGCGAACCGGTACGCGCCGCGCGGTGTCGGTGCCGTGCTGTCGTTCGAGCTCAAGGGCGGGGTGCCGGCCGGCAAGGCGTTCGTCGACGAGCTGCGGCTGTTCTCGCACCTGGCGAACATCGGCGACGTGCGCTCCCTCGTCATCCACCCGGCGTCGACGACGCACTCGCAGCTCACGCCCGAGCAGCAGCTCACCACCGGGGTCACCCCGGGCCTGGTGCGGCTCTCGGTCGGCATCGAGAACGTCGAGGACCTCCGTGCGGACCTCGAGGCGGGGCTCGCGGCGGCGCGGGCCGTCTCGCAGGAGGGCCAGCGGGCGTAGCGGCCCGGCCCGTCCCGTCCCGGTCGCGGAGCACGCGCCGATCGTGACGTAACACGGCGGAGGTGGGGCGTGCCTCCCGGCAGACTGGACACGATGGACTGGCAGACGATCCCCGAGGACTCGGTCCCGTCCACCCTCGTGCCCGGGACCGAGCTCGGGACGCTCGGCAAGCCGCCCGTGACCGGCGCCTGGCGTCCCGGCGACCACCCCGGCTCCCGGCGGTTCGCCGCGCTCGGCGAGCAGTGGGTGCGCGGCGGACGGATCCCGTCGGTGCGGGTGGCCTACGAGACGTGGGGCGAGCTGGACGCCGCGCGCAGCAACGCGGTGCTGCTCCTGCACGCCATGACCGGCGACTCGCACGTCACCGGTCCGGCCGGACCCGGGCACCGCACGGCGGGCTGGTGGGGCGACGTCGTCGGACCGGGCCTGGCCATCGACACCGACCGGTGGTTCGTCGTCGCCCCGAACATGCTGGGCGGGTGCCAGGGGACGACCGGCCCGTCCTCGGTCGCGCCGGACGGCGTCGAGTGGGGGTCGCGCTTCCCGTTCGTGACCGTGCGCGACCAGGTCGCGGTCCAGGTCCAGCTCGCCGACGCGCTCGGCATCGACGTCTTCGCCGCCGTCGTCGGCGGCTCGATGGGCGGCATGCACGCGCTCGAGTTCGCGGTGGCGCACCCCTCCCGGGTCGCCCGGCTCGCGGTCCTGGCGTCGACCGCCCAGACCACGGCCGACCAGATCGCCGCGAACTCGCTGCAGCGTGCCGCGATCCAGACCGACCCCGCGTACGCCGGCGGCGACTACTACGAGGCGGCGGTCGGCGAGGGACCGCACCGCGGGCTGTCGCTCGCGCGGCGGATGGCACTGATGACCTACCGCGCGCCGGACGAGCTCAACGGGCGGTTCGCGCGGTCGTGGCAGAGCGACGTCTCCCCGCTCGGCGACGACGGCCGGTTCTCGGTCGAGAGCTACCTCGACTTCCACGGCAACCGGTTCACCCGGCGGTTCGACGCCTCGTCGTACGTCGCGCTCACGCACGCGATGGACTCGCACGACGTCGGGGCCGGGCGCGGCGGGGTGACGGCGGCGCTCGCGGCGGTGACCGCCAGGACGCTGGTCGTCGGGGTGTCGAGCGACCGTCTGTTCCCGCTCGAGGACCAGCACCGGATCGCGGCGGGGATCCCCGACACGCTGGACGGGGACCGGGCCGCGGTGCTCGACAGCGAGTTCGGACACGACGGCTTCCTCATCGAGCACGAGGCGGTCGGGGCGCACCTGCGACGGCTGCTCGACTGAACGGCCCGGTACGGGCGCGGCGCGCCCGGCGCACCCGCGGACCGATCTGTCCACGTCCGCGTGCCGAACACCCCACAACGGGTGGGCCGCGTGGAATGATGGCGACGGGTACCCCGCCCGCGGGGTCCGGCGAACCACCGGACCCGACCGAACCGACGTCACCACCAGGACACCGATGGACTTCATCGCACAGGAACGCGACCGCTTGCTGCGGTCGACGACCCGTGTCGTCGGCATCACCTGCGCCCTGGTCTCCGTCGTCGGCATCGTCAGCTCGCTCGCGGTCCCCCTGGTCCCCCTGCTCGGCGCACTCGCCTGCATCGCGGTGCTCATCGCGGCGCTGCTCGTCTTCGGCACGAACGGGTCGGTGTGGTGGACCGCCCTCGCACTCGCCTCGGGCCTCGGGGCCCTCGCGCTCCTGCTGCTCGGTGCCGACCCCGACGTGCGGTCCGTCGTCGCCAGCGCCGTCGTGCCGCTGGCGGCCGGGTCGTTGTCCGCCCCGCTGATGGCGCAGCGCGGCGCGCCGGTCGGGCTCGCGATGACGATCGTCACCGGAGTCGCGGCCGTGGGCGCCGTCGTCTGGGCATCGGGCGGTCCGCTCTCCGGCCCGACCGCCGGTGTGGTGCTCGGCTGGGTGCTCGTCGCCGTGGTCTCGGTGTGGATCGCGCGCAGCATCCCCCGCGTCGCCCGGCGCATCCAGAGCATCGGCACGGCGCACCGCGCGGAACGGCAGGCGAGCGAGACCGAGGCGCAGCGACGCCAGGGCGCCCGACTGCTGCACGACACCGTGCTCGCCACCCTCACGCTCCTGGCCCACTCCGGGGTCGGCGTGTCCGAGCAGGCGATGCGCGAGCAGGCCGCCGAGGACGCCAGGCTCCTCCGGCACCTGCGACTCGGCGCGACCCCGCAGCCCCAGCAGTCCGGCGACTACTCGCTCACCCGCGTCGAGGAGTCGCCGCTCGGCCAGACCCTCGAGTCCGTCAAGCAGCGCTTCGGCCGGATGGGGCTCGAGGTCAGCTGGCACGGCACCGGTCAGGTCCTGCTGCCGTCGAACGTGCTCGACGCGTTCCTGCTGGCCCTCGGCGAGTGCCTCGAGAACGTCCGGCGCCACGCCGGCGTCGGCGAGGCGCACGTCACGATCGTCCACGACCAGGAGACCGTCCGCGCGATGGTGACCGACGCCGGTGTCGGCTTCGACCTCGACGCGGTGAGCGCGGAGCGCCTCGGCTACAAGGAGAGCGTCGTCAACCGCCTCCGCGAGGTCGGTGGCGACGCCAAGCTCTTCTCCGCCCCGGGATCGGGCACCACCGTCGTCCTGGAGGCTCCCCGATGACCCGCGTCCCCGAGGACACCATCAACCGCGGGCTCCCGGGCGAGACCGTGCAGCCGGCACCGCGCACCCGTCGCGAAGCGCGCGAGCGCTACCGGGGCAGCGAGCGACGGCAGGCCCGCGGGCTCCCCTCGACCTCGACGGGTGCCCGTTCGCTCCGGCAGGCCGCCAAGCCCGGTGCGTCGCTCGGAGCCGGCTACCTCGGCCTCGGCGCCGCGGTCCTCACCGCGATCGAGGCCGTCGCCGGCATCGTCTTCTTCCTGGTCCGGCTGCCGGACTACGCGAACCCGTGGCTGCCCGCCGGCGCCTGGGCGCTGTACCTGGTCGCGGCGATCGGCGTCGGCCTCAGCCTGATGACCTACGGCGAGCGGCTCACCGGCACCGCGTTCGCGCTGATCTGCGCCGTCCTGGCGTGCGTCGTGACACTCGACTTCGTCGGGATCCTCCCCGAGCACGACATCGCGCACACCGCCAGCGCCTCGGTCGCCGCCGGCTTCGCCCTGCTCCCGGTGGCGACGCTCCGGCCCGCGCGCGAGGTCGCCGCCGCCATCGCGGTGCTCGGTCTCGGGTTCGCCGTGATGGCGGCCGTGTCGACGCCGATCACCCCGGCGACCCTGCCGGGCATCGTCTCGCTGCTGGCGCTCGTGGTGGTCCCGCCGTCGATCGCACTGTTCGTGGTGCACCGCTTCCGCCAGCTCGTGCAGCGCGAGCTGGACCGGGTGCTCGTGCAGAGCAACGTCCAGGCGCCGCAGTTCGCCGTCGGGATGCTCGCGTCGGACGAGCTCGCCCGGCTCGACCTGGCCGCCGAGAAGCTCCTCGACGCCGTCGCGAACGGCTCGGACCCGCTGCCGCTCTCGGACGCCTCGGCCTCCGTCGCCGCGTCGCTGGCGACGGAGCTGCGCCTGCACCTCATCGAGGGACGCCGCGAGACGTGGCTGTACCACGCGATCACGGAGTCCGACCACCTCGGGCGCGCCGTCAGCGTGGCCGATCCGCAGTCCCTCGCCGGGCACCTCGGCCCCGCCCAGCGGGACGGCCTGCTGCAGGCCCTGTGGCAGATGGTCGGCGACGGTCGCCCCGCACAGCCGGGTGCCCCCGTCGTCTCGGTCACGCTCGGTCCGATCGGCTCCGACGGGCACCCGGTGTCCGACGAGCGCATGGACGTCCCGATCGTGTTCGAGTCGCGCGGGACCCCGCGCCGACGCCTCGGCCCGACCGCATGGAGCGCCCTGCAGCGCATCGGCCCGTACACCGAGTCGTTCCGCGACGGCGTGCTCCGCGTCGTCTCGCACTGCGTCGTCGATCGACACCCGTCGATGTAGACGGGCGCGAACTGCCGGACACCCGGCCGACATCCCCAGCCCGGACGGTCCCGACACCTAGGATCGGCGTGCACCGCCTTCGAGAAAGGACGCCTGATGGCGACTCCAGAGCAACCGATCCGACTCGCACTGGTCGACGACCACCGGATGCTGCTCGGCGCGCTCACGGAGTGGATCCGCAGCGCCGCCGACGACATCACGCTCGTCGCCGCCGTCACGACCTGGCCGGAGCTCCTGACGAGCCCGGCGTTCCCGGTCGACGTGGTGCTGCTCGACCTCGACCTCAAGGACTCGATCCCGGTCTCGCTGAAGATCTCGACGCTCAAGACCGCCGGCGTGAAGACCGTCGTGATGAGCACGTACTCGGAGCCGAACGTCGTCCGCGAGGCCCTCGGCTCCGGCGCTCTCGGCTACCTCGTGAAGAGCGAGGACGCCGACATGATCGTCGAGGCGATCCGTGCCGCGCAGCGCGGCGAGCAGTACGTCTCCGCCGAGCTCGACCTGGCGATCAACAGCGGCGACGTCGGCGGCGTGCCGAAGCTCAGCGCGCAGGAGCGCCGCGTGATGGCGCTGTACGGCGGTGGCGAGCCCGTCAAGAGCGTCGCCTACCAGCTCGGCATCTCCGAGGAGACCGCGAAGAGCTACCTCAAGCGCATCCGCGAGAAGTACCGCGTCGCGGGCTTCGACGTCGGCACGAAGGTCGCGCTGCGGAAGCGTGCGATCACCGACGGCATCATCGTGCAGGACGGCAGCCCGGTCGGGCTGTAGTCGCTCCACACGACGGACGGGAGGCCCGTGGCGACACCGCCACGGGCCTCCCGTCCGTCGTGTGGGTGCGTCGACTCCGGTCAGACCGTCGGCACCGGCGCGGTGATCGGCCCGGTCGACGGCGACGACGACCGCAGGGCGGAGCGGCGATCCGTCCGCCGTTCGACGCCGTAGCTGACCATCGTCACGAGCAGACCGAGCAGCGCGAGGACGATACCGAGCCACGCGGGGGCCAGGAACCCGAACCCGGCTGCGATGACCGCTCCACCGAGCGCCGCGCCGAGCGAGTTGCCGATGTTGAACGCCGAGTGGTTCAGCGCCGCCGCGATGGTCCGAGCGTCGCCGGCGACGTCCATCAGGCGAGACTGCACCGCCGGCGGGATCGCCGACGAGGTCGCTCCGAGCAGGAACGCGCCGAGGAACACCCCCCAGACCCACTGGGCGGTGAAGACGGTCACGAGCAGGGCGCCGATGAGCGCGAGCATCCCGATGTAGATCGTCCGCTTGACGCTGTGGTCCGCCAGGTGCCCACCGAGGACCCCGCCGACGACCATGCCGAGGCCGACCACGACGAGCACGAGCGGCACCGCGGACTCGGGCAGTCCGGTGACGTTCTGCACGAGCGGCGAGATGTACGAGTAGACGGCGAAGAACCCGCCGAAGCCCACCGCACCGAGCCCCATCACGATCCAGAGCTGCGGCGATCGGAAGGCCCGGAGCTCCCGTCCGACGGTCGCGTGCTCGTCGGCGGCGCTCCGCGGGACGAAGGCCGCGACGGCGAGGAACGTCAAGGCGAAGAGCAGCGAGACGACGCCGTACGCGATGCGCCAGCCGGTGTTCTGCCCGATCCAGGTGATGGCGGGCACGCCGACGACGTTGGCGATCGACAGGCCGAGCATCACCATCGCGATGCCCTTGCCGCGCTTGCCCGGCCCCATGATCTCGCCCGCGACGATCGACGCGATGCCGAAGTACGCACCGTGCGGCAGACCGGCGACGAAGCGTGCGACGAGCACGAGCCCGAAGTTCGGCAGGACCGCACTCGCGACCGTGGCGACCACGAAGCCGACGAGGAGCACGAGGATCAGGCCCTTGCGCGGGAACGTGGCGGAGATCGCCGCGATCGTCGGCGCACCCACCACGACCCCCAGCGCGTAGGCGCTGACGAGCCAGCCGGCGTGCGCGACCCCGGCGGCGGGGTCGGCCGCGTACTGCGCGGGGAGCAGGGCTTCGGCGATGTTCGGTAGCAGGCCCATCGCGACGAACTCGGTCGACCCGATGGCGAAGCCACCGAGGGCGAGGGCGATGAGGGCGAACGCGCGCTGCGTCGGCGTGGTGAGCGTCATGCGACCTGTCTGGATCGGGGGGAACGGGGGCGGGAGGACGGAGCCGGATCCCGGCTCGCTCGCCGGGACATCGGCCGGATCGCCACGCCGCACGGCATGCACACGGTCCCGTTCCCGCCGGCACGCGCACGACGGCGGTACGGCGGTCAGACGGCGACGGGGTCGGTCCGTGTTCGGCGTCGAACGGTCCGAGCACACGTGCAGCGGCCCGGTCCCAGCAGTGTAGACCGCTCCAAACAGCCGACGGAAGACGACGGGCCGAATCGATTCGACATCAGCCGGACGCGCGACTGTGGAGCGAGACCGGCTCCCGCCGGAGGAGCGAGCGCGACAGGCACCGTCGCTGCTCGACGGACCTCAGGCCGCGCGGCGCTCCTCGCGCGCCCCGGCCGACGCCAGCTCGGGCAGCTCGTCGCGGTGCACCCACCCGGACCCGCACTCGGTGCAGCTCGCCCAGGCGTCGCCGGTCTGCTCGTCACTGTCGATGACGACCGTCTGCAGGTCGCAGTCGGGGCACCAGCCGTCGTGCATCATCACGCGCTCCTCGTCGTCGTCCGGGTCGTCCCGAGCCACCGGTGCGGCTCGGTGGAGACCATGAGACACCCGACCACCGACACCGCGGGGAGGCGATCGGCGTGTCCTGCACCTCCCAGCTGGCGTAGCATCGGGCCATGGGGTGGTGGATCGTGACCGGTGTCGTCCTGCTCGTCGCGGTGGGGCTGTGGCTGTGGATGCACCACCTGACGGACCTCGGCGCACGCTCGCGGCAGTACGACGGCAGTGACCCCGAGATCGCCGAGGCGCTCCGCCAGGCCGAGCGCGACAGCAACACCGGCCGCATGTACTTCTGACCGTGGCGACAGGACTCCGGACGGGCCTGGCAGCCCTGGTCACCGCGCTGTGCCTGGTGCTGACGAGCTGCGCCGGGTCGATGGCATCCGGACCTCCCGACTACACCGGGACGTGGCAGCTCGTCGGGCAGGACGGCTCCGAGCCCGCCCGGTTCGTCGTGTCGGCGGACGGCACCTACACCGCTCGCGGGATCCCGGACGCCCTGGCGTGCCGGACCAGGAACGCCGACACGAGCCCTCCCGGTTGCTCCGAGGGCCGTTCCTCGTCGGACTTCTCCGGGCAGTGGACACTCGCGGACGGCAGCGCACCGGGGATCCGGTTCCGGTTCGCGGACCGCTTCGTCCGCCAGGGGTACCCGACCGATGCCGGACTCGCCTTCTTCACCGGATCGCTCGACGTCCCCCGTCCCGACTTCGTGTTCGTCCGCACACCTGCGCGGTGACCGCGCGGGGCCGATCCACGGTGGTGCGGGCGGCCCGGGACCGGCTCAGTCGCCGAGCGCCGCCTCGAGCCGCTCGAGCTTCCCGTCGATCTCCCCCGTGTGCCCGGGGCGGACGTCGGCCTTGAGCACGAGGGACACCCGGTTGCCGTACGCACCGACGGCCTCGGTGGCGCGCTTGACGACGTCCATGACCTCGTCCCACTCCCCCTCGACCTCGGTGAACATCGACGAGGTGCGGTTCGGCAGACCGGACTCGCGGACGACGCGCACCGCTGCGGCGACCGCGTCGTGCACGGACCCGTCCGACGATGCCGAGGGACCACCGGACGGAGCAACGGAGAACGCGACGATCATGCGTCCATCCTGCCCCGGTCGACTCCCCCGCGCACCGGCGGCTCGGACACCCGCACCGACGAACGCTCCGGCGAGCGCCGCGCGAGCCGCACCAGCGCGACCACCGCCCACACCAGCACGGCGACCTCGAGGACGTTCCGCACGGTGAGCACGAACACCATCCAGGTGTGCACCGCGAGGAGCTCGTCGTAGAACCCCGGGTAGATCACCTGCGTCAGCAGCGCCAGGGGCAGCACCCCGATCGCGACCGGCAGGAAGCGCCGCGCGCTCGGGTACCCGGCGACGAGCCCCCAGACGACGGGCACGGCGTACCACCCGACGTACTGCGGCGACCCGACCTTGTTCACCGCGATCAGCACCGCGACGAACAGCAGCGCGAGGACCGGTGCCACCTCGGTGCGACGGGCGCCCCGCCGGACCGCGAGCAGCGCGAGGACCACGCCGCCGATGACGAGCACGGCCATCAGCGGCGTCGACAGCGCGGCCGCTGCGTGGGTGCCCCCTCCGGACACCTCGAACGTCAGGATCTCGCGGTCGTAGTAGACGGCCGCTCCGGGGACCCCGAGCGCTGCCGCCCACATGAAGGGTGTCGCGAGCGGCGCCTCGATCTGCATCGCCCGGTCGCTCTGCTCGGTCACGAAGGACAGCAGGTACGGCGCTCCGCCGTAGAGCACGTCGACGAGCACGATCAGCCCGGTCACGACGAGTGCCCCGGTCACGACGGCGCTCCGGTGTCCCCGACGCAGCAGCACCAGCACGCCCACCAACGCAGCCGGCCACACCTTCGTCCAGGCCGCTGCGGTGAAGAGCGCCGACGCGACCACCGGACGGGTCACGACGAAGGCGACGCCGACGAGGGCGATCGCGGTGGCCACGGTGTCGATCCGGCCGAGTGCGATGGGTCCGAGCGCGAGCAGGAACACGAGCCACCACCAGACGACCCGCACGCCGAACGCACGGAATCGCCAGAGGAAGGCACAGGCGACGGCGTCGAGCAGCACCATGAGCGCGAGCCAGCCGGTCGCGATCGCCGCGGTGCCGCCGAGGGCCGCAGCGGCCATCGGCACGAGCGCGAAGACCGGGTACACCCAGTCGGAGTCGACCCCGACCCACGAGTGGTCGATCCGTCCGACCTCGATCCACCGTCGGTAGGTGATGGTGACGTCACCCAGCGGCAGGTTCGGCGCGGTCGTGGCGAGCCACCAGAGCACAGCGTGCACCAGGACGACCACCACGGCGAGCGAGACGCCCTCGACCCACCGGAACCGCTGCTGCACCGTGCGAGCGTAGCGAACCGCTCCACAGGCTCTCCTGAGGAGGACGTGTCACCGTTCGCGGGTGAGCACCGACCCGCGCCAGCGCCCGACCAGCCGCAAGCCCCTCGTCTGGGCGGGGATCGTCCTGCTCGTCGCGGTGCTCGCCGTCGTCGGCGTCGCCGTCGGCACGAACGTGTACACGTCGAGCGAGAACGCGAAGGCGTCGGCGGCGCCCTCGGTCGCCGCGAGCCGCGCCCCGTCGACGCTCGACACGGCCGACCTGTCCGGCGACTGGACCGTGGGCGGCGACTCCGAGGCCGGGTACCGCGTGCACGAGGTCCTCAACGGCTCCGACGTCACCGTGACCGGGCGCACGGACAGCGTCACCGGTTCGGCGCGGGTCGACGGCACGACGATCACCGAGGCGACCGTCACGGTGCAGGTCGCCGACATCACCACGGACTCCGCGCAGCGCGACTCGTACTTCCGCGACTCCGCCCTCGACGTCTCGGCCTTCCCGCAGGCGACCTTCACGCTCACCGGACCGATCACCGACGCCGTCCCGAGCGGCTCGGGCACGACCGAGGTCCGGGCCGACGGGGAACTCACGCTGCACGGCGTGACGAAGCCGGTCCGCGCCGACCTGCAGATCGGGCTCGACGGCGACGGTGTCGCGGTGTCCGGCACGGTCCCGATCACCTTCTCGGACTTCGGCGTGCAGGCCCCCGACCTCGGCTTCGTGAAGGTCGACGACGCGGGCGCCGTCGAGTTCCTCGTGCACGCCACGCCCGCGTCCTGACGCGCCGGTCGGACGCGACCCGGCCCGGTCACGCGACCCCACGTCCCGACGCGCCCCACCACCGGCCGGGAGGCACGCCGCCAGCCCGCCCCGCGCCTCCCGTCCGGCAGTGGGTCACGTCGCCGACACCGCACGCGTCGATCGACGGGCGCGATGTCGCACGCCGGCCCGCCCAGCCCGGCGCCCGCGCCCGCGCCCGCGCCTGCCCGGCCGCGCGCGCTACCCCCGCGCGTCGCCGTCGACGACCAGGTCCCGGACCACGCCGCTCAGCTGCTCGATCAGCGCCGTCATCGTGAACGGACCACCCCGGGACGCACGACGGGCGGCGATCCCGTGCACGACCGCGGCGGTCGCGGCCAGGTGCGCGAGGTCCGACGGGGACAGCGACGCACCGGACGCCTCCGCAGCGCCCTGCCGTGCGGCGACGAGCGCCCCGAGCACCCCGCCGAGCACGTCCCCCGCGCCGGCCGCCGCGAGCCACGGCGTGGCCGACGACGCCACGAGCCGGACCGACCCGTCCGGTGTCGCCACGTGCGTGTCCGAGCCCTTGAGGAGGACGACGCTGCCGGTCCGTTCCGCCGCGCGCACCGCAGCCGTCGCCGGATCACGCTCGACGGCCTCGCGTGAGGTCTCGAGCACCGGGGCGAGCTCCCCCGCGTGCGGCGTCAGCACCGCCAGCGGTCCGAGGTCGACCAGCGGGATCGCCCCGGCGTCGACGACCACCGGCACGCCGTCGTCCGAGGCGTGCCGGAACGCGTCAGCGGTGGACGGGTCGAGCTCGTCGAGCGAGTCCGCGGAGATCCCGGAGCCGACGAGCCACGCCTGCACGCGACCGACACCCGAGACGACCTCCGGACGGCGGGCGAGCACGTGGTCGGTGGCACGGTCCGGTCCGACGTAGCGGACCATCCCGACGCCGGTGTGCACCGCTGCGTCGACGCCCATCACCGCCGCCCCCGGGTACCGGTCGGAGCCGGTCGCGACGCCGAGCACACCCCGGCGGTACTTGGTCGACTCGCCGTGCGGAGCGGTGGTCCAGGCAGCGGCGTCGGTCGGGGCGAAGGGGGCGAAGTCGTTCACGACCGCCACGTTACGGTGGAGCGCATGAGCCTGTTCCTGCCCGGTCGCGTGGTGGTCTTCGACTACGGCGAGGTGATCAGCCGGACACCGCACGGCGCGTGGGACGCCCTCGTCGCGATGACCGGCGTACCCGCGGACGAGCTGCTGCCGGTGTACCAGGAGCTGCGACACGACCTCGACCGGGGCGACCTCACGGTGCTCGAGTACTGGCGCGCGATCGCGGCGCGGACCGGCCGGCGGTGGAGCCTCACCGAGATCCACCGCTTCTGGGCGGTCGACTTCACGGGCTGGTTCGAGGTGGACCCCGAGGCGCTGGCGATCGTCGAGGAGCTGCACGCCGCCGGGACCCGGCTCGCCCTGCTGTCCAACGCCGGGCGCGACTTCGGCGACCCGTACCGCTGGTCGCCGATGGGCTCGGTGTTCGAGACGGTCGTGGTCAGTGCCGAGGAGCACGTCCTCAAGCCGGACGCATCCGTCTACCGCACGACGTGCGAGCGCCTGGGAATCACGCCCGAGCAGATGGTGTTCGTCGACAACAGGGCCGAGAACGCCGCCGGTGCAGACGCGATCGGGGCGGTCGGCCACCACTTCACGTCGCCGGCCGGACTGCGGACCTTCCTGCAGGACCTGGCGGCACGGACCGACGAAGGAGCACCCGCGTGACGCACGCCCTGTTCGAACCGATCACCATCCGCGACCTGACCGTCCGCAACCGACTCTGGGTCTCCCCGATGTGCCAGTACTCGGTCGAGCAGCAGGACGGCGTCCCGACCCCGTGGCACCTCGTGCACCTCGGCGGGTTCGCCAAGGGCGGCGCGGGCGCCGTCGTCGTCGAGGCCGCCGGCGTCGTGCCCGAGGGTCGGATCAGCCCGCAGGACGTCGGCCTGTGGAACGACGAGCAGCGCGACGCCTTCCGGCCGATCGTCGACTTCCTGCACGCGCAGGGCGCCGCCGCCGGCATCCAGCTCGCACACGCCGGGCGCAAGGCATCGACCCACCGCCCCTGGTCCGAGGCCTCGGGCAGCGTGCCGGAGGCCGAGGGCGGCTGGGCGACGGTCGCTCCGTCGGCCGTGGCCTTCGACGGCTACGCGGTGCCGCGCGAGCTCGAGACCGAGGACATCCGCGTCGTGGCGCTCGCGTTCGCCGCGGCCGCCCGCCGCGCGGTCGAGGCCGGCTTCGACCTGGTCGAGCTGCACGCGGCGCACGGGTACCTCCTCCACCAGTTCCTCTCGCCGCTGAGCAACCACCGCACCGACGCCTACGGCGGCTCGCTCGAGAACCGCGCCCGCGCCCTGCTCGAGACGATCGACGCCGTCCGCGCCGAGGTCGGCGAGGGCTTCCCCGTGGTCGTCCGCTTCTCGGCCACCGACTGGGTCGACGGCGGACTCACGGTGGAGGACACCGTGCAGGTCGCCAGCTGGGCTGCCGAGCACGGCGCCGACCTGGCCGACGTCTCCACCGGCGGCAACGTCGCGAAGGCCCCGATCCCGGTCGGGCCCGGCTACCAGGTGCCCTTCGCGGAGACGGTCAAGCGCGAGGCCGGCATCGGCACCATCGCCGTCGGCATGATCTCCACCGCCTTCCAGGCCGAGCAGGTCGTCGCCACCGGCCAGGCCGACGTCGTCATGGTCGGCCGCGAGTTCCTCCGCGACCCGTCCTTCGCCCTGCGCGCCGCCGCCGAGCTCGGCGTGGCGATCGACTACGAGCCGCAGCAGTACCACCGCGCGCGCGTCACGGCGTAGGCCGGCGCACCCAGCGCACCGCGCGCCTCACGACCGGTCACCGACACCGGCCGGGGGCGCGCGGCGTGCGGGCCGGGAGGCACGGCGCGCTCCCTGTACGTCCTCTCGGCTCCGACGCTGCGCACCCGCTACCATGACTCTCACTGTGGACGATCCTCCGAATTCCGTTTCGCCTTCCCACTCATCCGGCGCTCACTCGGTGAGCAGCCCCGCTTCCCGTGCGTCGGGAGGTGGAGAATGAGTCCCCTCGACATCGTCATGCTGGTCGGCGGCATCCTGCTGACCCTCGGTACCGGTGTCTTCGTCGCCTCGGAGTTCGCGCTCGTGAACCTCGACCGCGCCGAGGTCGAGGCCCGGCGCGACCGCGGCGAGTCCGGCCTGGCACCGGTGATCGCAGCGCTGAAGGTCACGTCGACGCACCTGTCGAGCGCGCAGCTCGGCATCACGCTGACGACCCTGCTGACCGGCTACCTGCTCGAACCCTCGATCGCGACGCTGCTCGAGGCGCCGTTCCTCGCGATGCAGCTGCCCGAGGCACTCGTCGAGACCGTCGGCTCGATCGTGGCGCTCGTCATCGCGACGCTGCTGTCGATGATCCTCGGCGAGCTCGTGCCGAAGAACTTCGCGCTCGCGCTGCCGCTCCAGACCGCGCGGCTCGTCGTGCCGCTGCAGGTCGCCTTCACCACCGTGTTCAAGCCCGCGGTCGCCCTGCTCAACGGCACCGCGAACGCCGTCCTCCGGTCGATGGGCATCGAGCCCCAGGAGGAACTGTCCGGAGCCCGCAGCGCCGAGGAGCTCAGCTCGCTCCTCCGCCGCTCGGCGTCGGAGGGCTCGCTCGAGCAGGACACCGCGACGCTGCTCCAGCGCACCATCGCGTTCTCCGAGCTCGACGCGAGCGACGTGATGACCCCGCGCCCGCGACTGTCGACCATCCGGGTCTCGGAGTCGGCGGACGACGTCATCGCGCTCGCGCGCCGCACCGGCTTCAGCCGCTTCCCCGTGATCGAGGAGGACGCGGACGACGTCGTCGGCATCGTGCACGTGAAGCAGGCCGTCGCGGTCCCGCGCGAGAAGCGCCCCGAGGTGCCGGTCGGCGCCCTGATGACCGAGGCCGAGCGCGTCCCCGAGACCATGCCCGGCGACACCCTGCTCGCCGAGGTCCGGAGCCGCGGCTACCAGATGGTGATCGTCGTCGACGAGTACGGCGGCACCGCCGGTGTCGTCACGCTCGAGGACCTCGTCGAGGAGATCGTCGGCGAGGTGTCCGACGAGCACGACCGCGCACGCATCGACGTCGTGCGCTCCCGGAACTGGTTGACCTTCCCCGGACTCCTGCGTCCCGACGAGCTCGAGGACCGCGCCGGCGTGACGGTCCCCGAGGACGGTCCGTACGAGACCGTGGGCGGGTTCATCATGTCCTCCCTCGGACGCCTGCCCGCCGTCGGTGACGAGGTCGCGCTCGACGACGGCGTCTTCCGCGTCGAGCGGTTGGACGGTCGCCGTGTCGACCGCGTCCGCTGGACCCCGACGCACCCCGATCCCGTCCCGACCACCGGCAGCACCGCGACCGCGCAGCGCCCGGCCACCGGGATCATCATCCCCGCCACGAAGGAGGGCTCCCGATGAGCGCCGCGTCCGTCCACGACGGCATGGTCGTCCTCGCCGCCGGTGAGTCCGCGTCGAGCGGCTCCGACTGGTGGGGCATCTTCTGGCTCGTCGTCCTGCTGCTCGGCAACGCGTACTTCGTCGCCGCCGAGTTCGCCGTGATCTCCGCCCGCCGCTCGCAGATCGAGCCGCGCGCCGAGGCCGGGTCGAAGGCCGCCCAGACGACGCTCGCCGCGATGGAGCACGCCACGCGCATGCTCGCCACCACGCAGCTCGGCATCACGGTCTGCTCGCTCCTCATCCTCAACGTGTCCGAGCCGGCCATCCACCACCTGCTCGAGGTCCCGCTCGGACTGACCGGCTGGAGCGTCGAGGTGATCGGCACCGTGGCGTTCGTCTTCACGCTGCTGCTCGTGTCCTTCCTGCACGTCGTGTTCGGCGAGATGGTGCCGAAGAACATCTCGTTCTCGATGCCCGACCGGGCCGCACTGCTGCTCGTCCCGACGCTCTGGTACATCGGCCACGCCCTGCACTGGGTGATCGTCGGCCTGAACGAGACCGCGAACGCCGTGCTCCGTCTGTTCAAGGTCGAGCCGAAGGACGAGGCCGTCAGCGCGTTCACCGTGGAGGAGGTCCAGACGATCGTCGAGCAGTCCCGCCGCGAGGGCACCCTGACGGACGACGGCAAGCTCGCGATGGCGTTCGAGTTCACGGAGAAGAAGGTCAAGGACGTCGCGGTGCCGATGTCCGACCTGGTCACCCTCCCCGAGGACGCCACGCCCGAGGACGTCGAGCGCGCGGTCGCCCAGCGTGGCTTCTCGCGGTACGTGCTCGTCGGCGACGACGGCGACCCGACGGGCTACGTGCACGTCAAGGACGTCATCGACCTGCGTCCGGACGAGTTCGACGTGCCGGTGCCCCCGAAGCGGATCCGGCAGCTCATCTCCCTGTACACGGACATGGACCTCGAGGACGCCCTCGCGACCATGCGTGCGGCGGGCCGTCACGTGGCGCGGGCGTTCGACGCCGAGGGGCGCACGATCGGTGTGCTGTTCCTCGAGGACATCCTCGAGGAACTGGTGGGCACCGTCGAGGACGCGACCCGGCGGCGCTGACCGCACCGGACGACGGACGGGCGCGCCCAGCTCAGCGGCGACGCGAAGCGTTGCGCGGGGCGCGCCGACCGAGCCTGCGAGGGAGGACGGTGCCAGCTGGCACCGCGCCTCCCGTCCGTCTGTCGGTCCTGGTCGAGACTCGGCCAGGCGGACACGTTCGGGGCGGTGGGACCGCGCAACTGTCCGTGGAGCCGAGTCTCGCGCGCCGACGGCGGCCCGCCGACGGCCGCGCCCCGCGCCGCTACCAGCTCACGGGGAGCGGCTTGCCCTCCTCGTAGCCGGCCGCCGACTGGATGCCGACGAGCGCCCGCTCGGCGAACTCGGTCAGCGAGGACGCCCCCGCGTACGTCGCCGAGCTGCGGATGCCGGTGGTGATCATGTCGAGCAGGTCCTCGACGCTCGGCCGCTCCGGGTCGAGGTAGATCGTCGACGACGAGATGCCCTCGGCGAAGAGCGCCTTGCGGGCCCGCTCGTACGGGTCGAGGCGCTCGAAGCGCTCCCGCACGGCCTTCGCCGACGCCATGCCCCAGCTCTCCTTGTAGGCCTTGCCCGCGGCGTCGCGACGGAGCACGCCCGGCGCCTCGAGCGTGCCGGCGAACCACGAACCGATCATGACGGCGGAGGCTCCGGCGGCCAGCGCGAGTGCCACGTCGCGCGGGTAGCGGACGCCGCCGTCGGCCCAGACGTGTGCGCCGAGCGACCGGGCGGCCGCGGCGGTCTCGAGCACGGCGGAGAACTGCGGGCGGCCGACGGCCGTCATCATGCGCGTGGTGCACATCGCGCCCGGTCCGACACCGACCTTGATGATCGTCGCACCGGCGTCGACGAGGTGCGCGACGGCGTCGGCGGTGACGACGTTGCCGGCGACGATCGGCAGGCCGAGACCCAGCGCCGAGACCGTGCGGAGCGCGCGGAGCATGCCCTCCTGGTGGCCGTGCGCGGTGTCGAGCACGAGCACGTCGACCCCGGCGGCGGCGAGGGCCTTCGCCTTCGCGGCGACGTCGCCGTTGATGCCGACCGCGGCGGCGACCCGCAGGCGACCGTCCCCGTCGACGGCGGGCGTGTAGATGTCGGAGCGGATCGCGCTGGTCTGGCTCGTGGTGCCGACGACCCTGCCGTGCCGGACCACGGGCGCGAAGTCGACCTCGGCGGCAGAGAGCACGTCGTACACGTGCCGCGGGGTACCGGCGTCGTCGGCGTCGATGGCCGTCGAGGGTCCGTGCAGCAGGTCGCCGATCGTCGCGTCCGCACCCGCGGTGCCGAGCCGGGCGGCGGGCACGCAGCCGAGGTACTCCCCCGCCCCGTCGCGGACCACGACCCCGCGACCTGCCACCGGCAGCAGCTGCTCGAGCGCCTCGGCGACGGTGGTGTCGGCGCGCATGTCGTAGGCGGTGTCGAAGTCGACCGGCTGCTCCTTGACCCAGCGGATCGCGGCGTCGAGGTCCTGCAGGTGCATGTCCTGCGGCAGCACACCGAGCCCACCGCGGCGGGCGAGGGTCGCGGCGAGCCGCGGGCCGGTCACCGAGTTCATGTTCGCGCTGACGATCGGGATCGTGGCGCCCGTGCCGTCGTTCGTGGCGAGGTCCACGTCGAAGCGGCTCGTCACCCCGGACCGACTCGGCACGAGGAAGACGTCGGAGTAGGTCAGGTCGTGCGTCGGCCGCGTCTCGTAGAACCTCATGGGTGCCACTGTACGGCTCCGCAGCCGCGCGGACACGCGTGCGGGAGGTCTCCCCGGCGCACCGTCGACGCCGGAGCAGGACCCCTGCTGCGCGACACCCGTCGTCGGGTCCACCGGTCCGGCGGGCGGCCCCCGTCCCGACACGCGCGAGCACGGCCGGGAGGCGCGGCGCGCGTCCGACGGTCACCGAACGGTCGGCGCGGAACGGCTAGGCTGGCGGCCAGTGCGGAGCAGGGTTGCCCCGCACGACACACACGAGCATCTATCGACGGAGAGTGGGCGATCGGCTGTGTCGAGCCATCTGACGGGTACGGACGAGACCGCGGGCGAATTCGGGGCGAACGAGTGGCTGGTCGACGAGCTCTACGAGCAGTTCGTCGCCGACAAGGAGTCCGTCGACAAGTCGTGGTGGCCCGTGCTCGAGAGCTACCACCGCTCGCAGACCGGGGGCGACTCCGCCGCCGGCTCGACGCCCAGCGCACCCGCCCCCGCGCAGTCCTCGTCGCAGTCGACCACGCAGCAGCCCGCCACGGGTGACGCCCCGGGCGAGGCGAAGCCCGCCGGTCCGATCCAGGCGAAGACGACCTCGCGCCAGCCCACCCCGCAGCCGATCCCGGCCGAGGCCAACGACGAGGCCGACGACCACGAGGAGACCCACGAGGACGTGGCGACCCCGCTCCGGGGCATGGCGAAGACGCTGGCCTCGAACATGGACGCCTCGCTCACGGTCCCGACCGCGACCAGCGTCCGGACGATCCCGGCGAAGCTGATGATCGACAACCGCATCGTCGTCAACAACCACCTCCGCCGGGCCCGGGGCGGCAAGATCTCCTTCACCCACCTGATCGGGTGGGCGATGGTGCAGGCGCTCAAGGACTTCCCGAGCCAGAACGTGTTCTACGAGGAGCGCGACGGCAAGCCCTTCGTGGTGGAGCCCGCGCACGTGAACCTCGGCATCGCGATCGACGTCCCGAAGAAGGACGGCACCCGCTCGCTCCTCGTCCCGAGCATCAAGCGCGCCGAGACCCTCACCTTCGGCCAGTTCCTCGCCGCGTACGAGGACCTCGTCAAGCGCGCCCGCGACAACAAGCTCACGCCGGCCGACTTCCAGGGCACGACGATCTCGCTCACCAACCCGGGCGGCATCGGCACCGTGCACTCGGTCCCGCGCCTGACGAAGGGCCAGGGCTCGATCATCGGCGCCGGTGCGCTCGAGTACCCGGCGCAGTTCCAGGGCTCCGCGACGAAGACCCTGGTCGAGCTCGGCGTCGGCAAGACGATCACGCTGACGAGCACCTACGACCACCGGGTCATCCAGGGCGCCGGCTCGGGCGAGTACCTCAAGAAGGTGCACGAGCGACTCATCGGCGAGCACGGGTTCTACGAGGGCATCTTCTCGGCGCTGCGCATCCCCTACAAGCCCATCCAGTGGGCGAACGACATCAACGTCGACCTGGCCCACCGCGTCAACAAGACGTCGCGCGTGCAGGAGCTCATCAACAGCTTCCGCGTGCGCGGGCACCTGATGGCCGACATCGACCCGCTCGAGTACCGGCAGCGCACCCACCCCGACCTCGAGCTCGAGAACCACGGGCTGACGTTCTGGGACCTCGACCGCGAGTTCGTCACGGGCGGCCTCGCCGGCACCACGACGGCACCCCTGCGCGACGTGCTCGGCATCCTGCGCGACGCCTACTGCCGCACCGTCGGTGTCGAGTACATGCACGTCCAGGACCCGGAACAGCGCCGCTGGGTGCAGGGCCACATCGAGGTGCCGTACTCGAAGCCGTCGAAGGACGAGCAGCTCCGTGTCCTCGGCAAGCTCAACGAGGCCGAGGCGTTCGAGACCTTCCTGCAGACGAAGTACGTCGGCCAGAAGCGCTTCTCGCTCGAGGGCGGCGAGTCGACCATCGCGTTCCTCGACACCCTCATCCAGCACGCGGCGGGCGCCGGCCTCGACGAGGTCGCCATCGGCATGGCCCACCGCGGCCGCCTCAACGTGCTGACGAACATCGCCGGCAAGACCTACGGGCAGATCTTCCGCGAGTTCGAGGGGTCGTCGCTCCCGGGTTCCGTGTCCGGTCAGGGCTCCGGCGACGTGAAGTACCACGTCGGCACCGAGGGCGTCTTCCGCGCGTCGGACGGCTCGAGCATCCCCGTCACGATCGCCGCGAACCCGTCACACCTCGAGGCCGTCGACGGCGTGCTCGAGGGCATCGTGCGCGCCAAGCAGGACCGCACCCCGCCCGGCACCTTCGGCGTGCTGCCGGTGCTCGTGCACGGCGACGCGGCCATGGCCGGCCAGGGCGTCGTCGTCGAGACCCTGCAGATGTCGCAGCTCCGCGGCTACCGCACGGGTGGCACGGTGCACCTCGTCATCAACAACCAGGTCGGGTTCACCACGCCTCCGGAGTCCGCGCGCAGCTCGGTGTACTCCACCGACGTGGCGAAGACGATCCAGGCGCCGATCTTCCACGTCAACGGGGACGACCCCGAGGCCGTGGCCCGCGTCGCCGAGCTCGCCTTCGCGTACCGCGAGGAGTTCCACCGCGACGTCGTGATCGACCTGGTCTGCTACCGCCGCCGCGGCCACAACGAGGGCGACGACCCCTCGATGACCCAGCCGCTCATGTACAACCTCATCGAGGCGAAGCGCTCCGTCCGCACCCTGTACACCGAGGCCCTCGTCGGTCGCGGCGACATCACGCAGGAGGAGTACGACGAGGCGCACCGCGACTTCCAGGACCGCCTCGAGCGCGCCTTCGCCGAGACCCACGAGGCGCAGACCGGCACGATGCCCGTCATCACGACGGACGACGACGGCGCCGTGGACGGTCTCGAGCGTCCGACGGCCCAGCGTGACGACGCCGAGGTCGAGGTGCACGAGACGGCGATCTCCGAGGAACTCGTCCGGGCCATCGGCGACGCGCACAGCAACCCGCCCGCCGGCTTCTCGATCCACCCGAAGCTGCAGCAGCTCCTCACCAAGCGCACCGAGATGACCCGCTCCGGCGGCATCGACTGGGCGATGGCGGAGCTCATGGCGATCGGCTCGGTGCTGGTCGAGGGCAAGCCCGTCCGGCTGGCCGGCCAGGACGCCCGACGCGGCACCTTCGTGCAGCGCCAGGCGGTCTTCCACGACCGGGTGAACGGGCAGGAGTGGCTGCCGCTCGCCAACGTCGCCGAGGACCAGGCCCGCCTGTACATCTACGACTCGCTGCTCAGCGAGTACGCGGCGATGGCGTTCGAGTACGGCTACTCGGTCGAACGTCCCGAGGCCCTCGTGCTGTGGGAGGCGCAGTTCGGCGACTTCGCGAACGGCGCGCAGACCGTCATCGACGAGTTCATCTCGTCCGCCGAGCAGAAGTGGGGACAGCGCTCCGGGCTGGTGCTCCTGCTCCCCCACGGCTACGAGGGTCAGGGGCCGGACCACTCCTCGGCGCGCATCGAGCGGTACCTGCAGCTCTGCGCCGAGGACAACATGATCGTCGCGCGTCCCTCGACGCCGGCGTCGTGGTTCCACCTGCTCCGTCGCCAGGCGTGGGAGCGCCCGCAGAAGCCGCTCGTCGTCTTCACGCCGAAGGCCATGCTCCGCCTCCGCCAGGCGACGAGCCCGGTCGAGGCCTTCACGAACGGCTCCTTCCACGAGGTGCTCGACGACGACCGCGTGACCGACAAGGCCGGGGTGCGCCGCGTCGTGCTGCACTCGGGCAAGGTGCACCACGACCTCCGCGCCGAGCTCGACAAGTCCGGCGCGACCGACGTCGCCCTCGTCCGGTTGGAGCAGCTCGCGCCGCTCCCCCTCGACGAGCTGCTCCGGGTGCTCGCGGGCTACCCGCAGGCCGAGGTCGTCTGGGCCCAGGAGGAGCCGGAGAACCAGGGCGCCTGGCCGTTCGTGTGCATGAACCTGTCCCCGCACCTCGACGGCCGTCCGCTCTCCGTGGCCTCGCGCCCGGCGAGTGCCGCACCGGCGACGGGCTCGTCGAAGCGTTCCGCGGGTGAGGCCGCCGACGTCGTCCGCAAGGCACTCGGCTGATCCGCCGCGCCCCCTGACGAACGATGCGCCCCGTGGAGACGGGGCGCATCGTTCGTCAGGGCGCGCATCTCCCGGGCACGCAGACGCACCGACGGCGGCGGCAGCAGCGGCGGCCGCACGCGGCACGCAGCAGCACCGACGTGCAGCGCCAGGGGCTGCCCGACGCTACTTCAGCTTCGTGTAGCGGACCCCGGCCTCGTGGTACCCGCGCTTCTGGTAGAACCGGTGCGCGCTGTCCGTCGCGGCGGCCGACACGGCGCTCAGCCGGTGCGCCCCCTGCTCACTCGCCCACGTCTCGAACGTGTCGATGAGCGCGGAACCGGTCCCGAGCCTCCGGGCCGACGGGTCGACCACCAGCAGCAGGAGCTGCGCGGTGGGCTCGTCGCTCGCGTACGACCACGTGACCTGCGCACCCGCCACGGCGACCGCTCGGCCGTCGTCGCCACGGACCAGCCACGTGCGGTGTCCGGCCTCGGGCACGAGCCGTTCCAGCCGTGCGCGCATCGCGGACTCGTCGACGACGTGCCCGAGCAGACGGACGAGGGCGGTGACGTCGGCGACGTCCGTGTCGGACCAGGTGGTGATCGACTCGGCGGTGAGGGTCATGGGGCGACCCTACCCAGCGCCGGCGACGTGTGACGACGAGCACACGCTTGTGCAAACACTTGATATTTCGTATCCTTCATGGGACTCGTCCACTCGAAGGAGACTCCATGCACCTCTCTACCCGTTCCAGCCGCCGCAGCGCTCTCGTCGCCGTCCCGCTGGCCCTCGTCGCCAGCGCCGCCGTGATCTCCGGCGCGTCCTACGCCGCGTTCTCCGCGTCGACCGACAACTCCGGCAACAACTGGCGCACCGGCACCGTCGCGCTCGACGACGACCACCAGGGCACCGCCCTGTTCGACGTCAGTGACCTCGTCCCCGGTGACACCGGCGAGCAGTGCATCACCGTCACCGCGACGACCACCAAGCCGGCGCTGGTCCGCTTCTACGGCGCGGACGTGGTCAACGACGGGGCCGCGGACCACCTCGACCTCATCGTCGAGCGAGGGACCGCGACCGGGGCCGACTGCCAGGGCTTCAACGCGCAGGACGGCGTCTTCGCCGACACGCTGAGCGCGCTCGAGGCATCCACCTCGTTCGCCGACGGCTACGGCTCCTGGACGCCGACCACCGGCACGGAGGCCACGGTCTACCGCATCACGTACACCCTCGGCGAGGACACCCCGAACTCGGCGCAGGACACCTCCGCGTCGGCCACGTTCGTGTGGGAGGCGCAGTCGAAGTAGCGGCCGCTCCGGAGCAACACCACCACCAGCTGAGAGAGGACGACGGATGCCCCGCGACACGACCCGGACGCGACGGCGCTGCACGAGCGACGCGGTCGCGCTCGGGATCGCCACCGCCGCCAGGACCCTGCTCCTCACGGCTGTGGCCCTCCTCCTCTGGGCGCTGGTGCCCGTCTGCCTCGGCTGGCCGACGACGACGGTGGTGAGCGGCTCCATGGCCCCGGCGGTCCAGGTCGGCGACGTCGTCGCCGCAGCCCCGCTGCCGGACTCCGCCCGGACGCCGGGGCGGGTGCTGCTGGTCGACGATCCCGACCATCCGGGCCGCCTCCGCCTGCACCGTCTCGACCGGGTGCGGGACGACGGGATGCTCGTCCTCCGCGGCGACGCCAACCCGCGACCCGACCGGAGTGCCGTGGCGCCGTCAGCGGTCCGCGGCGTCGCCCTGCTGCGGTTCCCCGCGGTCGGTCTCCCGGCGACGTGGCTCCGCGAAGGCGACGTCGCGCACCTCGCCGCAACCCTCGCGCTCGCGATCGCGCTCGTGCTCCTCGCCGGGAGCGATCGCGGGATGCGCAACGGCACGCCGTGTGGCGGGTGCGGCACGCCGCGTGTGGACCTCGCGACCCCGCCGCCCGTCGTGGAGCGGACGGTCTCGACGGTCCCCGCGACGCTCCTCGCCGTCCTCGCCGCCGTGACCGCCGCCGCGGTCGGCACCGGCTCCGGGGCGGGCGCGGTCTTCTCGGCGGACACCGGGGCAGCGGCGGCGGCAGCGACGGCGAAGACCTTCCCGTGCTTCCGCGGGATGCTGGACAGGCCGTCGCTGGCGTGGGACTTCGACGAGAAGTCGGGTCCGGACATCGTCGACCACGTCGGGCGGCAGCCCGCGGTGATGACGGGGCACGCACAGCGTCACGACGCCTCGTGCGCGGACAACCCGTCCCTCCGCTTCGAAGACGCCTCCGACTCGCCGCGCGCCACCAGCTCGACGCAGATCGAGGCGCCCTCGACCTTCAGCATCGAGATCTGGTTCCGAACAGACCGTGCCCAGGGCAGCATCATGTCCTTCGGCTCCGGGCAGACGGCCGCGTCCGGCTTCAAGGACCGCCGTCTGTACATCACCTCGGAAGGAACCCTCGCGTTCGGCGTGCAGGACAGTGGGAACGCCACCCGACGCTCGGTCACCTCGACCGCGCGTGTCGACGACGGCCGGTGGCACATGGCCGTGGGCACGTCCACGCCCGGGCACATGGCGCTCTGGCTCGACGGTGTCCAAGTGGCCGACCGCTCCGACAACACCAAGCCGTTCACCTACGAGGGCTACTGGCGCGTCGGACGCGAGTCCACCGCCGACTGGCCGGGTGCGGACAAGGCCAAGCCGAACTTCGTCGGCGAGGTCGACACGGCTCGCGTGTACAACCGAGAACTGCCGTGGACGTCGGTCGCCACGCACTTCGCGGTCGGGAGATGACCGCTAGTGCGTCGCCTGCTCCACGCGGATGCGCGCGAGGATCTCGGTCCGGAGCTGGTCCGGCGCGGTCTCGGCGCACGCGCGCTTCACCGTCTCCATCAGCACCACACCGACCCGGTGCTCGCTCGTGCAGTCCTCGCAGGACTCCATGTGCTCGCGGATGTCCGCGGCGTCCTCGCGGCAGAGCTCGTCGTGCAGGAACTCCTCGAGCTCGGCCTTGGCCTTCGAGCAGTCGCAGCCGCTCATCGTGCGTCCTTCCCGTCGGTGCGACCAGCGGCCGCAGTCGTCTTCCGGCCCCGCCCGCGCATCGTCGCCGTCGACGCTGCGTCCGGGACGATGCCGGTCTCGCGTGCGTGGTCCGCCAGGAGCCCGCGGAGGAGCCGGCGTCCACGGTGGAGACGGCTCATGACCGTCCCCACGGGGGTCTTCATGATGTCGGCGATCTCCTGGTAGGAGAAGCCCTCGACGTCCGCGAAGTACACGGCCATCCGGAAGTCCTCGGGGATCGACTGGAGCGCGTCCTTCACGGCCGAGGACGGCAGGTGGTCGATCGCGTCGGCCTCGGCGGAACGCGCCGAGACGGACTGCGTGACGCTCTCGGCGCCGCCGAGCTGCCAGTCCTCGAGCTCGTCGATCGTGCCCTGGTACGGGTTCCGCTGGTTCTTGCGGTACGTGTTGATGAACGTGTTCGTGAGGATCCGGTAGAGCCACGCCTTGAGGTTCGTGCCCTGACGGAACTGCCGGAACGCCGCGTACGCCTTGACGAAGGTCTCCTGCACCAGGTCCGACGCGTCGGCCGGGTTGCGGGTCATCCGCATCGCGGCGCCGTAGAGCTGGTCCATGAACGGGAGCGCCTGGTCCTCGAACAGGGAGCGCAGTTCGGCCTCGGACACGGTCTTCTCGTCCGCCGGTTCGGCCTCGGGCTCGAGGGCGTCCGCCTCCTCGGACACCGCGTCGAGCTGCGCCTCGGTCTCCTCGACCAGGTCGTGCGGTGCTGCCTGCGGTTCGTCGGTCGTCATCACGGACGAGTCTAGGCCGAGCCCGCCGAGCGAGCCGTCGATCGTCGTCCGCACGGTCGGCAGTGCCGTCCGTGACCGTTCGAGTGTCGCTGTCGCCAATGGTCCTCCCGCGGTGTTCAGTACCCTGGTGAACCGATGGCCCAGTCGACGCATTCCCAGCAGCCCGATCCCTGGATCGCACCCCTCGCCCGCGGACCCCTGCGCGGCGACGTCGCCCTGCCCGGCTCGAAGTCGCTGACGAACCGGGAGCTGGTCCTCGCGGCGCTGGCCGACGGCCCCTCGACCATCCGGCTCCCCCTGCACTCGCGCGACTCCGCCCTGATGGTCGCCGCGCTCCGGCAGCTCGGCGTCGGGATCGACGAGGTCGTCCCCGCGGACGGCACGGCTCCGAACCCGTACGGGCCGGACCTCCGGATCACACCCGCGCCGATGCACGGCGACGTCGCCGTCGACTGCGGGCTGGCCGGCACCGTGATGCGCTTCCTGCCGCCGCTCGCCGCGCTGGCGACCGGCCCCGTGACGGTCGACGGCGACCCGTACGCGCGGAGGCGACCGATGGGCGCGATCATCCGCGCCCTCGCCGACCTCGGGGTCGACGTGACGGACGACGGCGACGGCGCGATGCCCTTCTCCTTCACCGGCACCGGATCGGTCCGCGGGGGCCGTCTCGAGATCGACGCGTCGGCGTCGTCGCAGTTCGTGTCCGGGCTGCTGCTGTCGGCGCCCCGCTTCGACGAGGGCCTGCACCTCACCCACGTCGGCGAGCGGCTGCCGAGCCTGCCGCACATCGACATGACCGTCGCGGCGCTCCGCGCTCGCGGTGTCCGCGTGGACCAGCCGACCGTCGGCGAGTGGGTGGTGCACCCGGGCCCGATCGCGGCGCGCGACGTCGTCATCGAGCCCGACCTGTCGAACGCCGCGCCGTTCGCGGCGGCTGCGCTCGTCGCGGGCGGCACCGTCCGGATCCGCACCTGGCCGACCGACACCACGCAGGTCGGTGCCGACCTCGAGACGCTCCTGCCCCTGTGGGGCGCGACCGTCACGCGGGACGGCGACGACCTCGTCTTCGACGGCGGCGTCGGGGTGGCCGGTGGAGCCTCCCTGCCGGGTGTGACGCTCGACCTGTCCCGCGGCGGCGAACTCGCACCGGCGCTCGTCGCGCTGTCGGCCCTGGCCGACGGGCCGAGCGAGATCACCGGGATCGGCCACCTGCGTGGCCACGAGACGGACCGCCTCGCCGCGCTCGCGGCGGACGTGAACCGGTCGGGAGGCTCGGTGCAGGAACTCGACGACGGCCTGCGGATCACGCCCGCCCGCCTCCACGGGGGTGGCTGGGCCGCGTACGACGACCACCGGATGGCGACCGCGGGCGCCCTCGTCGGTCTCGTCGTCGACGGCGTCGCCGTCGACGACGTCGGCTGCACGGCGAAGACGCTGCCGCAGTTCCCCGAGCTCTGGGCGGACCTGGTGGCGACCGGTGCGGACCAGGCTGCGGGCCACCGGACGGGAGCGTGACGCCGTGAGCTGGTGGGACGACGTCGACGGGGACGACACCGACGAGGACGAGCCGTACGGACAGTACGAGTCGAAGGTGCGGATCCGGCCGAACCCGAAGGGCAACCGGCCCCGCACGAAGACCCGTCCGAACTACGACGACGCCCCGACCGGCTGGGTGACGAACGTCGACCGCGGGCGCTTCGGCGTGCTGGTGTCGGCCGGCCAGGACGACGAGCGGGTGATCACGGCGACGAAGGCCCGGGAGCTCGGCAAGAAGTCGGTCGTGACCGGCGACCGCGTGTCGCTCGCCGGGGACGTCTCGGGCGACGCCGGTTCGCTCGCGCGGATCGTCAAGGTCGCCGAGCGGTCGACCCTGCTCCGACGGAGCGCGGACGACAGCGACGAGGTCGAGCGCGTGATCGTCGCGAACGCCGACCAGATGCTGATCGTCGTCGCGGCGGCGGACCCCGAGCCGCGCCCGCGACTCATCGACCGGTACCTCGTCGCGGCGTTCGACGCCGGCCTGGACCCGGTGCTCTGCATCACGAAGACCGACCTGGCCGACCCGGCACCGTTCCTGGCGCACTTCGCCTGCCTGGACCTCCGGATCGTCACGAGCCGGTCGGACGACGTGCCGTTCGACGCCCTGCACGAGGTGCTCGACGACACGGTGACCGTCACGGTCGGGCACTCCGGCGTCGGCAAGTCGACGCTCGTGAACGCCATCACCGGCTCGACCCGCGCGACCGGCGTGGTCAACGCGGTCACCGGTCGCGGGCGGCACACCTCGTCGTCCTCGATCGCGCTGCGCGTCCGTGACGGTGGGTGGATCATCGACACCCCCGGCGTCCGGTCGTTCGGGCTCGGGCACGTGCAGCCGGAGAACGTCTTCCGGGCCTTCGCGGCGCACGCCGTCCCGGTGCGCGAGCCCGCCGACGGCATCCCGCTCGCACAGGCGCACGACTGGGAGATCGTCGACCGCGTGCACGACGGGGAGCTCGGGGCGACCGGCGTCGAGCGGCTCGACTCCTTCCGCGCCCTGCTCACCGGCATGGGTGCGGACGACCCCGGCGCGGACTGACCCGAGGCGGGGGTCGTCCCGCGCGTGGGGACCGTCGCGTGCGTGGTGACCGTCGCGTGCGGCGCGGGTGTACCGTTGCCCCTCGTGCCCGAAGTTGCAGAACACAACACAGCCAGACCCGAACCGGTCCACCACGGTGACCACGCGGCGGAGCACCCGTCGCGAGCCGACCGCCCCACGGCGGCGATGGCGGCGGTCCTGCACCCCGAACACCTCGGACGGTCGCTGCGGTCCTTCGGGTCGCACATCCTCGTGCCGCTGTTCCTGGCGGTCGGGATGAGCCTCGCCTACCTCGGCGCGTTCCACGCCCCGACCCCGCACGAGCTCCCGGTCGGCATCGTCGGCCAGGGCCCGGAGGCCCAGGTGTTCGCCCAGACCGTCACCGACGGCTCCGACGGCCGGCTGGTCGCGCACGTCGTCGGCTCGACGGCCGAGGCCGAACGGCAGGTCCGGGACCGCGACCTCGCCGCCGTGTACGCGCCGGGGACGGACGGCGCCGTGCTCTACGTCTCCACGGCCGCGAGCGAGACCACCGCGACCGCAGCCCAGAAGGTCTTCCTGCCGATCGCGTACGAGCAGCACCTGCCGTTCACCGTGCACGACGTCGTGCCCACCGGTGACGAGGACCCGACCGGCCAGGGACTCTTCTTCCTGCTCGTCGGCCTGAGCGTCGGCGGGTACGCCTCGGCGATCGCCGTCGCCGCGGCGGCCGCGAAGCTCCGCGCGCTCTGGACGGTCGTCGTCGGCGCCGTCACCGCCGGGGTCGTCGCCGGCATCGGTGTCCTGGTCGCCGGACCGCTCTACGGCGTCATCCCGGACCACCGCTGGCAGGTCTTCCTGTTCGCGTGGCTCTACGACGCCGTCATCGTCGCCCTCGGCGTCGGGCTGCACCCGCTGCTCGGGCGGTGGACCACGCCGATCCTGACGATGCTCTTCGTGATGCTCAACTTCACGAGCTCCGGCGGGATCTTCCAGCCGTCGTTCCAGCCCGGCTTCTTCGCGGCGCTCAACACGTTCTGGAGCGGCGCGGCCTGGCTCGGCGCCGCGCAGGACCTCGTGTACTTCCCCGGAGCGTCGCTGACCCGGTCGGTGGTCGTGCTCGTGCTGTGGCTGGTCGTCGCGGTGCTGCTCGGCGTCCTCGTGCACGGGCTCGCCGCACGCCGGACCCGCATCGCGCGCGAGCGCGCGGTGTCACGCTACGAGGAGGAGCAGGTCGTCGCGGCCTAGGGCGCTAGCCTGACCTCCGTGGACCTCAGCGCCGACCTGGACTTCGCCCGCTCCCTCGCCGACACCGCCGACGCGATCAGCCTCGAGCGGTTCCGCGCCGCCGACCTGCACGTCACGACGAAGGCCGACAGCACGCACGTCACGGACGCCGACCAGGCGGTCGAGCGCGCCCTGCGCGAGCGCCTGGCGGCCGAGCGCCCGGACGACGCGTTCCTCGGCGAGGAGACGACGGCGGACACCGGCGCCGACGCCCTGAGCGAAGGGCACCGGCAGTGGGTGGTCGACCCGATCGACGGCACCGCGAACTACCTGCGGGGCGTGCCGGTCTGGGCGACCCTCATCGCCCTCGCCGTCGACGGCCGCCCGGTGCTCGGCGTCGTCAGCGCCCCGGCGCTCGGCAAGCGCTGGTGGGCCGCGGAGGGGCTCGGCGCACACTCGACCGACGGGCCCCTGCGGGTCTCCGGCGTCACGGCGCTGTCCGAGGCGAGCCTCAGCTACAACAGCATCCAGCAGTGGGACGAGGACGACCGGCTCGACGCCCTCGTCACCCTGTCCCGCGAGGTCTGGCGCACCCGGGCGTACGGCGACATGTGGTCGTACATGCTCGTCGCCGAGGGGGTCCTCGACGTCGCGGGCGAGCCCGACCTCAAGCCGTGGGACATCGCGGCCCTCGTGCCGATCGTCGAGGAGGCGGGCGGCCGCTTCACCTCGCTCGACGGCGACCCGGGCCCGTGGCACGGCAGCGCCCTCGCCACGAACGGGCACGTGCACGACGCCGTCGTGGACGTCATCCGGCGTCCGTAGCCCCTGGTCGTCCCGACACGGGCGACACCGGGGCAGGGCGGACGCTGCGCCGCGGTGTACCCCGCTTGTCCCCTGCGCGCGGCCCGGCCGACGGTGCCGGACCCCCGGACGGGGGCAGGGACCCCCCGGACTGGGGCCAGGCGAGTCGGACACTCTGCTGACGAGCACTTCGGTGGCGTCCGATGGGCGGGTTATCGTGCTCACGGCTGATCGGACGCACCGGGTTCCCTAGACCCGGACCGTGTCGGGTCCGTCGTCCATTACTCGTCCGAAAACCCTGACCCGAGGGGTGGTCCAGACGATGACTTCATCGTTCCCAGGCGGAACCGAGTGCACCCTCACTCGTCGTCCGCGTCATCTCACCGACAGCCCTGGTGTGCGCTCCGTCGCCGCCTCGCGTCCGTCCGTCGCCACGGTCCCTGCCCGTGCCGCCGACCGGATCCCGTCCGTCGCCGTGGTCTCCCGCCGCGCTGCCGACCGGACGCCCACCGCAGTCTCCGTCCCCGGACCCGGAGGCCGGTGAGTCATGGCACTCACCGGTCGCCGTCTCGAGGTCGACCGGATCGCGACCCTCGCTGTACTCCCTCGTGAGTCCGCGATGGTCGTCGTCGGCGACCCTGGTTCCGGGCGCAGCAGCGTCCTCGACGCGGTCGCTGACCGCGTCTCCCTCCCCGTCGTGCGGGTCGGTGTCAACGGGAGCGAGTCCCGCTGGCCCCTGGCCGGTGTGACCTCCCTGTTCACCGCACTCGACGATCCGCGGGCGACCGCCCACATCGCGCACCTGCTGCAGGCCGGTGGCGCGACGAGCGGGCTCGCCGCCGCGCACGACTTCCTCGAGGCCGTGCAGACCCTGACCCTGCCGCCGACGGTCGTCCTGATCGACGACCTCGACCGGATGGACCGCGAGAGCCAGGAGCTCATCGCGTTCCTGGCGGGTCGACTCGCCGGCACGGCACTGCGTCTGGTCGCAACGGTCCGGACCGTGCCGTCGGACGGTCCGCTCACGGCCCTCCCCGTGCTGCGGCTCGAACCGCTGGCCGCCGACGTGTCCCTCGCGCTGGCCCGGTCGATGGCACCGGAGGGCGCGAACGACGGCGTCCTCGCGATCCTCGCCGATGCGACGGGCGGCAACCCCGGCGCGCTCCGCGAGCAGTTCGACATGCTCTCGACCGCCCAGCTGACCGGCACCGAGCCGCTCGTGCTGCCGTTGCGCCCGACCGCCACGACCGAGGCCATCGCGGCGCTGACCCTCGACGTGGTCGAGGGTGCCGCCGACACCGACACCGACGACGCGGGACGTGGTCTGGACGTCCTCGCCCGGCTGTCCCTCGTGCCGGTCGCCAGGACGACCGGATGGGACCGCGACGCCGTCGACGACCTCGCCGACGCCGGGCTCGTCGTCGTGCGCGGCCAGACCGTCACGGTCCGCGACCCGCTGCTGCGGTCAGCCCTGTACTGGCGGATGTCCGCACGCACCCGGCGCACGCTGCACCGCGAGCTCGCCGCGGCGAGCGCCGAGGCGGACCCGCGCGCCGCCGCGTGGCACCGGAGCTTCGTCGACGACGTCCCCGACGTGGTCGCGCTGCTCGACGCCGCCGCGGGCTACGTCGCCGACGGGGCACCGCACGCCGCGGTCGCCCTGGCCGAGCGTGCCCTGCACGTCGGCTCGGGCGGTGAGGACGAGCGGACGGCACTGCTCGCCGTCACCGAGGCGCTGTTCGCACAGCGTCAGCTCGGGCTCGCCGCGCGCTACCTCACCGCGATGCGCCCGTTCCGGCGCGGGTCGGACGAGGTCCGGCGCCTGCGGGTCCTGTACTCCGTGCAGTACCTGCGCGGCGAGACCGTGCACGCGGACGAGCTCCTCGTGCCCGTGGACGCGGAGGCACCCGAAGCCCCCGCGACCGCCGGGCTCCTGGCGATGGTCGCGAGCTTCCGGGCGGAGACGTGGGACCTCGAGCAGGCCCGCGACCTGCTCGCCCGGGTCGAGCAGCTCGGTCCGGTGATCACCCCGCACACCGCGGAGATCGCCGGCGCCGTGCAGTGCCTCGTCGCTGCGCTCGACGGTTCGCTGCCCGCCGACACGGAGCTCTACGACGGACTCTCGACGGCGCGGCTGATGTCGATGTCCGAACCGGCACTCCTACTCGTGGCACACGCGCTGAGCCTCGCCGAGCGGTACCGGAGCGCACGTCGCGTCTTCGCGCTCGTCGTCGCCCGCGGGCAGGACACCGAGGCCGTGTGGGTCGAGGGAGCCCGCTACCTGTCCGCCGAGAACGAGCTGCGCTCCGGCAACTTCCGGCAGGCCCTCCGCGCGATCGACGCCTGGGAGGCCGGGAGCGCCCTGTCCGCGCAGCGGCTCCGCGAGCCGTCGCGGGCGGTCGCGGTCGCGTGGCGCCACTTCGCCGAGGGTCGTTCGCTCGAGGCGCTCGAGGTGGTGGACCGGTGCCTGGCGCTCCGCTCCACGGTGCTGCTCTGGGGCACCACGGCCCGGCTGCACGCACTCCGCGGGCGTGTGCTGCTGCTCGACGGTCGTGTCGACGAGGCGGTGACCGCCCTCGAGGCGGCGGACGCCGTCGGCCGGTCGCTGCGCAACCCGACCGTGCTGCGGCACCTCGGCGACCTGGTCGAGGGCTACGTGCGCCTCGGCCGGATCGACGACGCCCGGAACGCGACGGCCCGGCTCGCGGCCGACCACCACGCCCGGCCGTCCCGCTGGGGCGCGCTCGTGCTGGCCCGCAGCCTGGCGCTCGTCGCCGACGACGCCACCCGTGAGACGGCGCGTCGACGAGCCCTCGAGCTGTTCCAGCCGCACGACTCGCAGTACGAGCGCGCTCGCACCTTCACCGCCCTGTCGGCGGTGGGCACGGACGCCGAGCGGCCCCGCCTCGGCGCCGCCGCCGCGGCCGCGTACGAGGCGGCGGGTCTGCGACGACCGCTGGCGACGCCCGCGCCGACGGCGGTCATGCCGGCCTTCGGCGTGCCGACGTCGCTGCGGTCCGGACCGGTGCTGTCCGCCCCGGTCCCGGGGTCGCCGCGGAGTGCCCCGGACGCGTCCGTGGTGCTCACCCAGCTGACCGCGGAGGAGCGCGCCGTCGTGCAGAAGGTGACCGAGGGCTACCGCAACCGCGAGATCGCCTCGTCGCTGTTCATGTCCCAGCGCACCGTGGAGCTGCGCCTGACGCAGATCTACCGGAAGGTCGGGGCGCGCTCGCGCTCGCACCTCGTCGCGCTGCTCACCTGATCGCGCGACCCGCGGACGCAGGGCGACCGCTCGACGGACGGGAGGCCCGGTACCAGCTGGTACCGGGCCTCCCGTCCGTCACGCCCGACGTCGGACCGCGAGCCGGCTTGCGGGAGTCCGCACCGACGACACGTCGGGTCGCACCGCTCGCGCGGTGAACCGCAAGAGCCGCTGCGCGGTGTTGTCCCGGCGGACCCGCCGGGCGAGGCTCGTGGTGCACCGACCGTCGTGCCCTTCCCGGAAGGGCCCGTCCGCGGATCACGACCGTCCGGTACCCGAACCGCCGACCCTCCCGGTCCGCCCCCGCCTGATCCGCGGGTGGACCGGCCGGGCGACGGACCCGGACCCGCGGCAGACCCGGCGGCGGTCGGTGCCGCTCCCCGGCACCGGGCCGGTCCACCACCCGAACGGACACCGTATGTGCGGCATCATCGCGGCGCGCGTCAGCGACGACGTGACCCCCTTCCTGCTCGACGGTCTCGAACGGCTGGAGTACCGGGGGTACGACTCCGTCGGCGTCGCGGTGCGGACCGCCGCCGGTCGGATCGCCACGGTCCGGTCGGTGTCCCGCGTCGCGGACCTGCGGGCGGACCTCGCTGCACGGGCGGCCGCGGTACCGGCAGAGGACGCCTCGACCGGGCTCGGGATCGGGCACACCCGCTGGGCGACCTGCGGGACGGTGCGCGAGGAGAACGCGCACCCGCACGCCGACTGCTCCGGCCGGATCAGCGTCGTGCACAACGGGACCGTCGAGAACGCGGGACGGTTGCGGGCGACGCTCGAGCAGCAGGGGCACGTGTTCCGGTCCGAGGTCGACTCCGAGGTCATCGGGCACCTGGTCGAGCGTGCACTCCACGTCGACCCCGACCTCGTGCTCGCGGTGCAGATCGCGACCGCGCAACTGCGGGGCTCCTGGGCGATCGTCGTGCTCGACGCCCGGGACGGCCGCATGGTCGCCGCCGCGAACCGGTCGCCCCTCGTCGTCGCACGCTCGGCACGGGGTGACTTCGTCGCGAGCGACGTCGGCACCATCGCCCGGTGGTGCGAGACCTTCGTGCCGCTCCGGGACGGTGACGTCGTCGAGCTCGGCGAGGCGTGGAGCTGGTCGTCGGAGGGCATCGCCGTGCCCGTGCCCTTCCCCACCCCGTCCCCGTTCGCCACGACCGCGCTCGACGTCGACCTCGGCGACCACCCGGACCACACGGCCAAGGAGATCGCCGAACAGCCCCGGGTCGTCGCCGACCTGCTCGAGCGCGTCCGGCAGCGCACCGCGGACGGCAGCACCTGGACGGGGCTCGGGCTACCGGCGTTCGAGCGGCTCGCCGTCGTCGCCTGCGGGACGTCGCTGCACGCCGGCCAGGTCGTCGCCGGCACCGCGCGCACCCTCGGCGGCGTGCCCACCGACATCGTCGTCGCGAGCGAGGTGGACCACGCCGTCCTCGGTCGCGGCACCCTCGTCGTCGCCATCAGCCAGTCCGGGGAGACCGCGGACGTCCTCCGGGCGCTCGACCGGCTCGACGACCGGTACCCGGTCCTGGCGCTGACGGACGACGTGCACTCGTCCCTCGCCCGCCGAGCCGACGCGGTGCTCGCCTGCCACACCGGCCCCGAGGTCGGGCTCGCCGCGACGAAGACCTTCACGGCGCAGGTGGTCGTCGGCGTGACCGCGGTCCTGTCGGCACTGGTCGCCTCGGGCCGGCTCGAGCCGACCCGCGCCGCAGCCCTGGTCGACGAGCTCTCCGGACTGCCCGAGCGGATGGCGGCCGCCGCCGCGGTCGCAGCTGAGCGCATCCCGCTCCTGGCCGCGACGGTCCGTGACGCGCCCGGCTTCCTGTTCGTCGGCCGCGGGCCCGGGCTGCCCTACGCAGCCGAGGGTGCGCTGAAGGTGGAGGAGCTCGCCTACCGGTGGGCACGGTCCTGCCCCGTCGGTGAGCTCAAGCACGGTCCGCTCGCGCTCGTCGACGACGGCACCCCGGTCGTGGTGGTCGACCACGGGGACCCGCGCATCGCCTCCGCCGTCGCCGAGGTCCGGGCCCGCGGGGGCCTCGTCGTCACGATCGGCGGTGCGGGCTCCGACGTACCGGCGATCACCGACCGCGCGGAGGCCACCGACCTGGCCTGGGGACGGTCGCTCGCACCCTGGGGTCCGGTCGAGGCGGTCGTGCCCCTGCAGATGCTGGCGCGTGAACTCGCGCTGCAGCTCGGTTGCGCGGTGGACAAGCCCCGCGCCGCCGCGAGGTCGGTGACGGTCGAGTAGCCAGGCACGTGCAGCGCAACCGGGTGACGGTGTTCCTCGTCGTCCTGACCGGCCTCGCGGTCGTCGCGACGGTCGTCGTGGTGGTGCTCGTCGTCGTGGACGCCGTCCACTGACCCGACGGCCCGCGCGGTCAGCGTCCTCTTGGTGGGTGCTGCCATCCTGGCGTCTTGACCGCAGCAGCCCCGCCCCTCGTGTTCGTCGCCGTCCTGGTCGGCGCCGTCCTGCCCGTCGTGCCCCTGGTCGGCCGGGTCGCCCGGATCGCGGCCACCATCGTGCACGAGGTCGGCCACTGCGTCGTCGTGGTGCCGTTCGGCGGACGCATCGACCGGATCGACCTGCACGCCGACGGCTCCGGCGAGGCCTGGGTCCGACTCGGGCGCGTGCCGGCGGCGATCCGCTGGCTGGTCCGGGTCCTCAACCTCTTCGCCGGGTACAGCGCGCCGCTCTGGGCCGGGGTGCTGCTCGTCTCCGGGGTGCTCCAGGGGTCGCGGTGGCTCCCCGTGGTGGTGCTCGCCGTCGTCGGCCTGCTGGCCCTGGCGTTCGTGCGGAACTGGTTCGGCCTGCTCGTCGTGCTCGGCTTCGACGCGCTCGCGCTGTGGGTGGCGGTCCGGCCGTCGGAGGCCACCGTGCTCGTCGTCGCGGCGGTCGGCACCGCGTTCGTGGTGGACGGTCTGCGGTCCCTCGTGCACGTCGCCCGCTGGCTGCTGACCGGCGCCCGGGTGCAGACGGACTTCCACATCGCCGCCGCCGAGATGCGGGTGCCGGCCGTGCTGTGGTTCGTGCTCTTCGTGGCGGTGAACGGGGTGGCGGTGTGGCTCGCCCGGGAGCCGCTCCTCGCCACGTGGGACACCGTCGCCGCCGGGGTGCGCACACTGTTCTGACCCGGGGCCGAGGCGTCGGCGGGCCGGCGTCGGCAGCCCGGCCGCGCTCCTGCGACATCGCACGCGTCGATCGACCGGTGCGGTGTCGAACGATGCACACGCACACGATGCCGGCGCACGAACCGTCCCACGCGTCGATCGACACGCGTCTCGTCGCGTGCACGTACCCGTCCGCCGTGCCACGATCGTCGGATGCGCCCCGCCGATGCCCTCGCCGCGCTCACCGACGCGCCGTCGCCCGACCGCGAGCGGTTCGTCGGGTTCGTCCGCAGCACCGGGGACGCTGCACTCGACCGTTCCCTCGGCACGGAGCACCTGACGGCGTCGTGCTTCGTGTTCTCGCCCGATCGGTCCCGCGTCCTGCTCTGCCTGCACCGCAAGGGCCGGTTCTGGGTGCAGTTCGGCGGGCACCTCGAGCCTCGGGACGCCGACCTGGCCGGGGCGGCTCGGCGCGAGGCCCGCGAGGAGTCCGGCATCGTCGGTCTCGAGCTCGACGACGGCGTCGTGGCCGACCTGGACCGCCACGACCTGCACGGCGGCTTCTCCTGCGCGGCGCACTGGGACGTCGGCTTCGTCGCCACGGCGGACCCATCCACCCGGACGACGGTGAGCCACGAGAGCGAGGACGTCCGGTGGTTCCCGGTCGACGCGCTCCCGGAGCCGATCGCCCCGGGACTCCCCCGACGCCTCGCCGCACTGCTCGCCGGAGCAGACGCAGACACAGACACAGACCCAGACGCAGACGTGAGCACGGCCGCTCCCGCTCGGGGTGGCACCGCCGGCCCGTAACCCGACGCCGCAATGCCCCACCGGCCCGTCCGGCCTGCGAGAGTACCCGCACGACGGACACGCCAGGAGGACCCCATGTCGAACGACGGCCACGGCTTCGCCACCGAGCAGGTGCACGGCGGCTTCCTGCCCGACACCGCACACGGAGCGCGGGTCCCCGCGATCCACATGACCTCGGGCTTCCTCTTCGACGACTTCGAGCAGGCCCGCGAGCGCTTCGCCGGTGTCGACGACGGGTACACCTACACACGGCTGGGCAACCCGACGAACGCCGACGTCGAGCGCCGCGTCGCACTGCTCGAACGGAGCGCCGAGGCGATCCTCGTCGGCAGCGGCCAGGCGGCGGTGACGGTGGCGCTCCTCGGGCTCCTGCAGGCGGGCGACCACGTCGTGAGCGCCCGGAGCATCTACGAGGGCACGAAGGGCCTGCTCCTGCAGAACCTGGCGCGCCTCGGCATCGAGGTCGACTTCGTCGCGGACCAGCGCGACCTCGACGCGTGGGCCCGCGCGGTCCGACCGAACACGAAGCTCTTCTTCGCCGAGACGATCCCCAACCCGAAGAACGACGTCCTCGACATCGCCGGGGTCGCCGACACCGCGCACCGGGCGGGCGTGCCGCTCGTCGTGGACAACACCCTGGCGACGCCGTACCTGGTGCGGCCGGTCGAGCACGGCGCCGACGTCGTGGTGCACTCCGCGTCGAAGTTCCTCTCCGGGCACGGTGCCGGCCTCGGCGGGCTCGTCGTCGACGGCGGGACCTTCGACTGGGGCCGCATACCGGAACGCTTCTCCCACCTCACGACGCCGGACCGCGCCCTCGGCGGGCAGAGCTACGTCGAGCGCCACGGCAGCCGGGCCTTCGCGGTGTACGCGCGTGACGTCGTCGCGTCACGGATCGGTCCGACGCCGTCGCCCTTCAACGCCTTCCTGCTGCGTCAGGGCATCGAGACGCTGTCGCTCCGCGTCGAGCGCCACGTCGCGAACGCGCTGGCCGTCGCGTCCTTCCTGGAGCGCCAGCCGGAGGTGACGAGCGTCGACCACGCGGGGCTCGCCTCCAGTCCGTACCACGACCTCGCCCAGCGCTACCTGCCCCGTGGGGCCGGCTCGGTCTTCGCCTTCACGCTCGCCGGTGGCGAGCCGGCCGCCCGCGCCTTCATCGACGCGGTGCAGCTCATCAGTCGGATGACCCACCTGGGTGACGTGCGCTCGCTCGTGCTGCACCCCGCGACCACCACGCACGCCGGCCGCACCGCGGCCGAGCGGGCCGAGCTCGGCATCGGCGACGGCCTGGTCCGGCTGTCCGTCGGCATCGAGGACGTCACCGACCTGCTCGCCGACGTGGAGCGCGGCCTCGCGGCGGTCCGTGCGGCCACCGGACGGGACGGCGCCGGCCGGGAGGCCCGCCCCGCCCCCGCCACGGAGGTCGCGGCCCTCGCACGCGCCGTCCCGCAGGGCCACCTCGTCGGGCAGGAGGTCTGACGGTGGGCGACCTGCAGCACTTCGGGTACTTCTTCTCGCGGGGGTTCGGCCCGCAGGCCTGGGGACGGTCCGACTGGGACTGGGGCCACGACTGGACGGAGCCCGACCTGTACCAGCAGTCCGTCCGGGCGCTCGAGCAGGCGGGGATGGACCTCGTGATCGCCGAGGACGCGATCTCCCTCGGCAGTCCGGCGACCCTCGACCTGCGGATCCGGCAGGCGTACGGCGGTCCGAAGCACGACCCGCTGCTGCTCGCGCCGTACCTGTTCGCGGTGACGCAGCACATCGGCATCGCACCGACGGTGAACGCCGGCATCACGCCGCCGTACCTCGCCGCGCGGCAGGCCGCGACACTCGCGCACCTGTCCTCGGACCGCTTCGGGCTGAACGTCGTGACCGACACCGGCAGCGCCCGGCACGTCGGTGCGGCACCGCTCCCGCACGACGCCGCGTACGACCGCGCCGAGGAGTGGATCACGCTGCTCCGACGGCTCTGGCACTCGTGGGGCGACGGCTACGTCGGGGACCCGACGGACTGGCACTTCGCCGACGGCGACGCACTCGACGCATTCCACCACGAGGGCGCGTACTTCACCGCCGACGGCCCGCTCAACGCGCTCCCGCTCGACGCTGACCCGGTCGTGGTCTCCCCCGGCGGATCCGGACGCGGGCTCGGGTTCGCCGGGACGCACTCGGACGTGCAGCTCGCACTCGCACCGTTGACGGCCGAGGCGGTCCGTGCGTACCGGTCCCGGGTGCTGACCGCCGCGGCCGACGCCGGGCGCAGCGCGGACGACCTGCGGGTGCTGTTCGTGCTCAAGCCGGTCCTGGTGCCCTCGGTCGAGGAGGCCGAGCGGGTCGTCGCCGCGTCACGACACCCGTCGGATGCTGATCTCCGAGCCGCCGCCGTCGCGTGGTCGAGCGACTCCGAGACGGATCTGCTCGCCCTCGACCTGGACGCACCGATCCCGGACGGGACCTTCGGCGACCACGTGTCCGCGGGCACGGTCCGTGGGCTGGTCGGGGACACGCCGGACGCGCCCCTCCGGGAACTCCTGACCCGGAAGGCCCGGCTCGGGCGGATCAGCGCGCGCGCGGGGTTCGTCGGGACGGCCGAGGAGTTCGCGGACTTCGTGGAGGAGCTCGGGGCGGACGCGGACAACGACGGGTTCATCCTGTCCGGCGACCTGCACCCGGCGCAGGTGTACCGGCTGACGGGCGACCTCGTGCCCGCACTGCGCCGCCGGGGGCTGCTGCGCCGGGAGTACGGCGACGGCGGCCTGCGGGCGAACCTGTTCGACTTCTGACCCGGCCCTACCGCGTGGTCCTACTGCTTCTTGTCGGACTGCTTCTTGTCGGACTACTTCTTGTCCTTCTTCTTGCCGGACTTCTTCTTCTTGTCCTTCTTCTTCTTGTCCTTCTTCTTCTTGTCCTTCTTCTTCTTGTCCTTCTTCTTCTTGTCGGACTGCTTCTCGTCCTTGTCCTTGGTCTTCGTGCCCTCGTCCTGCTCGCCGGGCTGTTCCGCCGGGAAGTCGTCGTCGACCACCGGGCGCGAGGCGCGGACACCGGAGGGCGCGATCCCGTCGACCGGCTCGACCACGACGGACGTGCCGGTGTCCGAGAGCACGTCGACCTGCTGCTCCTCGACCACGGGTGCCAGGGCGTCCTCGACCCGCTCCACCACGAGCTCTGCCCCGTCCTCGGCGAGCCGCAGGAGCGCCTGGGCAGCACGGACCCGCGTGGTGGTCCTCCGTGCGAGCACGTCGGCCCGGGCTCCCTCGAGGAACCCACGCAGCGCCAGCTCCACCGCCGAGCGACCACGCGGCGCCGACCGATCGAGGCGGTCGAACTCGCCGGCGATGCCCGCGACGTCGTCCTCGACGTGCTCGTCGCGCACCGACGTCACCAGCGCGGCCACCGCCGACGCTGCCCGTTCCACCGCGGCCGAGCGCTGGTCGAGCACGACGAGCATCTCGAACACGGTGCCGTACGACACCGTCTCGAGGCGCACCGGCTCGGCACCACGACCGCGGACGACGAGCCGTGACCCGGGCGTCGGCAGCCAGGCGACGACGGCGGCGACGGTCGCGACGGACCCCACGATCCGCTCGTACTCCGCCAGTCCCAGACGGTCCTGCTCGCGCAGACGGACTCGGATCGCGATCTCCTGCACCACGTGCTGCCCTCCCGGTCGGGTCGACGCAGGACCAGCCCCGCGCTCGCTCCGGACAGTAGTCCGGGACCCCGGGGGAACGACGAACGCCCCGGCGCCGTCCTGGGGGACGACGACGGGGCGTTCGGGTGGCGATCTCGGTTCGATCAGCGCGACAGCGGCTCGACGGCACGGCGTTGGTGGAGATGGGGGGAATCGAACCCCCGTCCATCGCTGCGGTTCGACGTCTTCTACGGGCGTATCCGGATGAGTCGTTCTGCTCGGCCCCGTCCTTTGCTACCGGCTTCTAGGACGACGGGCCCAGTCTCAGTGCAAGTCCCGCACGGCCCTGAGGCGCAACCGTGCAGCAAGTCCTCTGGATGACGCCGGAACTCAGGTTAGAAGACGATCACCTGGCCGACGGACTTCATGTGCTGGGCTGCTTACGCAGCGAGAGCGAAGTCAGTGCGCTTGGAATTGGCACTTGTTGTTTTCCACGGATCGTTCACGAGATGACCGTGGGTCCTCGGCCCGCTTCCCGTCGGCACACAGGCAATGTCGAAACCGATCATCCCCGTACGGGCCGTGACGTGCGAGCCGCTGTCACGCTGTTGAGTTGCCAATGCTCCCCGTGAGGAGCGGACCACAGCCTAGCGGGGTGTGCTGGACGACGCCACCGGCGTTCGCCGAGGGCTCACCCCGCGGCGCTCACTCGCCGAGGCGGTTGCGCGAGCGCATGGCGCGCTCGGCCTCGCGCTTGTCGGTCTTCTCGCGCAGGGCCTGACGCTTGTCGAACTCGCGCTTGCCCTTGGCGACCGCGATCTCGACCTTCGCCCGGCCGTCGTGGAAGTAGATCTTCATCGGCACGAGCGTGTACCCGCCCTGCGCGGTCTTGTGCGAGATCTTCACGATCTGCTGCTTGTGCAGGAGGAGCTTGCGCTTCCGCCGCGGCGCGTGGTTGTTCCACGTCCCCTCGGTGTACTCGGGGATGTGCACGGAGTCGAGCCAGGCCTCGCCACCGTCGATGAACGCGTAGCCGTCGACGAGCGAGGCCCGCCCCTCGCGGAGGGACTTCACCTCGGTACCCGAGAGCACCATGCCCGCCTCGTACGTGTCCTCGATCAGGTAGTCGTGGCGCGCGCGACGGTTGGTCGCCACGATCTTCTCGCCGCGTTCCTTCGCCATGGTGACTCCCTTCGTGACCGGGCACGGACCCCGGTGCTGCTGCGCAGCCCTACAGCCTAGTGAACACGACGACCGCAGCGCACCTTCCCGGCGCGCCGCGGTGCGCCGGCAACCCCAGGCTCGCGCAGGCGGACACGTTCATGGCAGGACCACCGCGAAGATGTCCGCCACGGCGAGCCTCGCGCCGGACGATCGACCGCCGCTCGGGCCGGGTCAGACGCGCAGGTACCGGCGGATCGCGATGAGCGCCGAGACCCCGGCCAGGAGCACGCCGATCACGATCACCGCGGGCACGACCACGGCCGCGTCGCTCATGCCGATGAAGGCGGTGCCGGAGAACCGCTGCGCCAGGTAGTTCCGGACGAAGAACCAGACCACCGCGGTGATCGCGCCACCGGCGAGCACCGCTCCGATCGCGGCGGCGATCACCCCCTCGAGCACGAAGGGTGTCTGGATGAACCGGTTCGACGCCCCGACCAGGCGCATGATGCCGAGCTCGCGTCGCCTGCTGAACGCCGAGAGTCGGATGGTGGTCGCGATGAGCAGCACGGCCGCCACGAGCATCAGCGACGCGATGCCGATCGCCGTGTACGACGATGCGTTGAGCAGGTTGAAGATCGGCTGCAGGTACCCGCGCTGGTCGACGACGCTCTGCACGCCGGCGACCTTCGACAGGCTCTCGACGAGCACGTCCGCCTGCGACGGGTTCTTCAGGTTCACCCAGAAGGTCTCGTTGAGGTACTCCGGCTTCACGAACTCGGTCGCGGGCGAGTCCTTGAACTGCTCCTTGAACCGCGTGAACGCCTGGTCCTGGTCCTCGTAGTACGTCTTCTCGATGTACGGCTTCAGGGTGGACGAGTCGAGCTGCGCCTGGACCTGCTCGCGCTGGTCCTCGGTCGCCTTGGCACCGGTGCAGTTGCCGGTGGTGTCGGTGTCGGTGCACAGGTACACCGCGACCTGCGCCCGGTCGTACCAGTACCCCTTCATCTGGTTGATCTGCATCTGCAGCAGGATCGCCGTGCCCACGAAGGTGAGCGAGATGAAGGTCACCAGGACGACCGAGACCACCATCGACGCGTTGCGCCGCAGGCCCGAGCCGACCTCGGACATGACGAGCCCGAGCCTCATCGGATGAGCCCCGGGATCGTCTGGATGCCGGTCGTGTTCGAGACGCCGGAGCCGCGCTGGATCGGCAGCGCCTGCGTCTGGTACCCGCCGGACTGCTCGTCGCGCAGGACGGTGCCGTTCGAGAGCTCGATGACCCGGCGCTGCATCTGGTTCACGATGCTGGCGTCGTGCGTCGCCATGAGCACGGTGGTGCCTCCCTGGTTGATGCGTTCGAGGAGCGCCATGATGCCCGCCGAGGTGGTCGGGTCGAGGTTGCCGGTGGGCTCGTCGGCCAGCAGGATCGCCGGCTTGTTGACGACCGCACGGGCGATCGCGACGCGCTGCTGCTCACCACCGGAGAGCTCGTGCGGCATCCGGGTGGCCTTGCCGGCCAGGCCGACGAGCTTGAGCACGTCGGTGACGGCCTCGCTGATGAAGCCCTTGCTCTTGCCGATCACCTGGAGCGAGAACGCGACGTTGTCGAAGACGTTCTTGTTCGGCAGGAGCCGGAAGTCCTGGAAGACCACACCGAGGTTGCGGCGGAAGTACGGGACCTTGCGCGACGACAGCGCGCCGAGGCGCTGGCCGAGCACGTGGATCTGCCCGCGGGTCGGCTTCTCCTCCTTGAGCACGAGGCGGAGGAAGCTCGACTTGCCGGAGCCGGACGCGCCGACGAGGAAGACGAACTCACCCTTGAGGATCTCGAGGGAGAGGTCGTCGAGCGCGGGACTCGGGTTGCCCGAGTAGACCTTGGTGACCTGGTCGAATTTGATCATGACCGGATCAGGCTAGGTCGGGTGGGCCGGAAGTCAACCGAGGCGCGCGGCTCGACTCCCCCGCGAGCTCGCTCAGGAATCGTCGCCCTGCTTGCGCCAGCGGATGCCCGCGTTGATGAAGCCGTCCAGGTCCCCGTCGAACACCGACGACGGGTTGTTGACCTCGTGCTCGCTCCGGAGGTCCTTGACCATCTGGTACGGCGCGAGGACGTACGAGCGGATCTGGTCACCCCAGCTCGCCGTGATGTTGCCGGCGAGCTCCTTCTTCTTCGCGTTCTCCTCCTCCTTCTTCAGGAGCAGCAGGCGCGACTGCAGCACGCGCATGGCGGCTGCGCGGTTCTGGATCTGCGACTTCTCGTTCTGCATGGACACGACGGTGCCGCTCGGCAGGTGGGTCAGGCGGACGGCGGAGTCCGTGGTGTTGACCGACTGGCCACCGGGGCCGGAGGACCGGAACACGTCGACCCGGATGTCGTTCTCCGGGATGTCGATGACCGCGGTCTCCGGCATGAGCGGGATGACCTCGACCGCGGCGAACGAGGTCTGGCGCTTGCCCGCGGCACCGAACGGCGACATGCGGACGAGGCGGTGCGTGCCGGCCTCGACCGAGAGCGTGCCGAAGGCGTACGGCGCGTCGACCTCGAACGTCGCGGACTTGATGCCCGCTTCCTCCGCGTAGGAGGTGTCCATGACGGTGGTCTTGAAGCCGTGCTGCTCGGCGTAGCGCAGGTACATGCGGAGGAGCATCTCGGCGAAGTCCGCCGCATCGACACCGCCGGCACCGGCGCGGATCGTGATCACCGCGGGGCGCTCGTCGTACTCGCCGTCGAGGAGGGTCTGCACCTCGAGGTCGCCCATGGTCTTCTGGATGGCCTTGAGCTCGTCCTGCGCCTCGGCCGCGGAGTCGGCGTCGTCGGCCTCGTTCGCCATCTCGACGAGGACCTCGAGGTCGTCGATGCGCTGCTCGGTGTCGGTCATCTTCCGGAGCTCGGCCTGCTTGTGCGAGAGCGCGCTCGTCACCTGCTGCGCGTGCTCGACGTCGTCCCACAGGTCCTGGGCACCCGCCTGCTCGCTCAGTTCGGCGATCTCGCGCTGGAGCCGGTCGACGTCGACGACCGAGCGGATGTTGCCGAAGGTCTCGCGGAGGGCGGACAGCTGCTCGGTGAAGTCAAGTTCGACCATGGTCACCGATCCTACCGGTGCCCACCGGCCGGGAGGCTCGCCGCACTCCGCCGTGTGGGCTCGCGTCCGGCAGGTGGCCGCTGTGGAGGACCGTGGGGACCTGGTCGCTCAGCGTCCGAGCAGAGGCGTCCGGGACGCCAGGCCGGCTGCGCCGGCCCGGGCGACCGCGTCGGGCAGCGCGGCGAGGAAGGCGTCGACGTCGGCGTCGGTCGAGGTGTACCCGAGCGTGATGCGCAGGGCGCCGCGGGCCTCGTCCTCGGACAGGCCCATGCCGAGCAGCACGTGCGACGCCTCGGGGACGCCGGCCTGGCAGGCGGACCCGGTCGACACGGCGACCCCGGCCGCGTCGAGCAGGAACAGCAGCGAGTCGCCCTCGCACCCGGGGAAGGTGAAGTGGGCGTTGCCGGGGAGCCGGTCGACCGGGTCGCCCATGAGCACGGCGCTCGGGACGCGTTCCAGGACCCCCGCGACGAGCCGGTCGCGCAGGGCCGACGCGTCGTGCAGCCCGGCCTCCGCGGCGACACCGAAGGCCGCCGCCGCCGGGGCGTCCTGCGTCCCGCTGCGGACCTGTCGCTGCTGGCCACCGCCGTGGATGAGCGGCTCGACCGTCGCACGGCGCCCGAGGACCAGCGCGCCGATCCCGACCGGCCCACCGATCTTGTGCGCCGACACGCTGAGCGCGTCGAGGCCGGAGGCCGCGAACGACACCGGGACCTGCCCGTACGCCGCGACGGCGTCGCTGTGCACCGGCACACCGGCGGCGTGCGCCAGCTCGACGATGCGGTCGACCGGCTGCAGGGTCCCGACCTCGTTGTTCGCCCACAGGAACGTGACCAGGGCGACGTCCGAGGCGTCGGCGAGCCGTGCCTCCAGGCCGACGAGGTCGACGCGACCCTGCGCGTCCAGCGGGACCACGTCGACGACGGCACCCTCGTGGCGTTCGAGCCACTCGACCGTGTCGACGGTGGCGTGGTGCTCGCCCGCCGGCACGACGATGCGCGGCCGCGGACGGTCCTGCTGCCGCGCCCAGTACAGCCCCTTGACCGCGAGGTTGATGCTCTCGGTGCCGCCGGAGGTGAAGACGACCTCGACCGGCGCCGCGTCGAGCGACCGGGCGACCGCGGCGCGACCGTCCTCGAGCAGCATCTTCGCGCGCTGGCCGGCGCTGTGGATCGACGACGGGTTGCCCACCGTGGCCAGGGCCCGGGTGAACGCGGCGAGCGCCGCGGGCAGGATGGGCGTCGTCGCCGCGTGGTCGAGGTAGACCGGCATGACTGCGCCCCTTCCGTGTGCGTTCACAGGATACCTCCGGCCCCTCGTACCCTGGTCGTCATGCACCGCACCGCGATCGACGAGACCCCCGGCTTCCGCCTCGGTGACGGCGTGCCCCGCTTCTCGGTGCGTTCCGCCTCGGCGACCGCGGTGACCCTCGTGGTCGTCGACGCCGACGGTGTCGAGACCCGCCACGTCCTGTCGCGGACCGACGGCACCGACCGGTGGGCGGCGGAGACGCCGGACGTGCGGCCGGGCGATCGGTACCACCTGCTCGTCGACGGTCCGGACGGACCCCGCCACGCGTTCGACCCCGCGCGACCGCTGCTCGACCCGTACGCGCGTGGCATCGTCCCCGCGGCGACGGCCGCTGGGAGCGGCGGCCCACGGTGGACGAGCGTCGTGGTCGACGATGCCTTCGACTGGGGCGGTGTGCCGAAGCCCGACGTCCCCCTGGACCGGACCGTCGTGTACGAGGCGAACGTCCGCACGCTCACCGCTGCGAACCCCGACGTCCCCGAGCACCTGCGCGGGACGTACGCCGGCGTCGCGCACCCGAGCACCATCGCCCACCTGCGCCGCATCGGCGTGACGACCCTCGAGCTGCTGCCCGTGCACGCGTTCGACACCGAGGCGTGGCTCCGGGACGCCGGTCGCGAGAACGCGTGGGGCTACAACACCCTCGGGTTCTTCGCACCGCACGCGGCCCACGCCTCGTCGGACGCCCGTGCCGCGGGTGCCTCCGCGGTGCTCCGCGAGTTCAAGGGCATGGTGAGACTCCTGCACGAGGCGGGCATCCAGGTGCTGCTCGACGTCGTCTACAACCACACCGCCGAGGAGGGCACCGGCGGACCCACCACCTCGCTGCGCGGCATCGACGGGGCGGGGCGGTACCGCTGGACCGAGGACGGTACGTCGTACTACGACACCACCGGCTGCGGGAACACGCTCGACACCTCGGTCGAGGCCACCGCGGACATGGTCGTCGACAGCCTGCGCTACTGGGCGCGCGAGGTGCAGGTCGACGGGTTCCGGTTCGACCTGATGGCGGCGCTCGCCCGCGACGAGCACCACGTGTTCGACCCGGCGCACCCGTTGCTCGAGCGCATCCGGCAGCACCCGGACCTGCAGGACGTGCTCGTCGTCGCCGAGCCGTGGGACGTCGGTCCCGACGGGTGGCGCACGGGGGCGTTCGGCCCCGGCACGAGCGAGTGGAACGACGGGTTCCGGAACACCGTCCGCCAGTTCTGGCTGACCGACGTCGCCGAGGAACGCCGGAACGGCACCCCGCAGGCGGGCATCGGTCGGCTCGCCGAGGCGCTCACCGGGTCCCGCGGCACCTTCGGCCAGGAGCGCGGCCCCCTCGCGAGCGTCAACTTCGTCACGGCCCACGACGGCTTCACGCTGCTCGACCTCGTCTCGCACGACCGCAAGCACAACGAGGCGAACGGCGAGGACGGGCGGGACGGGTCCGACGACAACCGCTCGTTCAACCACGGGATCGAGGGCGACACGGCCGACCGCGGGGTGCGTGCCGCCCGGGGCCGGTCGATGCGGAACCTCGTCGGCACCCTGATGCTCTCGGCGGGCATCCCGATGCTGACCGCCGGCGACGAGCGCAGCAGGACGCAGCACGGCAACAACAACGCCTACGTCGTGTCCGACGACCTGACCGCCGTCGACTGGTCGGACGACGAGGACGCCGAGGCGATGACCGAGGCGGTCGCGGCGCTCACGCGGCTGCGCGCAGCGCACCCGGCGCTCCGGCCGACGCGCTTCGGGGTCGAGGGGCGGGAGACGCCCGGAGCGTCGCGCATGGCGTGGTACGGACCGGACGGGCAGCCGATGACCCCCGAGGGGTGGGACCAACCCATCCACCGGGTCGTGCAGTACTTCGCCGAGTCGACCCCGGAGCACGAGCCGTTCGACCGGGTGCTCGTGGTCGTGCACGGCAGCGGGCGGACGCGGGACCTGACGCTGCCGGCGCGCCAGGACGTGCTCGGGTACCGGTTGGCCTGGTCGAGCGAGAAGCACCGCGACCACGAGCGGCTCCGGCCGGGCGGGCAGGTCTTCACCGCGTACGGCCCCGGCATCCACGTCTTCGAGGTGGCGTAGGGGGGTCGTGGCCCTCCGCGCGCCCGTCCGGGGAAGGAACGGGCGACGGAGCCCGCACGTGCGCGTCCTGCACAGGCCGTGTGACGCGCCCGACACTGCACAGGGAACGCGTTCCGGGGAACGCGAGCGCTCCGGCCGGGTAGCGTCGCCTCCGTGGCCACCGCAGATCGACCCCGCCGACCGAAGATCGGACGCATCCCGATCACCCAGCTCGCGCCGACGACCCCGAACGGGTTCCCGGGCAAGGCGTTCGACGGCGAGGTGATCACGTTCGGCGCGACCGTCTTCCGCGAGGGCCACGGGGTCATCGGCGCCGACCTCGTGCTCGAACGCCCGGACGGCGGCACACGCACCGTGCCGATGCTGCTCGGCGCCCCCGGCACGGACCGCTACGAGGCCACCGTGCAGGTCGACCACGTCGGCGTCTGGACGTGGCACGTCGAGTCGTTCTCCGACGACTGGGCGACGTGGCTGCACGCCGCCCGGCTCAAGATCGCCGCCGGTGTCGACACCGAGGCGACGCTCCTCGACGGCGCCGTCCTGCTCGACCGACTCGCCGCCGAGACCGACTCCAGCGCCGCCGTCCGCGCGGCCGAGCAGCTGCGGGACACCGACCTCGAGCCGACCGAGCGCCTCACGGCCGTCGACGACCCGCGCATCACGGGTGAGGTCGAGGACTCCCCGCTGACCTCGCTCCGGACGCACTCCCCCACGCAGCTCCTCGACGTCGAGCGGCAGCGCGCGGGCGTCGGCGCCTGGTACGAGTTCTTCCCCCGCAGCGAAGGGGCGAAGAAGAACGCCGACGGCTCGTGGAGGAGCGGCGACTTCCGCACCGCGGCCCGCCGGCTCCCGGCCGTCGCGCGCATGGGCTTCGACGTGATCTACCTCCCGCCGATCCACCCGATCGGCACCACGGCGCGCAAGGGCCCGAACAACACGCTCACCCCGGGACCGCACGACCCGGGCAGCCCGTGGGCGATCGGTGGTCCCGAGGGTGGGCACGACGCGATCCACCCCGACCTCGGCACCGAGGACGACTTCCGCGTCTTCGTCGAGACGGCGAAGAACAGCGGGATGGAGGTCGCGCTCGACTTCGCACTCCAGTGCTCCCCCGACCACCCGTGGGTGGACCAGCACCCCGAGTGGTTCACGGTCCGGGCGGACGGGTCGATCGCCACGGCCGAGAACCCGCCGAAGCGGTACCAGGACATCTACCCGATCCAGTTCGACAGCGACCCCGAGGGCATCGTCACCGAGGTCCTTCGGGTCCTCGAGCACTGGATCGCGTTCGGGATCCGCATCTTCCGCGTCGACAACCCGCACACCAAGCCGCTCTGGTTCTGGGAACGCGTCATCCGCGAGGTCCGCGACCAGCACCCGGACACGGTGTTCCTCGCCGAGGCCTTCACCCGCCCGGCGATGATGCGCGCCCTGGCCGAGGCCGGGTTCCAGCAGTCGTACACGTACTTCACGTGGCGGAACACGAAGGAGGAGATCGAGGACTACTTCTCCGAGCTCAGCCACGAGACGAGCGCCTACCTGCGCCCGAACCTCTTCGTGAACACCCCCGACATCCTCACCGAGTACCTGCAGTTCGGCGGTCGCGCCGGTTACAAGGTGCGCGCCGCGCTCGCCGCGACCGGGGCGCCGACCTGGGGCATGTACGCCGGGTACGAGCTCTTCGAGGACGTCGCACGCCCGGGGTCCGAGGAGAACATCGACAACGAGAAGTACGAGTACAAGCCGCGCGACTTCGCCCTGGCCGAGGCCGAGGGCGCGAGCCTCGCGCCGTACGTCACGATGCTCAACCGCTTCCGTCAGGCCCACCCCGCGCTGCGTCAGCTCCGGAACCTGCACGTCCACGACGCCGAGGACCCGGCGATCGTCGTCTACTCGAAGCACCTGCCCGCCGAGTTCATCCGGTCGGGCCGCGCGGACACGGTGATCGTCGTCGCGAACGTCGACCCGCACTCGGCGCGCGAGACCACCGTGCACCTCGACCTCGCCGCGCTCGGGCTGCCGAACGAGCAGCCGTTCGTCGTCCGCGACGTCGTCACCGGGCAGCGCTGGGAGTGGGGTTCGTCCAACTACGTCCGCCTCGACGCCTTCCAGGAGCCCGTGCACCTGCTCGTCGTGGAGGGACCCGTCCGATGACCGACAGCGACCCGAAGGGGACCCCGCCGATGGGCTCCGACCGTCCCACCCCCGCCACCCCGGACCGAGGCCAGGGGCCGAGCGTCCCGCCGGTGCCGCCCCCGCCGCCGCCCGTGACCCGCTCCCGTGCCCCGGGCGTGGTCCCGCCGGCCGACCAACCGGCCCCCCGGTACGAGCCACGGGTCTCGGCACCGCACGAGGACCTCCCCGGCGCCGCGCCCGTGGCGAAGGAGACGCCGGACCGCGGGGTCCCGGAGTCGGCGACCCTCGCCGGCGCAGCTCGTGACGGCTCCCCGGCACCGACCGGCCCGGAGCCCACGGACCCGACCGGTCTGTCGGCGGACGGCGCGGACGCACCGCTCTCCGAGGGTGGACGCTCGGCGGCACCGGGAGCGACGGCGACCGCGGCGGACCTCGTCCCAGCACCCGAGTCCGCAGCACCACAGCCCGCGGCACCGCAGCACGCAGCACCGCAGCACGCAGCGCCCGCCGGCGGCTCCGACGTCGCCCCGACCTCGGGAGCGGCTCCCCGGCCGGCGCCGGTCGAGGACTGGCTCCGCCAGCAGGTGGCCGAGGGCCGTTGGTCCCAGCCGCACGACGTGCTCGGTCCGCACCCGGTGGACGGGGGCACGAGCGTGCGCGTCGTCCGGCACCTCGCGACGGCCGTCCGCATCGTGCGCCCCGACGGCGACGACGTCGAACTGACCCACGAGGGCGACGGTCTCTGGGCGGGCGCCACGACCGGCACGCTCGGTCGGTACCGCGTCGAGGCCGACTACGACCTCGACGAGTCCACCGACGCCGACGACGCGACGTGGACCACCGACGACGCCTACCGCTTCGCGCCGACCATCGGCGAACTCGACCTCCACCTGTTCGGCGAGGGCCGTGACGAGCAGCTCTGGCAGCACCTCGGCGCGCACGTCCGCACCGTCGACGGCGTCGACGGCGTCGCGTTCACCGTGTGGGCACCCCGCGCCACCGCCGTCCGCGTGATCGGGGACTTCGAGGGGTGGGAGGGCCGCACCACCGCGATGCGTCGCCTGAACGACCTCGGCGTGTGGGAGCTCTTCTGGCCCGGCGCCCTCGTCGGGCAGCGGTACAAGTTCCAGATCCTCACCGACTCCGGCTGGGTCGAGCGAGCGGACCCGTTCGCCCGACGCACCGAGGTCCCGCCGCTGACCGCCTCGGTCGTCACCGCCTCCGACCACACGTGGTCCGACGGCGACACCGCCTGGGTGGCGCGTCGAGCGCAGACGACGACCCACGATGCGCCGATGAGCGTCTACGAGGTGCACCTCGGATCGTGGCGCCCCGGGCTCTCCTACCGCGAGGCCGCCGATGCGCTCATCGGCCACGTGCAGCACCTCGGGTTCACCCACGTCGAGTTCCTGCCGCTCGCCGAGCACCCGTTCGGTGGCTCGTGGGGCTACCAGGTCACCGGGTACTACGCTCCGACCGCGCGCTTCGGCACGCCGGACGACCTGCGCTACCTGATCGACCGCCTGCACAGCGCCGGCATCGGCGTGATCATGGACTGGGTACCGGGACACTTCCCGAAGGACGAGTGGGCACTCGCGAAGTTCGACGGCTACGCGCTGTTCGAGCACCCGGATCCGCGTCGCGGTGAGCAGCTCGACTGGGGCACCTTCGTGTTCGACTTCGGGCACCCGCAGGTCCGCAACTTCCTGGTGGCGAACGCGCTCTACTGGTTCGAGGAGTTCCACATCGACGGCCTGCGGGTCGACGCCGTGGCCTCGATGCTGTACCTCGACTACTCCCGCACCGAGTGGCTGCCGAACATCCACGGCGGTCGCGAGAACCTCGAGGCGATCTCGTTCCTGCAGGAGACGAACGCCACGGCCTACAAGCGCTACCCCGGCATCGTGATGATCGCCGAGGAGAGCACCTCGTGGCCCGGTGTCACCCAGCCGACGAGCGCCGGCGGGCTCGGCTTCGGCCAGAAGTGGAACATGGGCTGGATGCACGACTCGCTGCAGTACATCGAGCGTGACCCGGCGTACCGCGCGTACCACCACGACGAGATCACGTTCTCGCTGGTCTACGCCTTCAGTGAGCAGTTCACCCTGCCGATCAGCCACGACGAGGTCGTGCACGGGAAGGGCTCGCTCTACGGGAAGATGCCCGGCGACGAGTGGCAGAAGCTCGCGAACGTCCGGGCCTACCTCGCGTTCATGTGGGCGCACCCCGGCAAGCAACTGCTCTTCATGGGCCAGGAGTTCGCCCAGCCGTCGGAGTGGTCCGAGGCCCGGGGGCTGGACTGGTGGCTCCTCGACGATCCGGGACACCTCGGCGTGCAGGACCTCGTGGCGTCGCTGAACCGCGTCTACAAGGAGACCCCGGCGCTGTGGACGCACGACTCCTCCCCCGAGGGCTTCGAGTGGATCGAGGGCGGCGACGCGCCGCACTCGACGCTCGGGTTCCTCCGGAAGGACGGCGACGACCGTCTCGCGGTCTTCGTGAACTTCTCCGGGGTACCCGTCGAGCGCCGGTTCGGGCTGCCCGCTGCGGGCACCTGGCACGAGGTGCTCAACACCGACGCCACGGAGTACGGCGGGTCCGGTGTCGGCAACATGGGTTCGGTCACGGCCGACGAGACGCCGTGGGCCGGCCGCCCGGCCTCGGCCCACCTGGTGGTCCCGCCGCTGGGTGCGGTCTGGCTGCGACTGGCCGACTGACCCCGCCGCCGCGCGGACGCGACCACGGGACGGACGGGAGGCCCGGTGCCAGCTGGCACCGGGCCTCCCGTCCGTCGTCCGCCCGTGTCGTCCGCGGTGCACGCCGAGCGAGACGCCCCCGAACACAGGAGACGCCCCCGTTCCCGGGGGCGTCTCGTGGTTCCTGCGGCGTCTCGCACTGACGCCGGCGTCTCGTACCGGCCGACGGTGGCGCGTCGATCAGTACAGTGCGCTCGCCAGACGGCGGCGTGCCGCGACGACACGCGGGTCGTCCACCCCGATCAGCTCGAAGTACTCGACGAGCCGGACGCGCAGCGTCTCACGGTCCGCACCGAACACCGTCGGGACCAGGTCGAGCAGCCGCCCGAAGGCGTCCTCGACGTGCCCTCCGCTGACGTCCAGGTCGGCGACGGCCATCTGTGCCTCGACGTCCTGCGGCGCCGCGGCCGCGGCACTGCGGAGCTCGTCGGCCGTGCGACCGTTCAACCGGTCGAGCAACGAGACCTGCGCGAGCCCGGCGACGGCCATCTGGTCGTTCGGGTCCTGCGCGATCGCGGTCTTGTACTCCTGCACGGCGGCGGCGTAGTCGCCCCGCTCGATGGCGTCGTACGCTGCCTGGTGGTGCGGCGGCAGCGGCTCGGGAGCGGGCTCGCCCTGGGGCTCCGTCTCGGCAGCGCCGTCGACGGTGACCCGACCGGTCACGCCGTTCTGCTCGGCAGCGGCGACGACCTGCTCGAAGACGTCGCGCACCTGCGCCTCGGGCAGCGCGCCGACGAAGAGTCCGAGCGGCCGACCACCGATCACGGCGGCGACGGTCGGGATCGACTGCGCCTGGAACGCCTGCACGAGCTGCGGGTTGGTGTCCGCGTCGACCTTGGCGAGCACCACGCGACCGTCGTACTCCGCGGTCAGCTGCTCGAGGATCGGCGAGAGCTGCTTGCACGGCCCGCACCACTCCGCCCAGATGTCGACGATCACCGGGACGACGGACGAGAGCTGCAGGACGTCCTGGAAGCTCTGGTCGGTGACGTCGATGACGAGCGACGGGACGGTCAGGTCGGCATCGGGACCGGCACCGGTCGCCGGGACGCCGCCCGGCACGGCAGCGGCGCCGGCGCCGCCGGTGCCCGCGGCTGCGCCCGGGCCTCCGGCGGGAGCACCCGCTTGCTGCGTCGGCCGCTGAGCGCGGTCGACGAGGGACGACAGGTCGACGGCTCCGCGGAGACCGGACGGGGTCGGGGGGACGTTGGTCATTGCACCTCACTCGCTGCGGTCAGGCCCTGCGTGAACCCGAGCAGGACCACCTTCTCATCACTGCCGACCGGCGGCACGGAGAACAGCAGCTGGACGCTGTACGTCGCGCTGATCCCCTTCGTGCTCGAGTCGACGCCGGAGAGGGCCTTGACCGCCCCCTCGGTGTTGACCTCGGCGCCGGCCGCGGTCGGGGTCACCTTCTCGACCTCGTCGAGCGAGGCCGACACGAGCGCGCCCGCACCGTCCGTGGCGATCGCCACGGCGCCGTCGTCGGGCACCTCGGACGAGTACTCGATCTTCGCGGTGTCCGGCAGCGACTCGGCCTTCTTGTCCTTGTACGCCTTGCCGATCGTCGAGCGCAGACCGTCGCCGTCGGAGGCGAAGAGCGAGGCGGAGTCGCTGTCGGAGTCCTTCGCCAGCACGTCGCCGTACGCGGCCGCGATGTCGTCGGGCGCGATGCGCAGGAGCTTCGTGTCCCCGGCGAGCCGTGCCGCACCGATCGACGTCGGCGCCAGGCTCGGGATCTCCGCAGCGGCCTCGAGCGACACGTCGTAAGCGACCTTGTAGTCGTCGCGCGCGCTGTCCTGCACCAGGGTGAGGGCCTGCGGAGCGGTCTTCGCGGAGCAGTCCTCGGCGACGACCGTGAAGATCGTGCGCGGCCAGCTGTCGGTCTGCTGCGGGAGTGCCACGCAGACCTGACCGGCCGAGATCGCAGGCGGCGTCTCGACGTCGGTGTCCTTCTCACGGATCGCGTAGTTCGCCTTGCGGAAGTCGAGGGCGGCTCCGGTGAAGCGGGTCTCGAGCAGCGTCGCGTCACGGTCGGCATCGGCCTTCGACGCGACCTCGGCGACCCGCTCGACGATCCGGCGGATCTGCTGCTCGGTCGCAGCGGTCGGTTCGGTCGAGTCCGCGGCGCCGGTGGCCGAGGCGGTCGGCGTCGGGGTGGCGCCGGAGCCACCGCCCTGCGGCCAGTAGTCCGACGAGCAGCCAGCGAGACCGAGCGCCCCCACGAGCACGATCGGCACGGCCACCAGGGAACGACGGCCACGACGACCGCGGACCGGCACCTGTGCTCCCGCGGCGGCTGCACGACGCGACGCCCGCACGCGCGGCGGACGCGACCCACCGCTGCGGCGACGCGGACCACGACCACGACGCTGGTGCAGGAACGCCCAGACCAGCAGCGCGACGCCACCGACCAGGAAGAGTCCGCCCGCGACGAGGAGCGGACCGACGGAGGGCGTCGCGGTGTCCCGCGGCCAGGTCACCGACACGTCGGTCGGCGCGGCGTCGGACCCGTCGGCCAGCACCACGACCGAGACGTCGGCGGGCAACCGGACGGTGAACCGTCCCGCACCGTCCCACTCCTGGTACCAGAGGTCGCTGCCCTTCGGGTCCGGCACGGAGTCGGCCGATCCCGTCGTGCGGCCGACCAGGCGGTCCTGCTCGGCGTCGAAGCGCAGGGTGGTGTGCTTCGCGTCACCGATCCACGCGTCGACGTCGGCGGTCCTGCCGTAGGCCGCGAACACCGTCCCGGAACCCGAGACGTCGATGCGCTGGTACCCGGGGTTCGCGTTGAGCGTCGACCCCGGGATCACGGTCACCGGGGCCGAGGCCGTGCTCGAGGACTCTGCGACGAGCGACGAGGGTGGCGCGAACACGGTGCGCTGCCCGACCGCGAGACCGACGAGCAGCAGACCGATGACGAAACTGACGATCGCCAGGACGAATCGCACGGATCTTCTCCCTACCGCGCCGGGGGTGGGGGGATCGGCGCGCGAATCAGCGCTCCAGGATAGCGAGGCACCCTGGACATCGCATCCCCCACCGCTGTCCACGGGCTCAGTCGGCGCCGGTGGGCCGCCACTAGACTCGTCCGCGGGCCAAGGGCTGGCCCTCCGCCGACCCCCAGGAGCAACACGTGGCGAACGACGAGGCCGAGTTCGGGACCGAGCTGCGCGGGTACCGCCGCGACGAGGTGGACCGCTCGGTGAACGAGCTCCGCCGCGAACTCATCAAGTCGAACACCGACCGCGCCGAGGCCGCCAAGGAGATCCGTCTCCTGCAGGCGCGTGTCGCGGACCTGCAGGGCGAGCTCGACGAGGCCGGCACCCCGACCTACAGCGGGCTCGGCACCCGCCTCGAGTCCACCCTGCGCGTGGCCGAAGAGCAGTCGACACGGCTCATCAGCCAGGCGGACATCGACGCCCAGCGGCTCCGCGCATCGAGTCGGCACGAGGCCGAGCGTCTGCTCCGCGAAGCCCGGCAGGAGGCGTCGGAGACCCTCGAGGACGCCCGCTCCCGTGCGACCGACGAGCTCACCCGCGCCCGGGCCGAGTCGTCCGACACGATCGAGCGTGCCCGTGCCGAGGCCGGCCTGCTGACCCAGGACGCCCGCAACGAGGCCGCCGCCGTCCGGGGTGCAGCCGTCACCGAGGCCGCCGAGGTCCGCTCGGTCGCCATCCGCGAGACCGATGCCCTGCGTGCCCGTGTCGAGCGCGAGGTCGCCGAGCTGCGCGAGGACGCGCAGCGCGCGGCCGAGGACGCCCGTCGCGCCGCTGCCGACCTCGACCGTGAGACCGAGCACCGACGCAGTGTGTTCGAGGCCGACCACGCCCGGCGCACCGCGGACCTCGACCGCGAGGAGACCACGCGGCGCGCCGCCCTCGAGCGCGAGGTCGCCGAGGGCCGCGCTGCCTGGCAGCGCGAGCGCGACGAGCAGCGCCGAGCGCACGAGCTCGCGCTCGAGACCGGCCGGGCCGAGCTCGAGTCCGAGGTCGAGCGCGGCCGGGCCGCACTCGAGGCGGAGACCAGCGACCGTCGTCGTGAGCTCGACGCCGAACTCGGTGCCGCCCGCGCACGCTGGGAGCGCGAGGCAGCCGAGGCCCGCACCGCCCTCGACCAGGAGCTCGAGGCCGCCCGTGCGCAGCTCCGTGTCGACGAGGAGCAGACCCGGGCCGAGAACGCACGCCTGGTGGAGGAGACCGCTGCCCGCATCGCCGCGGAACTCGAGGAGCACCGCGCCCGCCTCGAACGCGAGCGCGCCGAGGCCGACGCCGCCGCCGAGCGCGCCGCTCGCGAGCACGCCGACGAGCTCGCTGCGCGCCGCGAGCGGGAGCACGCCGAGGTCGACACCGAGATCGCCGACCGCCGCACGGCCGAGCTCTCCGACCTCGAGGCCGAGCGCACGGCGCTGCAGCAGGAGGTCGACACGGTGCGCGCCGACCTGCAGCAGGAACGCGACGAGGTCCGCACGGCGATCGCCCGGGAACGCGACGAGGCCCGCGCGGCGCTCGAGTCCGAGCTCGCCGCCCGCCGTGACGACGCCGAGCAGGACTACCTGCAGAAGCACCAGGAGACGGTGGCCGAGACGCAGAAGTACCTCGACGAGGCCAACCTGCAGCTCGCCGAGGCGACCCGCCGCGCGTCCGAGGCGCGGGAGCGCGCCGAGCGGCTGCAGCAGGAGGCCGACGACCTCGAGCGCACGAGCACCGCGCAGGCACAGGAACGTGCACGCACCATCGTCAGCGACGCCCAGGAGCGAGTCCACCGGATGATCGCGGAGGCCGAGGAACGGTCGGCCGCGGCGATCGCCGAGTCCGAGGACCGGCTCGCCGCCATCCGCACCGAGCGCGACGCGGTCGCCGGGTACCTGGAGAACCTGCGCGGCGTGCTCACGCACGCCACCGGGCTCCTCGACGAGTCCCCCGTGGCGGCCGGCCGGCCGGCGGACGACGAGGCCCTCGACGAGGACGCCACCGCCCGCTGAGGACGGCATCCGCGACCCGGCCCGGAGGCGCACCGCGCGCCTCCGGGCCGGGTCGCGTCCCCCCGCGCCAGCCGTAACGCTCCCCGCTCACCCGGGACGGTCGGCTCGCGGGGCACGGTCGCCGTCCGGCCCTGACCGGTCGGTGGCGTCAGCCCGGTCGCGACGCCGACCGTGTGGTCAGTCGTCGAGGTGCGTCGGCAGCGGCGCGCTGCCCGGGACCACGAGGTCCGCGACGGCGTCGAGGACCGTGCGGACGTACCGTTCCCCGACCCACAGGTGCTTCGCGCCCGCGACGGGGACGACCCGCACGTTCGGCGCGACGGCGAAGCGGCGGACCGCGTCCTCCGGCTGCAGGAAGTCGTCGTGCTCCGGGACCAGCGCGACGACCGGGACGTCCACGTCCGCCCAGCGTCGGAGCTCGTCGTCCGAGGTCCGGTGCAGCGGGGGCGACAGCAGCACCACGCCGGCGACGTTCCCCGCGGCGACGTGTTCGAGGCCGTGCTTGAGGACGACCTCGGTGCCGAACGACCAGCCGAGGAGCCACGGGGTCGGCAGTCCGCGTGCGACGGTCTCCTGCACGGCGGCGCGGAGGTCGAAGCCCTCGGACTCACCGTCACCGAAGACGCCCTCGGACGTGCCCCGTGGCGAGGTCACCGACCGGAAGTTGAACCGCAGCACCGCGATGTCGGCCAGCGCGGGCAGGCGCGAGGCAGCCTTCTTCAGCACGTGGCTGTCCATGAACCCGTGCGCGGTCGGCAGCGGGTGGAGCGTCACGAGCGTGCCCCGCGCAGGCCGGTCGAGCGGCTCGGCGAGCTCGCCGACGAGGGTGAGGTGGTCGTCCGTCACCAGTTCGATGTCGGTACGTCGGGCGGGGAGCTCGGTGTTCGAGCGGATCTCGGTGCTCATGCGATGCTCCAGCAGTGGTTGTGCCAGTGTCGGCGGGACGCCAGGTCGGCGTCGTCCCCGAGCACACCGTCCGCGCGCCAGACCACCACGTGCGCGACACCCGGCAGCACGGCCAGGCCGCAGCCCGGACAGACGTACTCCTTCTGTGCGGACGCCGCGGACACCGGTTGCACGGTGAAGGTACGACCGCGACGGACCTCGGTCCGCCTCCACGAACTCATGAGGCGGTCGAGACCGGTCTCGTCCTCGGTCGGCTCGGGACCACGACCACGGGGTCGCCGCGGTCGGTTGCTGCGCGGCACCCCGGAACTGCCGATCAGTACCAGTTGTAGGACTGGCTGTGGCCCCACGCGCCGCAGGGGGTGCCGTAGACGCCGGAGATGTAGTTGAGACCCCAGGTGATCTGCGTCGCGGGGTTCGTCTGCCAGTCCGCACCGGCCGTGGCCATCTTGCTGCCGGGCAGCGCCTGCGGGATGCCGTAGGCACCGCTCGGGTTGTACGCGTTGACGCGCCAACCCGACTCCTTGTTCCACAGCGACACGAGGCAGTTGAACTGCTCGCTCCCCCAGCCGCGTGCGGCGACCATCTGCTGGGCGATCTCCTGCGCGCTGCCCGGGTTCGGCGTCGCGGCCGTCGCCGCGAGCGTGTTCGACGGCGTGACGGCCGTGCTCTTCGCTGCCGGGTCGGCCTGGTCGTCGGTGGCTTCGGCCGGCTTCTCCTCGACCTTGGGCTTCGGCAGCGTGACGCCGTAGCCGTCGCGCGTCACGTCGAACGCGGCGTACGTGCCGTGTGCCGTGAACTGCTGCGGCTCCACGGGCGCCTTGACGAGCACCGGGGCGACGACGGCGGCCTGGGCGACGTCGGGCTGCATCGGGTTGAACAGCGAGCCGCCGACGAAGCCGAAGACGGCGAAGAACGACAGCGTCGGGATGGTCGCGCGTCCGCGCATGAACGAGTTGAGGGTCCGGGCAGCCTTCGGCTTCGCCGGTGCGGCGACCGCGCGTCGCTGCTGGACGATGCGCGGGTCTGCAGCACCGGTCGGTGCGATCGGTCCGCGGACGAGGACCGGAGCGGTCTCCGGTGCGGCGGACGTCGCGACCGGGGTCGGCGCCGTCACGGGTGCGCCCAGCGGTGTCGACGGCAGCGCTGCCGTCTCGACCCGCGGGGTCGCGTGGAGGACCGAGTGCCCCGTCGTGCGGAGTCGGTCGCGTGCCGCGCGGCGCTCACCGACGACCGGACGGTCGAGGTGCTCGCGGGTACCGCGGTCGGAGCTGAGGTCTGCCGTGTGCCTGCCCATGAGTGGGTCCAGGATAACGGAACGGTCACGGGAAGAGAAGCACCGGTGTCCCGCGCGTCGTCAGCGGACGGCGAGCATGACCTCGACGACCGCGTCGAGCAGCGCGTCCACCTGCGCCTCGCGGTAGCCGCCGTGCTTCGGGCGGAACACCACCGACCGGACCTCGGTCAGGCTGAGCGGCTTGCCGTCGCGGAAGTAGCCCGCCAGCCGCTCCGCGAAGACGTCGACGTCCTTCGGGTGGTAGCCGGTGCCGAGCGGGCTGGTGCGTGCGAACCGCTGCCCGGTGGGACGCTCGAGTCGCGCGACGACGTCCGACGCCTTGGCGCGGGCCTCGGCGTACCAGGCCTTCTGACCCGTCTCGGCGATCTCACGCTCCCGCTCGCGAGCGGCGAAGGCGTCCTCGAGGCGCTCGAGCGCGGCGTCGACGTGTGCCGTGGAGTAGCCGCCCTTGCGCATGGAGAAGGCGGTCCTGCGGATCTTCGCCGCCTCGATGCCGGGAGCGGTGTCGCCCGCGGTGTACGCACGACGGGCGTCCTCGAGGAACCGCTCGACCTCGTCGACGTCGTACCCGAGGGACTTGCGGTCTGCGGAGGGGAAGGTCGTGGCCACGGCGACATTCTGCCAGCACCGGACCATGGCGCCACCTGGACGCGCGGTCCGACAGGGCGTCGGGCGCTCAGGTCAGTGGACGACCACCAGGAACAACACGTAGGCCACGGCCGCCGACGGCAGGATGCTGTCGATGCGGTCGAGCAGCCCACCGTGCCCGGGCAGGAACGACGAGATGTCCTTGATGCCGAGGTCGCGCTTGATCATCGACTCGGTCAGGTCCCCGAGCGTGGCGGAGCCCGAGATGAGGACACCGAGGACGATGCCGGTCCACCAGGGCAGACCGAGCATGAGCCAGGTCACCACGATGCCGACCAGGATGCTCGCGGCGACCGATCCCGCGAAGCCCTCCCAGGTCTTCTTCGGGCTGATCCGCGGCGCCATCGGGTGCTTGCCGAGGTTGAGCCCGGTGGCGTACGCACCCGTGTCGACGGCGACGACCACCAGGATGAAGGCGATCACCCACAGCTCACCGCGGGGCTGGGCCGAGAGCAGCACGATGCACGCACCGAGCAGGGTGATGTAGGCCTGCACGAACAGGCCGTTCGTCAGGTCGCGGGCGACGTGACCGGCCGGCGGCTTCTCCCGCGCGATCGCGACCTCGACGAGCCGCCAGACCGCGATGAGGACAATGCCGCCGAGGATCGCGAACAGCGCCGCGACCTGCCCTCCGAGGAACGCTGCCGGGACCATGACGACGGCCGCGGCCACGCTCGGGATGCGCGGCACGTCGCGCCCGGCGAACCGCATCGCACTCGCGAGCTCGTAGACGGCCACCCCGAGCAGGAAGGCCGCGACGACCATGAACGCCGGCTTCCAGATGAGGAGTGACCCCAGCATGACGACCGCGAACGCCAGGGCGATGGCGATCGCGGCCGGCAGGTTGCGGCCGGTGCGGGCGGTCAGTGCCTCGTTGCGCGCGCCGAAGTCCGCCTTGCGCTGCTTGAGCTGCGCCTCGAAGTCGGCGCGCGCCGCACGGGCACGGGCATCGAAGTCCTGTCGCAGCCCCTTCTTCGTGGTCGGGGCTGCTCCGGTCGGGCGCGGTTCTGTGGGGCGGTCGCCGCCCGGCTCGGGGAGACGCATCAGACCTCGAGGAGTTCGGCTTCCTTCTTCTTCAGCGCGTCGTCGATCTGGTCGACGTGCTTCTTCGTCAGGGCCTCGAGGTCCTTGTCGCCGCGGGCGATCTCGTCGTCGGAGATCTCACCCTTCAGCGCGTCGAGGTCGTCCTTCGCGCGGCGACGGATGTTCCGGATGACGACCTTGTGGTCCTCACCCTTGCCACGCACGAGCTTCACGAACTCCTTGCGGCGGTCCTGCGTGAGCTCGGGGATCGTCACGCGGACGATCTCGCCGTCGTTCGACGGGCTGGCGCCGAGGTTCGGGAACGTCGCGATCGCGCGTTCGATCTCCTTGAGGGCCGACTTGTCGTACGGCGTGACGATGAGCGTGCGTGCCTCGGGCGTCTGGAGCGACGCGAGCTGCGCGAGCGGCGTCGGGGTGCCGTAGTAGTCGACCGGGATCTTCTGGAAGAGGGCGGCGTTGATGCGTCCGGTACGGACGGTCGCGAAGTCGTCCTTGGCGACGTCGACGGCCTTCGCCATCTTCTCGGTGGCTTCGGTCAGGACATCACTGATCACGGTGGTTCTCCTTCGGTACTGCGTCGAGTCTAGTCAGCGTGCGGGTCAGTTGCTGACGACCGTGCCGATGCGTTCCCCGCGGATGGCGGCCGCGACGTTGCCCTCGCCCTCCATGCCGAAGACGTGCATCGGCATGCCGTTGTCCATGCAGAGCGAGAACGCCGTCGCGTCGACGACCTTCAGGCCCTGCAGCAGGGCGTCCTGGTACGTGACGTGGTGCAGCTTCTCGGCGGTGGCGTCCTTCTTCGGGTCGGCGGTGTACACACCGTCCACGCCGTTCTTGGCCACGAGGACCTCGTGCGCGTCGATCTCGAGCGCACGCTGGGCGGCGACCGTGTCGGTCGAGAAGTACGGCAGGCCCGCACCGGCACCGAAGATCACGATGCGCCCCTTCTCGAGGTGCCGCTCGGCGCGCCGCGGGATGTACGGCTCGGCGACCTGGGTCATGCTGATCGCGGACTGCACCCGGGTCGCCGCTCCGGCCTGCTCCAGGAAGTCCTGGAGCGCGAGCGCGTTCATCACGGTGCCGAGCATGCCCATGTAGTCGGCACGACCGCGGTCCATGCCGCGCTGCGAGAGCTCGGCACCGCGGAAGAAGTTGCCGCCGCCGACCACGATGGCCACCTCGACGTCCTGCGCGGCCTGCGCGATCTCCTTGGCGATGGTGCTGATGACGTCCGGGTTCACCCCGAGGGACCCGGCCCCGAACGCCTCCCCCGACAGCTTCAGCAGGACCCGGCGGCGTCCGGTCTTCTCGTTCGTCATGTGGCGCACCCTTCGTCGAATGTCTCGTGGGAATCTACCCGGCCGCAGCCGGTCCGGCGGAGGAGGTCGTGCCTCCCGGCCGGCTCCGCGCGTGTCGCAGCGCGCAGAAAACGGGGCCCGGAACCGATGTGGTTCCGAGCCCCGTCACGGGTTCGTTACGCGCCGACCTTGACGCGGGCGAAGCCCTGGATCGTCAGACCGGCGTTCTCGGCGGCCTTCGCGACGGACAGCTTGTTGTCCTTCGCGTAGTCCTGCTCGAGGAGCGCGACCTGCTTGCGGTACGCGTTGAGGCGACCCTCGACGATCTTCGGCAGGGCGGCCTCCGGCTTGCCCTCCTCGCGCGTGATCGCCTCGACGGTCGCGCGCTCCTTCTCGATGGCCTCGGCCGGGATCTCGTCGCGGGTCAGGTACGTCGGGTTCGCGAACGCGACGTGCTGGGCGATCGACCGCGCCTCGGCGGCGTCGGAGCCCGCGTAGGCGATGACGACGGCGATCTGCGGCGGCAGGTCCTGGCTGGTCTTGTGCAGGTAGACCTCGAAGGCGTCGCCCTCGACACGGACGACGGTGCGCAGCGCGAGCTTCTCACCCAGCGCGGCGGCGGCCTCGTCGATCGTCTCGGCGACGGTCTTGCCGTCGAGCGGCGCGGCGTTGCCGGCCTCGACGTCGGACGCACCGGCGGCGGCGACCGCGGCCACGACCTTGTCGGCGAGGGTGGTGAACTTCTCGTTCTTCGCGACGAAGTCGGTCTCGCTCGCGAGCTCGACGACGGTGGCGGCGCCACCCTCGGTCGTCGCGACGACGACACCCTCGGAGGTCGCACGGTCGTCGCGCTTGGCGACGGCCTTCGCGCCCTTGATGCGGAGCAGCTCGACGGCCTTGTCGTAGTCGCCGTCGGCCTCGACGAGCGCGTTCTTCGCGTCCATCATGCCGGCCCCGAGGTCCTCACGGAGCTTCTTCACGTCAGCAAGGCTGTAGTTGGCCATTGACTGGAGTCCTTTCTGGACTGGTGTTGTGGAGAGAGAGGGAAGGGGCGCCGAGCCGACCGGCCCGGCGCCCCCGGTGACTACTCGGCCGAGGTGGCTTCGGCGTTCTTGGCCTCGTCGGCGATCGGCTCGCCGATCTCCTTCGCGGCGACCTGCGCGTCGGCGTCGTTCTCCTCGACGGGAGCCTCGGCTGCGGGGGCGGCCTCGGCTGCCGGAGCGGCCTGCGCGCCACCCTGCTCACCGGAGAGGAGCTCCTGCTCCCACTCGGCCAGCGGCTCGGCCGTCTCCTCGTCGCCGCCGTTGTGGCGGGTCTTCAGGCCCTCGGCCGCGGCGTCGGCGACGATGCGGGTCAGGAGACCGACGGAGCGGATCGCGTCGTCGTTGCCCGGGATCGGGTAGGTGATCTCGTCGGGGTCGCAGTTGGTGTCGAGGATGCCGATGACCGGGATCCCGAGCTTCTGCGCCTCGTCGATCGCGAGGTGCTCCTTCTTGGTGTCGACGACCCAGAGCGCGCTCGGGGTCCGCGTGAGGTTGCGGATACCACCGAGGGTCTTGTGGAGCTTGTCCAGCTCGCGCTTCTTGATGAGGAGCTCCTTCTTGGTGAAGCCCTTCGTCGTGTCGTCGAAGTCGATCTCCTCGAGCTCCTTCATGCGCGCGAGGCGCTTGGAGACCGTCTGGAAGTTCGTGAGCAGACCGCCGAGCCAACGCTGGTTGACGTACGGCTGGCCGACGCGGGTCGCCTGCTCGGCGATGGAGCCCTGCGCCTGCTTCTTGGTGCCCACGAAGAGGATCGTGCCACCGTGCGCGACCGTCTCCTTGACGAAGTCGTACGCGCGGTCGATGTAGGCCAGCGACTGCTGCAGGTCGATGATGTGGATGCCCGAGCGCTCGGCGAGGATGAAGCGCTTCACCTTCGGGTTCCACCGACGGGTCTGGTGTCCGAAGTGGACGCCGCTGTCGAGCAGCTGGCGGATGGTGACGACGGCCATGCCGTCCCTCCTTGTTCTCGGCACACGACTGTTCGGCCGTGCGCACGGTTGCGGTTGTGTCGGTCGCGACCGGTGGCCGTGACCCCTGGCGCCCTGTCCGCGCGGCCGCCCGCTCGTGAGAGCAGGACCGGTGGCCGCGGAACGTGTCGTGGCGAGAGCACTGCTGTTGGACGAGCACTGCTGTTGCACGAGCACTGTGGACGCGCGAAGTCAGCGCGCCGGAGCGCGCTGCGGTCGTAATGCTAGCAGGTCCGGACGCCCAGGCCGTCGCCGGACACGACGGAGCCCGGACACGACCGCGCCCGGTACGACGGCGCCCGGACACGACCGTGCCCGGGACACGACCGCGCCCGGGACACGACGGAGCCGGGACGCACGGGAGGCGCGGTGCGGGTCCGACCCGCACCGCGCCTCCCGTCAGGTGGTGACGCCGGTGGACGCTACTTCGCCGACACCGTGTCGCCCTCTGCCGTGATGCCCATCTCCTCGAGGGAGCGGCCCTTCGTCTCCGGGATCTTCGCGATGACGAAGAACAGCGAGAGCAGGGCGAACAGGGCGTAGATGCCGTAGGTCACCGTCAGGTTGAAGCCGGAGAGCACCGGGAACGAGATCGTGACCACGAAGTTCGCGATCCAGTTGGCGGCCGAGCCGACGCCGAGCGCGGTCGCGCGGATGCGGTTCGGGAACATCTCGCCGAGCAGGACCCACATGAGCGGACCCCAGGTGGCGCCGAAGGAGACCACGAACAGGTTCGCGAAGATCAGCGCGATGATGCCCCAGGAGCCGGGCAGGCTCGGCGCGCCGTCCACGATCGTGGCCTGCGAGAACGCGATCGCGACCATCGTGAGCGAGACGAACATGCCCGACGAGCCCGCCACGAGCAGCGGCTTCCGGCCGAGCTTGTCCACGGTGAAGATCGCGATGAACGTGACGGCGACGTTGACGATCGACGTGATCGTCGAGATGAGGAACGAGTCGCTCTCCTTGAACCCGACCGCCTGCCAGAGGGTCGTCGAGTAGTAGAAGATCACGTTGATGCCGACGAACTGCTGCAGCACGGCGAGGATGATGCCGACCCAGACGATGGGCTGCAGGCCGAAGCGGTTGCCCCGGATGGAGCCCTTCTTCTCGTTGGCCTCCTTCTTGATGCCGTCCTGGATCTCCTCCAGGCTCGTGTTCACGGTGTCACGCGGGACGATCTTGCCCATGACCTCACGGGCGTCGTCGGCACGGCCCTTCGAGAGCAGGAAGCGCGGGGACTCCGGCAGGGTGATCGCGAGCACGCCGTAGACGACGGACGGCACGACACCGACGAGGAACATCCATCGCCAGGCGGCGAGGCCGAGGACCTGCTCCGAGGCGCCACCGGCGGTCACCGCGAAGAGCTGGTCGGAGAGCAGGGCGGCGAAGATGCCGAGCGTGATGGCGAGCTGCTGGAAGGACGCCAGTCGGCCGCGGATCGCCTTCGGGGAGACCTCGGAGATGTACGCGGGGGCGATCACCGACGCGGTACCGATGCCGAGGCCACCGACGAGACGCCAGATGACGAGGTCCCAGGTCGCGAACGCGAAGGCGGAGCCGATCGAGCTGACGAAGAACAGCACCGCTGCCCAGAACATGACGCGCGTCCGGCCCCAGCGGTCGGCCAGGCGACCGGCGAAGTAGGCACCGAAGGCACAGCCGATGAGCGCGGAGGCGACCGCGAAGCCGCTGGCGGCCTCGGACAGGCCGAACTCGCCCTTGATCGCGTCGACGGCTCCGTTGATGACGGAGGAGTCGAATCCGAAGAGGAAGCCGCCGACTGCCGCCGCGATGGCGAACAGGGTGACCTTCCCCTTGAACGCACGGTCCTCGCCGTGCTGGGTGGACGTGTTCGACACGGTGCTCCAGGTTCTTGCCGCCGTGCTGGGTGGCGCACGGTGCCCCGGCGGTCGGCTGGTTCGCCGTCCGAGCGGCGTTGCGTGTTCCGGAGCGGCCCCGACTGTACTCGCTGGCGGCTCGCGGGGCACATCGGGGCGCAGCGGGGGCGCGGCGCGGCGCGGCATGCGGGGTTGGACGCGTTCTGGGGTCGCCGTGGATCGCACGGGTTCGCCGACGTTGCACGCGTCGATCGACGCGTGTCGTGTCGCAGCCGGTACCGCGAGGGGACGTGGTGCGGCGCGGCGCCGTCCGACAGCCGTCCCTGCACAGCCCTGGAGGCAGCGGGCACCGTCCCCAGACCGGCCTGCCGCCGCCCGTGCCCGGGTGCGTCTCGACGACCCTCGTCACATGAGACGGTCACCGCTCCTCCCTCGGCCCGGGCGGCCGGGTGGGCTCCTCGTCCTCGCGGTCGCACTCCTGGTCGCACTCGCGGGTCCGCTCGTGGTCGCGCTCGTGGTCGCGCTCGCGAGTGCGTTCCTGTCGGGGCACCCGGCGACGTCCGACGAGGCTGACCGGTCGGCCGGAACGATCGTGGCGAGCGAGGACGTCGCTCCGGCGCCGTGGGTCTGGCCGACGGGCACGCGCGAGGTGGTCCGACCGATCGAGGCACCCGCGGACGACTACGCGCCCGGGCACCGCGGCATCGACCTGGCAACGTCCGTCGGTACCCCTGCGGTCGCGGTGGCGGACGGCACGGTGTCGTTCGCCGGGCAGGTCGCCGGCAGGGGCGTCGTGACGATCGACCACGGGGAGGGCCTCGTGAGCACGCTGGACTCCGTCGAACCCTCGGTGGCGACGGGCGACGCCGTCCAGCAGGGGATGGTGGTCGGTGTCGTCACGGTCGGACACTGTCCCGCCGCCGATCCGTGCCTGCACCTCGGCGCACGGGTCGAGGGTCGCTACGTCGATCCGCTGCGGTTCCTGTCGCCGGCTGCCTGGCCGGTCCTGCTCCCGGAGTCAGCGTGGCCGGGGTGACGTGCCGGAGGCCGCGAGGCAGCGAGGCCGTGCGGCGGAACGGCGTCGGGACTCCCGCCCGGCCGTTCGCCGTCAAGCGCGGGGGTGCGCCGTTCGGTAGACCTCCCGGAGCCGGGCGGACGAGACGTGCGTGTAGATCTGCGTCGTCCCGAGGCTCGCGTGCCCGAGGAGCTCCTGCACGGCCCGGAGGTCCGCTCCCCCGTCGAGCAGGTGCGTCGCCGCGGTGTGCCGGAAGGTGTGCGGCCCGCTCGGACCCGCGCCCGGCAGGTCTCCGAGCGCTCGAGCGACCACCCGGTACACGCTGCGGACCCCGAGTCGGCCACCCCGGTCGCCGAGGAAGAGCGCGGGCCCGCCGGAGCGCTGCACCTGCTGCTCGGAGGGGTCCGGCTGCGGGGAGGTGTCCGACTGCCGGGCGGGGGCCGGTGACCGCTCGGCAGCGCGCGCAGCGAGGACCGGGCGACCCCGTCCGAGCCAGGCCTCGAGCGCGTCCCTTGCGGGCACGCCGAACGGCACCACCCGTTCCTTGCCGCCCTTGCCGAGCACTCGCACGGTCAGGCGGTCTCGGTCGACGTCCTCGACGCCGATGCCGACGAGCTCGCTCACCCGGATCGCCGCGGCGTAGAGCAGTTCGACGACCGCCAGGTCGCGGAGCGCAGCAGGGTCGTCCGTGTCCGCCCGAGCCGCGAGTCCGTCGAGCACCGTCCGGACCTGGTCGGTCGACACGACGCGCGGCAGGTGCCCCGCCCCCTTCGGCGCGCGCAGCCGGGCGCCGGGGTCGGTGTCGAGCAGACCGGTCTCGCTGGCCCAGCGGGTGAACGCCCGCACCGACGACGACCGGCGCGCGATCGTGGACCGGGCGAGCCCGCGTCGGTCCGCTTCCCACAGCCAGTCGCGGAGCACCTCGAGACCGAGGTCCGCGGTGGCGGCGATCCGCCGCTCGTCGGCGAACTGCACCAGCTGGTCGAGGTCGTTCGCGTAGGCACGGACGGTCTGGTCGCTCAGGCCCCGGGCGCCACGGACGTGGTCGAGGAACGACTCCACCGCCGCCACGAGTCGCCCGTCCGTCTGCTCCGCCACGGGCCCCAGGGTAAGCGTCCGGCGCCGTCACGACCTGGTCCACCCGCCGACGGTGTGCGTGACGAGCCCCTGCAGTTCGGCCAGCGCGAGCGCGTCCGCCACCGCACCCGCCGCCATGCCCGAGCGCACGGCGATCTCCTGCTCGCCGAGCGCCCGCCGTCCCAATGCGTCCAGGACCCGGACCACCTCGGGGTCCTGCCGACCACCGATCGGCTCGTCGGCGCACGTCGGCCCACCGTCCCTCGACGGGTGTCCTCGCCCGGATCCGCGTCGTCCGACGACGGCCTCGACGGGGTCGCCCGGACCCACGACGATCTGAGCACGCCCCTGCGCCACGAGACGGTGGCACCCGACCGACGCCGACGACGAGAACGCCCCCGGGACGGCGAACACGGGTCGGCCGAGCTGCGCAGCGTGGTGCGCCGTGTTCAACGCGCCCGAGCGGGCCCCGGCCTCGACCACGACGGTCGCCGCACCCAGCGCCGCGATCAGTCGGTTCCGTGCGAGGAACCGCCACCGTGTCGGCCGGGTACCCGGCGGGGACTCGGCCAGCAGGCTGCCCTGCCGTGCGACGTTCCGCAGCAGTTCGACGTTGCCCGTCGGGTAGAGCTGGTCGATCCCGCCGGCCAGGACCGCCACCGTCGGCGTGCCCGCCGCGACCGCGACCCGGTGCGCGGTCGCGTCGATGCCGTAGGCCCCACCGCTCACCACCGTGCACCCGGCGTCGGCGGCCGCCGAGGCGATCTCCGCGGTCGCCTCGGCCCCTGCGACGGTGTTCGCCCGCGAACCGACGACGGCCAGGGCAGGACCGGAGGCCCGACGCCCCGACCGCGTCCAGAGCACGACGGGCGCGTGCGGCCCGAGGTCGTCGACGCCGGTGGGCCACCCGGCCGTGCCCGGCACGACGAGCCGCGCACCGACCGCGCGCGCGGCCTCGAGCGTCGTCAGCACGTCGACCCGGGCGAGCCGTGGGCGCCAGCGCTCGAGGGCGACCCGCAGCGTGCGGGCGAAGGGTGCCGGGGACTCAGCCCCCGGGACACCCCGGTCGATGCAGGAGTCGAGCAGGCCAACGGGTCCGTCGTCGCACGCCGACCGGACGAGCGCGAACGAGCGCTCGGCCCCGAGTCCCTGGACGAGCATCCCCGCCACCGCGTCCCCCGGCTCCACGACGGCCGACCACGCCACGCGCGCCGCTGCCTCCACCGGGTCCACCGCGTCGGCCCCAGCCCGACCGAGGAGCACCGCGACCGTCTCGAGCAGGTCGGGCGCCCCGGTCACAGCGCACTCCGGAGGGCGAGGGCCTCGCGCACGTGCCGTTCGCCCGGCCGGTCGTCCCCCTGCAGGTCCGCGAGCGTCCAGGCGAGGCGCATCGTCCGGTCCCAGCCGCGCATCGTCAGCGTGCCGAGGTCGAGCGCCTGGTCGAGCGCCGTCGTCGCCCGCCGGTCCACCCGCCCGGGGCCGCGGAGCCACGCCCCCGACACCTCGGCGTTCCGGGTCCACCCCGTACCGACGAGCCTGGTGCGCATCGAGTGGCGTGCCGCCTCGACGGTCGCTCGAGCCTGCGCCGTGCTGGGCGTCGTGCCGTCCTCACCGCGGATCAGGCCGGTGGTCACCCGCGGCACGCGCACCCGGATGTCGATGCGGTCGAGCAACGGCCCGGACATGCGGCCGAGGTACCGGCGGACGGTGGCCGGCGCGCACTCGCACGGTTGCCGCATCGAGCCGGCGTTGCCGCACGGACACGGGTTCGCCGCGAGCACGACCTGACAGCGTGCGGGGAACTCGGCGGCGCCGGCGGCCCGGTGCACCGTGATCCGTCCGGACTCCAGGGGCTGTCGCAGCGCGTCGAGCACCGCGCGCGGGAACTCCGGGGCCTCGTCGAGGAACAGCACGCCCTGAGTCGCGCGCGAGACGGCGCCCGGTCGGACCGTGCCGGAGCCGCCACCGATGAGGGACACCGCGGACGCCGAGTGGTGCGGGGCCTCCCACGGAGGTCTCGTGGTCCACGATGCGACCCCGTGCCCGGCGACCGACCGCACCGCCGCGACCTCGAGCGCCGCGTCGTCGTCGAGGTCCGGCAGCAGGCCCGGCAGCCGTTCCGCGAGCATCGTCTTGCCGGCGCCCGGCGGTCCCACGAGCAGGGCGTGGTGTCCGCCGGCGGCCGCCGCGACGAGGGCACGGACGCCGGTGGGGTTGCCCACGACCTCGGCCAGCTCGGCGACGGGTGATCGCTCGGGGAGGACCGGCGGCGCGGCGACCGGGTCGACCTCGACCGGCGGGAGGAGCGCCCCGGCGTCGATCGCGGCGGCACGGAGCGAGTCCACGGCGCGGACGTCCACACCGCGCACGAACCGGGCCTCCTCGGCGTTCCCCGTGGGGAGCACCACCCGCTCGGCTCCGGCGTCCCGTGCCGCGAGCAGCATCGGCACGACCCCGGGTACGGGCCGGAGTCGCCCGTCGAGCCCGAGCTCCCCGATGTACACGACCCGTTCGCTCACGCAGGGCGCGACGTCCGCACCGGCGAGCACCGCCATGGCGATCGCCAGGTCGAAGCCCGATCCGCGCTTCGGGATCGCCGCCGGCGTCAGGTTGACCGTGATCCGCCGGGCCGGCAGGGGCGCCCCCGCGTTCGCCGCTGCGGCCCGGACCCGCTCTCGGGCCTCGCCCAACGAGGTGTCCGGCAGCCCGATGATGCTGAAGGCGGGCAGCTGGCTCGTCAGGTGCGCCTCGACCTCGATCCGCCGTCCGGTCACGCCGAGCAGGGCGACCGCGGCGGACCGACCGATGCCGGTCACAGGATCCCCGTCAGGTGCTCGATGCCGTGCCGGTCACCGGCCACGTGCACCGCCAGCGCATCGAGACGGACCGCCGGGGCGTGCGTGTCGGGATGCGCCGCGAACCACATCGGCACCAGCCGTCGGAGGCGCGCGGTCTTCGCCGTGGTGATCGCCTCGAACGGGTGCCCGGTCGCCGTGCCCGCTCGCGTCTTGACCTCGATGAACACGAGTGTCCGCCCGTGCCAGGCGACCACGTCGACCTCGCCGCGTGCGCACCGCCAGTTCCGTTCCACCAATCGGTACCCGCGCGCCGTGAGCCATTCCACCGCGCGGTCCTCGCCGTACTGCCCCAGTGTTCGTCGTTCCATGTCGTTGCCTCCACCGACGACGATGCGGCAATGCAACCGGCGCCGTCGGTCGGATGGCGGAACTGTGGATGAGCACTCGTGATGGAAATGTTGTGCAGGAATGACGAGACCCCGGATGTCGTCAGGACATCCGGGGTCTCGTGAGGTCGTGCGTCAGTGCGCGGCTGCGTACGCTTCCTGCACCTGGGTCGAGATACGGCCGCGGCTCGAGACCTCGTAACCGTTCTCCTTCGCCCAGTCGCGGATCTTCGCGAGTTCCTCGGAGTTCCCGCGCTTGGGTGCGGACTTCGGCGCGGAACCACTGCTGCCACCGGAACGACGACCGGAGACCTTCCGTGCCGCTGCGACGTAGTCCGAGATCGCTTCGCGGAACTTGTCCACGTTGTCGTCGGACAGGTCGATCTCGTAGTTCGAACCGTCGAACGCGAATTCCACGGTGCGGCCTTCGCCGGCGGCGATGGGCGAATCGTCGAGGTCGTCGACGAGCTGGACGGTGACCTTCTGTGCCATGTCGTGCTCCTGGGTCGAGGGGTCGTGATCCCCGTGACGGTGGGTCACGGGAAAAGCTTCACCACCACCGTAGCGCGACAATTGCGGGAATGTCGTCGGAAGAAGCCCGAGTCGCAATTCCAGAAAAGCTGTGGATCACTCGTCGAGTGCGAGTTCCTTGGGCAGTTCGAGTTCCCGCGACGTGAGTTCCTCGACGTTCACGTCCTTGAACGTGAGGACACGCACGGACTTCACGAACCGGTCGGAACGGTAGACGTCCCACACCCACACGTCGTTCATCGTGAGCTCGAAGTAGAAGTCGTGCTCGGTGTCACGGCGGACGAGGTCGACCTCGTTCGCCAGGTAGAACCGCCGCTCGGTCTCGACCACGTACCGGAACTGCGACACGACGTCGCGGTACTCGCGGTACAGGGCAAGTTCGACCTCGCGGTCGTAGTCGTCGAATTCGTCGTCATCCATCGCCCGCACAGTCTACGGCGAGCCGACCGACGATGGACGACGAGGTGGGTCAGCCGGTGACGGCCAGCTCGTCGAACCCGTCCAGGGCGACGCTCGACGCCTGGTGCAGCCAGCTCTTCCGGTGCAGCGCGTGCGCCCCGACGGACCGGATCCCGTCGTAGTGCGCCGTGGACCCGTACCCCTTGTTCGACGCCCACCCGTAGTGCGGAGCCCCCTCGTGCGCAGCGACCATCAGGGCGTCGCGCTCGACCTTCGCCACCACGGACGCTGCGGCGACGGAGGCGCAGTCGCGGTCCGCCTTCACGCGCACCACGACGTCGAGCGGCCGGGCGGACGGGACCAGTGCTGTGGGGACGGCACGGGACAACCAGTCGAACGAGCCGTCCAGCACCACGACGGCGTCGTCGAGGCACAGCCCGTCGTCGACGAGCGCGCCGAGCGCCGCCGCACCGGCCTGGCCGAGCGCGGGGACGATCCCCTGCTGGTCGACCACGTCCGCCGTCGCCATGCCCACGGCGGTCCGTGCCCACCGTCGGACGACGGGCTCGAGCTCGGTGCGCCGAGCGGCTGACAGCAGTTTCGAGTCGGCGAGCCCCTGGGGCACGCGTCCGATGTCGATCGTCACCGCCGCGACCCCGACGGCCACCGGACCGGCGATCGCCCCACGGCCGACCTCGTCCATGCCGATCACGGTCACGCGACCGGAGCCGAGCAGCTTCTTCTCGACCCGGAGCGATGGCCGGACCGGGGTCACCGGTCCTTCTCCTCCACACCCGCGAACACGTCGGGGTAGTCGTCGAGCCACGTCCAGCGGCTCGTGGGCCACGAGATGACGAACGCCCTGCCGGTGACGTCCGACAGCGGCACGAAGCCCTTCGACGGGGTGTCGCGGTTGTAGCGCGAGTCCTTCGAGTCGTTGCGGTTGTCGCCCATCACCCAGATCGTGCCCTCGGGGACGGTCACCGAGAACGGGTCGGCCGACGCCGGGGCGCCGCTCGGCAGCAGCGTGTACGGCTCCTTGATGGGCACGCCGTTCACGGACATCTGCCCGAGGTCGTTGCAGCACGTGACCTTGTCCCCCGGCAGGCCGATGACCCGCTTGATGAGGTGGTCGTCGCTGTCGCCGGTCCCGAGACCGACCTGGGTGAGGAGCCAGTCGATCGCCTTCGCCGGCTGCGTGGTCGGCGCGACGCCCGGCACGTTCGTGCCGGTCAACCAGCCGCCCGGGTCCTTGAAGACCACGACGTCACCGCGCTTGAGCGACACCACGTCCGGCACGAGCTCGTTGACGATCACCCGGTCGTTCACCTGCAGGGTGTTCTCCATCGACTCCGACGGGATGTAGAACGACCGGATCAGGAACGTCTTGACGAGGAACGAGACGAGCAGTGCCGCGAGGAAGATGATGACGAGGTCCCGCAGGAACGTCAGGACGCCGTTGCCCTTGTGCTCAGCCCGTGGGCGGCGTCCCGATCCTTCGGTGGTGTCCGTCATGTCCGCTCTCGTTCACATGCACGCTCGACCAGCGTGCCGACCCACACCCGCACTCGTCGGACGTGGAAGACCCTGCGCTCCGTGGAGCGCGCACAACGGGAAAGCCCCCCGTCGATGCACAACCGTACATCGGCGGGGGGCGTCCAGTGGAACCCGGCTCGCGGGCCCTCACTGTGAAGGCGATCAGGCGTCGCGCTTCTCCTTGATCTTGCGGCGGGCCGCCTTGCCGCGGAGCTCGCGCAGGTAGTAGAGCTTCGCGCGACGGACGTCACCGCGGGTGACGACCTCGATGTGGTCGATGATCGGCGAGTGCACCGGGAACCAGCGCTCGACGCCGACCTGGAAGCTCACCTTGCGGACCTTGAAGGTCTCGCCGAGGCCGTGGCCCTGGCGGGCGATGACGACACCCTGGAACACCTGGACACGCGAGCGCGTGCCTTCGATGATGTTGACGTGCACCTTGATGGTGTCGCCGGGGCGGAAGTCCGGGACGTCGGTGCGCAGGGACGCTGCGTCGACGTGGTCGAGGAGCTGCATGTTCGTTCACTCTCTGCGGACGCGCACGGGTCGCCGCGGATCGGTGTGTGGAAAGAAGTGTGCGTGCCCGGAATCGGCGACTCCCCCGTGGCAGAGTCCAGCCAGGGCACAGCGGTCCATCATGCCACAGGGAAGCCCGCTCGCAAAACGACCAGGATGGACGCATGATCGAACTCCGCACCCCCGCCGAGCTGGAGGGCCTGCGCGCCGCCGGACGGTTCGTCGCCGACGTCCTCGACGAGCTGCTCGAGACCGTCGACGTGGGCGTGAACCTGCTCGACCTCGACCGCGTGGCCGCTCGGATGATCGCCGACCGTGGCGCCGTGAGCTGCTACGTCGACTACCACCCCTCGTTCGGCAACTCCCCCTTCGGCCGGAACCTGTGCACGTCGGTGAACGACGCGGCCCTGCACGGCCTGCCGTACGACCGCGTGCTCGTCGACGGCGACCTCGTCAGCCTGGACTTCGCCGCGAGCGTCGACGGCTGGGTGGCGGACTCCGCCGTCACGGTGCAGGTGGGCACGGCCCGCGACGAGGACCAGCGACTCGTCGGGACGGTCGAGCGCGCGCTGCTGGCCGGCATCGAGCAGTTCCGACCGGGCAACAAGCTCGGCGACGTCTCCTACGCCATCGGCAGGGTGGCGAAGGACGCCGGCTACAGCGTCAACACGCAGTTCGGTGGGCACGGCGTCGGCCGCACGATGCACGGTGACCCGCACGTGCCGAACGACGGCCGCCCCGGCCGCGGCCTGAAGCTCCGCACGGGCCTCGTGGTCGCGATCGAGCCGTGGCTCATGCAGGGCACCGACGAACTCGTGCAGGACGAGGACGGCTGGACGCTGAAGAGCGTCGACGGATCCCGTGCCGCGCACGTCGAGCACACCGTGGCGGTCACCGACGACGGTCCCGAGGTGCTCACCCTGCGACGCGCCCAGCGCACCGAGGCGACCGCCTGACGGCCGGGAGGCGCGGCGCGACCCCGCCCCGCGCCTCCCGTCCGTTCGTCCATCCATCCGTCGGGACGCGGGCGCCCTCGTCGCGCGACCTGCCGCTCACGATCCAGCCCGGCGGCACGTCGCGCGACCGGAACGTGCGCCGGCGGCACGTCGTGCGACCGGAACGGCGCGGAGCACCACTGCCGGAGGCGCCGGCACCGCGGCGATGCGGCCGGCGCTACGCGTCGGGCAGCAGGTCCGGGCGGACGCGACGGGTCCGCTCCACCTGCTGCTCGTGCCGCCAGGCGGCGACGCGCGCGTGGTGCCCGCTGAGCAGGACGTCCGGCACCTCGAGGTCACGCCAGAGTGCCGGCTTCGTGTACGACGGGTACTCGAGCAGGCCGTCCTCGTGGGACTCCTCGACGAGCGACTCCGGGTTGCCGACGACCCCGGGGACGAGACGGCCGACCGCCTCGATCATCGCCATGGCCGCGACCTCGCCGCCGTTCAGCACGTAGTCACCGAGCGAGAGCTCGACGACCGAGCACCGCTCGGCAGCCCACGCGAACACGCGGGCGTCGATGCCCTCGTACCGCCCGCAGGCGAACACGAGGTGGTCGTGCTCGGACGCGAGCGACCGGGCGATCGGCTGACGGAAGGGGGTGCCGGCCGGCGTGGGGACGACGAGCGTCGACGAACCGTCCTCGCGCAGGATCGACGACAGCGCCTGCGCCCACGGCTCGGGCTTCATCACCATGCCCGCGCCACCGCCGTACGGGGTGTCGTCGACCGTGCGGTGCCGGTCGGTCGTCCAGTGCCGCAGGTCGTGCACGTGCACGTCGAGCAGCCCGTCCGAGCGGGCCTTGCCGAGCAGCGAGACGTCGAGGACGGAGAAGAACTCCGGGAAGATCGTGACGATGTCGATGCGCACGATCAGCCCTCGCGGTCGGTCGGCGTGACCGTCTCGGGCCGCGAGGTGTCCTCGGGGTCCTCGAACAGTCCCGTCGGGGGCGTCACCGTGACGGTCCCGGCCGTGGTGTCGACCGTCGGCACGATCGCCGAGACGAACGGCACCAGGACCTCGCCGCGCGACGGGGTGTCGATCGCGAGCAGGTCCTGCGCGGGCAGGTGGTCGACGCGGGCGACCGTACCGACCTCGACGCCGTCGCGGAGCACGCGCAAGCCGACCAGCTGGTGGTCGTACCAGGCGTCGTCCTCACCGGTCTCGGCGTCGGCGTCCTGCTCGACCCAGAGGATCGCCCGCGCGAGGGACTCAGCGGCAGTGCGGTCCGCGACGCCCTCGAAGAAGGCGACCGGGTGGCCGTTGTACCAGCGGAGCTCGTCGATGGTCAGGGTCTTGCCCGACCACGGCGAGTCCGAGGGGACCTGGAGCGTGAACTCCGCCCCCGGCGTGAACCGACGATCCGGGTCGTCGGTGTAGAGCTCGAGCTTGATGCCGCCCTTGAGCCCGTGCGCCTTCGTGATGCGACCCACCCGGAGTTGGGTCGTCTCCCTAGGAATCGGTGTCGACCACGTCGACCCGCACCCGCTTGCCGTCGGCGAGAGCCGAGACGAGGGTGCGGAGCGCCTTTGCGGTCCGTCCGGCGCGACCGATCACGCGACCGAGGTCCTCGGGGTGCACACGCACCTCGAGGACCTCGCCACGCGCAGAGGTGGAACTGGCGACGCGGACGTCGTCCGGGTGATCGACGATCCCCTTGACGAGGTGCGTCAGCGCAGAGTCGAGCAAGGAATCAGGCCTCGGTCGTCTCGGCGGCGTCGTCGGCCGACTCGGCCGGAGCGGCGGCGGGGGCCGTCTTCTCCGACTTCGGCTTCAGGACGGCCTTCTTGGCGGTGTCCGCGACGAAGGCCTGCTTCGGCTCGGCGACCTTGACGGTGGACTCGGTGTTGCCCTCGCCCTTGAACTTGCCCCAGTCGCCGGTGAGCTTGAGGAGCGCCGCGACCTGCTCGGTCGGCTGCGCGCCGACGCCGAGCCAGTAGAGCGCACGCTCGGACTCGATCTTGATGACCGAGGGCTCCTCGGTCGGGTGGTACTGACCGATCTCCTCGATCACACGACCGTCGCGCTTGGTGCGCGAGTCGGCGACGACGATGCGGTAGTAGGGCGCACGGATCTTGCCGAGACGCTTGAGACGGATCTTGACAGCCACAATTACTCCTGTTGCGTGTTGTTGTGGTTGAACCGGAACCGCGGGCGTGGGGGCACGCGCGGTGGAAGCTCGAAGGAAGTCGCGACCTGCTGGATAGAGGGTCGAGCAGACGCGATTCGACCGTTCATTCTTGCAGGTTTCCGCCGGAGAAGCGAGCCGGGACGCGCCGTGGCCGCCGTGTCGTCACGGTGCGAGGGCGCGCACGGCCTCGATCGCCTCGCTCGTGGCACGGACCGCGTCGACGCTCCTGGCGTCCCGGGCACCGCCGACGACGGCGTACGGCACCCCCGCGGCAGCCAGGCCCGGTGCGAGCCCTCCCCCTGCGACGGCGACCCCCGACGCGTCCTCGGCCTCGTCGCCCTCGACCGCGGGTGCACGTTCCTGCCCGGCGCACACGACGACGTGGTCGGCCGGTACCGCGGTCTCCCGACCGTCCTCGTCCCGGATCCACAGCGTCCCGGGCTCGATGCGCAGGTACTCCTGCACCCCGCCGACCATCCGCACCCCGGCGTCCCGCAGTCGTCCGACCGCCACCCAGCGCGAGGTGATGCCGATCCCCTGGCCGAACTTCCCGGACCGACGGAGCACCGTGACGTCGGCGCCGGGGCGGAGCGTCCGTGCCACCGCGGGAAGCCGTTGCGGGACGTCGCCGACCAGGTCGTCGGCGACGGAGACGTCCCAGCGCGCCGCGAACTCCGCCGCGCGCACCGCCTCGTCGGGCGACTCGACCAGGAAGGCCGCCGTGTCGACCCCGATGCCGCCGCCGCCGACCACCGCGACGGTGCCGGGCGGGACCCCGTCGCGCAGGGCGTCCTCGTAGGACACCACGTGGGGCAGCTCGGCGCCCGGGACGTCCAGCACGCGGGGCACGACCCCTGCCGCGAGCACCACGGCGTCGCTGTCGAGCAGGTCGGCGACGGTGGCGGCACGGCCGGTGTGCACGGTCGCCCCGCGGTCGTCGAGCTCGGCCCGCGCCGCCCGGACGGTCGCGGCGTAGTCCTCCTTGCCGGGGATCGCCGCGGCCAGGGCGAACTGCCCGCCGAGGGCGTCGGTCGCCTCCCACAGCGTCACGGCGTGCCCGCGCCGCGCGGCGTCCACCGCGGCGGCCAGCCCGGCCGGGCCACCGCCGACCACGTCGACGCGCTTCGGCTCGACGGTCGGCCGGAGCGGCATGGTCAGCTCGCGGCCGACGCGGGGGTTCACGAGGCAGGACACGGGCCGTCCGACGATGGAGCGGTCGAGGCACGCCTGGTTGCAGCCGATGCAGGTGTTCACCAGGTCGAAGCGACCGTCGAGCGACCGGCGGACGATGTCCGGGTCCGCGAGGAACGGACGGGCGAGCGCGACGGCGTCGACCTGCCCGCCGCGGAGCACCGCCTCGCCGTCGCGCAGGTCGGTCATCCGGTTCGACGCGATCACCTGCACCTCGGGGTGCGCGGACTCGCGGACCACGCCCGCGACCCGCTCGGCGTACGCCAGCCACGCGCCGTGCGGCACCGCGGCCTGCACGGTCGGCGTGCGCGACTCGTGCCAACCGATGCCGACCGAGATCCCGTCGAGGCCCAGCGGCAGCAGGTCGTGCACGAGCGCGTCGACCTCGGCGTCCGTCGTCGACCCGGGCATGAGGTCGGCACCGGACAGCCGGATCGTGACGGCCAGGTCGGGCACGGCGGTGCGGACGGCCCGGACGACCTCGATCGCGAAGCGGCGGCGTCGCTCGGCGTCCCCACCCCAGTCGTCGTCGCGGAGGTTCGTCAGCGGCGACTGGAACTGGTTGACCAGGTAGCCCTCGGACGCCATGATCTCGACGCCGTCGAAGCCGATCGCCGCGGCAGACCGGGCGGCGGCGGCGAAGTCGTCGATCGTCCGGCGGACCTCGGCGTCGGTGAGCGCGATCGGCTGGACCCCGCGCGCCGCCGCCCACGGCAGCGCCGACGGAGCCACCACGCGCTGGGGTCGGCCGTACCGGTCGACCAGGCCGTTCGCGAGGGCGTACCGGCCGGCGTGGAAGAGCTGGGCGAGCACGGCTCCGCCCTCGTCGTGCACGGCCGCGACGGCGACCCGGAACCGTTCGTCCGCGCCCCCGCTGCCGAACACCGCGAAGTCCGGACCACCACGGGCCTCGTCGCTGATCGCGATCCCGCCGGTGACGATGCAGCCGACGCCGCCCGCCGCGCGCTCGCGGTAGAACGCGGCCATCGCGGCACCGCCGTCGTCGAGGACCTCGAGCCCGGTGTGCATCGACCCCATCACCACCCGGTTCCGCAGGTGGAGCGGTCCGAGGTTCCAGGACGAGGAGAGGACTGCGAGGTCGGGCACGGCAACGCTGCTCATGGCGACCACTCTGCCGGACGACGTGCCCGGGACCGAACTCCTTGTGCCGACCCTCCAAGCCGACGGGCAGGATGGCCCCATGGACATCCGCTTCACCGAGTCCCGCCCGTCGACCCTCGGCGTCGAGTGGGAGCTCCCGCTGGTCGACCGCGGCACCGGCGACCTCGCGCCCCGTGCCCCCGCCGTGCTCTCCGCCGTGCAGGAGCGCCTCGGCGATCCCGACCGGGTGACCGAGGAACTCCTCACGAACACCGTCGAGGTGGTCACGGGGGTGCACGACACCGTCGGTGGGGCGACGAGCGAGCTCGCGGGCATCATCGGCGAGGTGATCGACGCCGCCGAACCGCTCGACGCGCAGGTGATGTGCTCCGGCACCCACCCGTTCGCGCAGTGGGACCAGCAGGAGATCACGGCGGACAGCGAGCACTACACCACGCTGATCGACCGCACGCGCTGGTGGGGTCGGCAGATGCTCATCTGGGGCGTGCACGTGCACGTGGGGATCGACGACCGCGACAAGGCGGTCCCGATCATGAACGCGATGCTCGCGTACGTCCCGCACCTGCAGGCGTTCACCGCGTCGAGCCCGTTCTGGGGCGGGACCGACACCGGGTACGCCTCGAACCGTGCCCTCATGTTCCAGCAGCTCCCCACCGGCGGCCTGCCGCCGGGCATCGACGACTGGACCGGCTTCGAGACCGTCGTCGACGACCTGACGAAGACCGGTGTGATCGACGGGTTCAAGGACCTGCGCTGGGACATCCGCCCGTCGCCGGGGTGGGGGACGCTCGAGAACCGCGTGTCCGACGGCATCTCGACCCTCCACGAGGTCGGTGCCGTGACCGCGTTCGTCCAGTGCCTCGTCACCGCACTCTCGGACCGCCTCGACCGCGGCGAGACGCTGCCGTCGATGCAGCCGTGGTTCATCCGCGAGAACAAGTGGCGCGCGGCCCGATACGGCATGGAGGCCGAGATCATCACCGACGCCGCCGGCCACGAGCGCCTGGTCACCGACGAGGTCCACGACCTGGTTCAGCGGCTCGACCCGATCGCCGGCCGGCTGGGCTGCCAGCAGGAGCTGCACCACCTGGACACGATGATCGCCGACGGCGCGTCGTACCAGCGGCAGCTGCGGGTGGCGCAGGAGAACGGCGGGGACCTCCGCGCGGTGGTCCGCCACCTGGTGACGGAGCTGCGGGAGTCGCTCTAGACGACACCACGGAACGGACGGGAGGCCCGGTACCAGCTGGTACCGGGCCTCCCGTCCGTCATGGGTCGCGTCTAGCGGCCGAGGAACTTCTGCAGGCTGGCCAGCTCTTCCTCGGTGGGCGCCTTGCCGCCCTTCGGACCGCCGAGTCCGAGACCGGACCCGGTGGGTGCCTGCTGCTGCGGCTGGGCCGCCGCACCCGACGCGAGCGCCGCGCGCTTGGCGGGGTTGCCGACCTTCTTCTTCTTGGCGCCGCCCTGCTGCTGCTTCTTCTTGCCGCCGTGCATGCCCGGGATCGGCCCCATGCCCGGCATCTGCGGCACGCCACCACGGGCGACGGTGCGCATCATCTTCGCTGCCTGCTCGAAGCGGTTGACGAGCGCGTTGACCTCGGTCACCGTGGTGCCGGAACCCTTCGCGATGCGGAGTCGACGCGAGCCGTTGAGGAGCTTCGGGAGCTCGCGCTCCTGCTTCGTCATCGACTGGATGATCGCCTCGGTCCGGACGATCTCGCTCTCGTCGAAGTTGTCGAGCGCCTCGCGCATGCCCTTGGCGCCCGGGAGCATGCCGAGCATGCCCTTGATCGAGCCGGCCTTGCGGAGCTGCTGCATCTGCGCGAGGAAGTCGTTCAGCGTGAACGAGTCGGTCGCGATCTTCTCGGCGACCTTGCGCGCCTCGTCCTCGTCGAACGCGGACTGCGCCTGCTCGATGAGCGACAGGATGTCGCCGAGGTCGAGGATGCGGCTCGCCATGCGGTCCGGGTGGAACGGCTCGAAGTCGTCGAGCCCCTCGCCCGTGGACGCGAACATGATCGGGCGGCCCGTGACGCTGGCGACCGACAGGGCCGCACCACCGCGGGCGTCGCCGTCGAGCTTGGACAGGACGACACCGGTGAAGTCGACGCCCTCCTGGAAGGCGCGAGCGGTCGCGACGGCGTCCTGACCGATCATCGCGTCGATGACGAACAGGACCTCGTCCGGGTCGACGGCCTTGCGGATGTTCGCCGCCTGCTTCATGAGCTCGGCGTCGACACCGAGTCGACCGGCGGTGTCCACGATGACGGTGTCGTACTGCTGGTCGACCGCGGCCTTGATCGCGTTCTTCGCGACCTTGACCGGGTCGCCGACGCCGTTGCCGGGCTCGGGAGCGAACACGTGCACGCCGGCCTGCTCGCCCACGACCTGGAGCTGCTGCACGGCGTTGGGACGCTGGAGGTCCGCCGCGACGAGCATCGGCGTGTGGCCGTCCTTCTTGAGCCACTTGCCGAGCTTGCCCGCGAGCGTCGTCTTGCCGGCGCCCTGGAGGCCCGCGAGCATGATCACGGTCGGCGGTCGCTTCGCGAACTCGAGTCGGCGCTGCTGGCCGCCGAGGATGCCGACGAGTTCCTCGTTGACGATCTGGACGACCTGCTGCGCGGGGTTGAGCGCCTTGTTGACCTCGTCCGAGAGCGCACGTTCCCGCACCGAGGCGGTGAAGGCCTTGACGACCTCGAGCGCGACGTCCGCGTCGAGCAGGGCCCGGCGGATCTCGCGGACGGTGCCGTCGACGTCGGACGGGGACAGACGACCCTTGCTCCGCAGGTTGCGGAAGGTCTCGGTCAGCCGATCGGAGAGTGAGCCGAATTGTGCCATGGTCCGACGATTCTACAGGGCCACCTCCGACCGCCCCGGACCGCCCACGAACCGGTTGTTGGACTGCGTCCAGGAACCGGGGTAGCGTGCTCGACGTGCCCCAGCTCGAGATCATCCGCTGGCCCGGGCTCCTCGACTACGAGGAGGGCCTCGCCGTCCAGCGGTCGTTCCACGCCGACGTCGTCGCCGGCCGCTCCCCCGGCGTCGTCGTGCTCTGCGAGCACCCGAGCGTCTACACGGCCGGGCGCCGCACCGAAGCCGCTGACCTGCCGACCGACGGGTCCCCGGTCATCGACGTCGACCGGGGCGGACGGATCACGTGGCACGGGCCGGGGCAGCTCGTGGCCTACCCGATCGTCCGGCTCGCCGACCCGCTCGACGTCGTCGCGTGGGTCCGCGACCTCGAGCAGGTCGTCCTCGACGCGGCGGCCTCGGTCGGGGTCACCGCCGGACGGGTCGACGGGCGCAGCGGTGTCTGGGTGCCCCGACCGGGCGGCGGCCCGCACGACAAGGTGGGCGCGATCGGCCTGCACGTCGCCGAGCACGTCTCGAGCCACGGCATCGCGGTCAACTGCGACAACGACCTCGCCCCCTACGGCGCGATCGTCCCGTGCGGCATCGCCGACGCGGGCGTCACCACCCTCAGCCGCGCGACCGGCCGCCACGTCACGGTCGACGAGGTCGCCGCCCTCGTCGGGCCGCGGATCCAGCAGGCGGTCGACGGCATGCACGCCGGTCACCGCATCAGCAGCACCACGCGACAGGAGGTCGCCGCATGACCCTCGCCCCCGACGGCCGCCGCATGCTCCGGGTCGAGGCCCGCAACGCCGCGACACCCATCGAGACGAAGCCCGCCTGGATCAAGACCCGCGCGACGCAGGGCCCGGAGTTCCGGGACCTCTCCGTACTGGTCCGGGACAAGCAGCTGCACACCGTCTGCCAGGAGGCCGGCTGCCCGAACATCTTCGAGTGCTGGGAGGACCGGGAGGCCACCTTCCTGATCGGCGGCTCGCAGTGCACCCGGCGCTGCGACTTCTGCCAGATCGACACCGGTAAGCCGAGCCCGCTCGACCGGGGCGAACCCCGGCGTGTGGCGGACTCGGTCGTGTCGATGGGCCTCAAGTACGCGACCGTGACCGGGGTCGCCCGGGACGACCTCGACGACGGCGGCGCCTGGCTCTACGCGGAGACCATCCGACAGGTCCACGAGCACTCCCCCGGCACCGGCGTCGAGATCCTCGTACCGGACTTCAACGGCCGCCCCGACCAGCTCGGGCAGGTGTTCGACGCCCGCCCGGAGGTCTTCGCGCACAACGTCGAGACCGTGCCGCGCATCTTCAAGCGCATCCGGCCCGCGTTCCGCTTCGAGCGCTCGCTCGACGTCCTCACGCAGGGCCGCGACGCGGGCCTGGTGACGAAGTCGAACCTCATCCTCGGCATGGGCGAGGAACGGCACGAGGTCGTCGACGCACTCGAGCAGCTGCACGAGGCGGGTACCGACATCATCACGCTGACGCAGTACCTCCGTCCGTCGCCGCGGCACCTGCCCGTCGCGCGGTGGGTGACGCCGGAGGAGTTCGTCGACCTGCGCGAGATCGCCGAGGACATCGGCTTCGCGGGTGTGCTCGCCGGTCCGCTCGTGCGCTCGTCCTACCGGGCGGGCCGGCTGTGGGCGCGCGCCACCGTTGCGCGCGGCGGCACGGTGCCGCCGCACCTCGCCCACCTGCTCGAGGCGACCCCGGGTCGCCAGGCCGTGTAGCGCCGATCCGGCGACCGACGGACGGACGGGAGGCCCGGTACCAGCTGGTACCGGGCCTCCCGTCCGTCCGTGGTCACGTCCGACGTGACCGGCCGACGCTACGCGCGACCGCGGATGCTCCGGAGGAGCCAGCCGATGACCGCCAGCAGGATGAGCACGATGCCCACCCAGAGCAGGAACTTCAGCGCACCGACGAAGATGCCGCTGAAGAGCAGGACGAGGCCGACGATGATCGCGATGATCAGCAGTGCGGGCATGAGGGTCTCCAATCCCTGGAACGAGACCGAGCGGACGCCCGGGCCGAAGCGGACACTACTCGCGAGCCGGCGACGCCGTTCCCCGAGCACGGAGCCCGGCAGCTGCCCCCGGTCGGGGATCCGGCCCCGGGCGGTCCGCGTCGCGGTCCACCGCACGGCTCCGCAGGAACACCACCGCCAGGATCGGCAGCAGGACGATCTGCCCCCAGATCCCGATGGTCTGCGCCTCGTCCGCCCAGGTCCGGGCGGAGACACCCACGGCCTTCAGCGCGAACGAGTGGAACCACCCGACGAAGAGCAGCAGGTTCGCGGTCACGTAGGCCACCACCCACCCGAGGCGGATCCGCACGACGGCGAAGAACGGCGTCAACCAGAGCACGTACTGCAGCGAGTCGACCTTGTTCGTGACGAGGTACGCACACAGCAGCGCCGCGCTCGTCTCGATCCAGGGCATGCGGCCGCGCCGGAGCCCGATGACCAGACCGACGGCGAGCACGGCCAGCACGGCCACGGCGGTCGCCGCCGTCGAGAGCAGGTTGAGTCGGAGCTGGACCTCCGGGCTGCTCTGCGCGGACCACGGCTGCAGCGCCCAGTACCAGACCGACAGGGTGCTCGGGTCGATGTCCCGGGTCCCCTGGAAGCGGATCACGGAGAACCACGACGTGGCGTTGACGAGCACGAACGGCAGGTTCGCGGCGAGGACCACGCCGAGCGCGCCGGCCACCGCCCCGGCGGCACGACGGACCCGGTCCGGCCAGGACGGCCCGGCGTCCACGAGGAGTGCGAGGACGAACGGTGCCACGAACGCGAGCGGGTACAGCTTGAACGCTCCGCCGAGTCCGAACAGCGCGCCCACCACGACGGCACGCCACACCGGCGCACGTCCGGCCGGCCACCGCACCGCGGCGAAGACGCCCGCGGTCGTGCACACCACGGTGAGCAGGTCCCAGTTGTAGAGCGCGTAGAGGAACAGCGGCGGTGTCGCGGCGAAGATCCACGCGCGCCGGCCGGCCATCCTGGCGAGGAGGACGGTCACGACCACCACCACCGGCACGAACGTGAGCGCCGTCACCACGAGGAACCCGCGGCTGGACCCGACCGGCAGGGCGCTGAGCCAGGCCCACAGCCCGGTGAGGGTCGGGTACTCGAGCGTGCCGGGCGGCAGGCCGCGGGTGGTCAGCGGCCCGACGTAGGGGAAGACGTGCGATGCGAGGTCGCGGATGCCCCAGAGGCTCAGGGTGTCGCCGAGGCAGGCGTGTCGTGTCACGTACGCCAGGTCGAGACCCTCGCCCGCGCACTGCAGCTTCTGGAACAGGCTCCCGACGGTCAGGCCGACGGCGACCACGCACATCACGACGAGCTCGACGGCGGCGACCCCGCCGGCCGGACGGACGCTGCTGCTGCCGGCGATCGCGCGCGTGTTCACGCGCTCGGCGTGGGCGTCCGCTGCGGCTCCGGCGCTCCGTGCACCACCGACACCTCGTCGTCGCGGTCCACCGCCCGGCTGCGCAGGAACACGACCGCCAGGATCGGGAGCAGGACGATCTGCGCCCAGACACCGATCGACATCGCCTCGTCCGCGTAGGTCCGCACGGTGGTCCCGATCGCCTGCAGGTAGATGTGCCGGAACCAGCCGGCGAAGAGCAGCGTGTTCGCGGCCAGGTAGGCGATCACCCAACCGCTGCGGATCCGGACGAACACGAAGAACGGCGCGAGCCAGAGCGCGTACTGCAGCGAGTCCACCTTGTTCGCGACCAGGTAGGCGCAGAGGAGCGCCGCGCTGGTCTCGATCCAGGGCATGCGACCGCGACAGAGCCCGAGGACGAACCCGGTGACCAGCACCGCGAGCAGTGCCACCGCCGTCGCTCCGGTCGCCAGCAGGTTCAGCGTGTGCTGGAACGCGGGCGAGTCCTCGGCCGACCACGGCTGGAAGGCGTAGTACCAGACCGAGAGCGTCGCCCCGTCGATGTTCCGGATGCCCTGGTAGCGGATCACGGAGAACCACGACTCGGCGTTGATGAGCACGAACGGCAGGTTCGCCACGAGGACCACGCCCACCGAGCCCGCCACCGCGCCGAGGGCACGGCGCACGCGATCGCCCCACGACGCGGTCGCGTCGACGAGCAGGGCGAGGACGAACGGCGCGACGAAGACGAGCGGGTACAGCTTGAAGGCACCGCCGAGACCGAACAGCGCACCGACGACGACGGCCCGCCACACCTGCGACCGCCCGGCCGGCCACCAGACCGCCGCCGCGATCGCGACGACCGTGCACATCACCGGGAGCAGGTCCCAGTTGTAGAGCGCGTAGAGGAAGAGCGGCGGCGTGGCCGCGAAGAACCACGCCCGGCGTCCGGCGACGCGGGCCAGCGCCACGACGGTGACGACGACCACGGGCACGAAGGTCAGCGCGGTGACCACGAGGAACCCGTGCAGCGAGCTCACCGGCAGCGCGCTCAGCCACGCCCAGATCCCGCTGAGCGTCGGGTACTCGAGGCTCCCCGGTGGCAGCCCGTTCTCGCCGAGCGGCTGCACGTACGGGAACACGTGCGACGCGAGCTCACGACTGGAGAACAGGCTCACGGTGTCCGCGAAGCAGGCCTTGCGGGTGGCGGTCACGAAGTCGACCCCGGGGGCGGCGCACTGCAGCTTGTGCAGCAGGCTGCCGATCGTCAGCCCGACCGCGACCACGCACATCACGACGACCTCGAGCACCGAGACGGTGGCCGGCGGTCGGGTCCCTCGCCCGCCGGTCGTGGACGGCGCGGTCGCGGACGACACCACGGCGCTCAACCGACCAGGTTCTGGACGAAGACGTGCGGAGTGAAGCCGGTGAGGTCGTTGATGCCCTCACCCTGCCCGATGAGCTTGATCGGGATGCCGGTCTTCTCCTGCACACTGAGCACGAAGCCGGCCTTGGCCGACCCGTCGAGCTTGGTGATGACGAGTCCCGTGACGCCGGCACCCTCGATGAAGGCCTGCGCCTGGGCGAGACCGTTCTGCCCGGTGGTGGCGTCCAGGACGAGCAGCACCTCGGCGATCTCGGTCTGCTTCTCGACGACGCGCTTGATCTTGCCGAGCTCGTCCATCAGGCCGGCCTTGGTGTGCAGTCGGCCGGCGGTGTCGATCACGACGATCTCGGTGCCGTCGCGCAGGGCCTTCTCGACCGTCTGGTACGCCACCGAGGCCGGGTCCTGGCCGGGCTGCGCCGGTCGGACGACCTCGACCCCGGCGCGCTGCGCCCACGTCGCGACCTGCTCGACCGCCGCCGCGCGGAACGTGTCCGCCGCGCCGACCACGACCGTGCGGTCGTAGGTCTTGAGGAACTTCGCGAACTTGCCGATCGTCGTGGTCTTGCCGACGCCGTTGACGCCGACGACGAGCACGACCGCCGGGCGGTTGCTGAGCTTGAGGGTCGTGTCGAGCTTCGACAGGCGCTCCTCGAGCACCTCGCGGAGCATGCGCTGCAGGTCGGCGGGGTCCGTCGTGCCGTACCGGTCGACGCGGGCGTGGAGGTCCTCGATGACCTCGTCCGCGATGTCGGGGCCGAAATCCGCACCGATCAACGCGGTCTCGAGATCGTCCCACGTGGTCTCGTCGATGGTCTTCCGCTGGAACAGGCCGCGCAGACGGGTGGACAGTGACCAGGAACTCGCCATGCTCCCAGCTTAGGGCGCGACCAGTGGGCGCTGCGCCCGGTATCCTCGGTTCCTGAAGGGGAGTACTCCCGCGCGGCGCACCCGTCAGTACGGTCTGGGACGATCCAGACCCGGGACGCCGGTCGTGTCCGACCAGTCGGTCGACACGGCGGAGGAGACCTTCAGGCATCGGCGTACCCGCTCCGCGGGACGCCCCGAACCTGAAGGACATCCATTGGACGTTCCCCTCTTCGTCTGGCTCCTCACCATCGCGGGCATCCTCGCGCTGCTGGTGTTCGACTTCTACTCGCACGTGCGGACCCCGCACGTTCCGCACATCAAGGAGTCCGCGTTCTGGTCGGCGTTCTACGTCGGGCTCGCGATCCTGTTCGGTGTCGGGATCCTGGTCTTCGGCGGCGGTCAGGCCGGTGGCGAGTACTTCGCCGGCTGGTTGACCGAGAAGGCCCTGTCGGTCGACAACCTGTTCGTCTTCCTCATCATCATGTCGAGCTTCGCGGTGCCGAAGGAGTTCCAGCAGAAGGTCCTGCTGGTCGGCGTCGCGATCGCCCTCGTCGCCCGAGGCGTCTTCATCGCCCTCGGCGTCACGATCATCGAGAACTTCTCGTGGGTCTTCTACCTGTTCGGCGCGCTGCTGTTCTGGCTCGCCTGGTCGCAGGCGAAGGGCGGCGGGCACGACGAGACCGAGGGCGACTCGAAGCTCATCCGTGTCCTGCGTCGCATCATCCCGACCACGGACGACTACCACGGTGACAAGCTCACGGCCCGTGTCGACGGCAAGCGCCTGTTCACCCCGATGCTGCTCGTCATGGTCGCGATCGGCCTCACCGACGTGCTGTTCGCCCTGGACTCGATCCCCGCGATCTTCGGTCTGACGCAGGACGCGTTCATCGTGTTCACCGCCAACGCGTTCTCCCTGCTGGGGCTGCGTCAGCTGTACTTCCTCATCGCTGGGCTGCTCGAGCGCCTCATCTACCTCGGTCAGGGCCTGGCGGTCATCCTCGCCTTCATCGGCGTCAAGCTCGTCTTCCACGCCATGCACGTCAACGAGCTGCCCTTCATCAACGGCGGCGAGCACATCGAGTGGGCCCCGGAGATCCCGATCTGGTTCTCGCTGAGCTTCATCGCGCTGACGATCGCGGTGGCCACGGCCGCCTCGCTCATCGTCTCGAAGAAGCGCCAGGAGCGCGGCCTGACCCCGACGGGCGAGCCGAAGGAGGCCGTGGAGGCCGACGCGAAGTAGTCGCGACCACGTGGCGGACAGGCGCGCCCCGCTCAGCGGCAACGCGAAGCGTTGCGCGGGGCGCGCCGACCGAGCCTGCGAGGGAGGACGGTGCCGGCTGGCACCGCGCCTCCCGTCCGTCTCCGCACCCCGAGACTCGCCCCAGCGGACGGTTTCGCGGTGTCCCCGTCACGAACGTGCCCGCCGAGCCGAGTCTCGCCGTGCGGCCGCCAGCGCGCCAGGGCCAGCGCGGGCCGGGCGCGGGCGCGCTACGCGACCGCGGCCGCGTCCGCGGGCTCGCGCCGCTGCACGCGCTGACCGACCACGGCGGACACGCCGTCCTGCCGCATCGAGACGCCGTACAGCGCGTCGGCGATCTCCATCGTGCGCTTCTGGTGCGTGATCACGATGAGCTGCGACGACTCCCGCAGTCGCTCGAACACGGTGAGCAGCCGCCCGAGGTTGGCGTCGTCGAGCGCCGCCTCGACCTCGTCCATGATGTAGAACGGCGACGGCCTGGCGGTGAAGATCGCCACGAGCAGGGCCACCGCCGCGAGCGAGCGTTCACCGCCCGACAGGAGCGTCAACCGGTCGATCTTCTTGCCCGCGGGCTTCACCTGGACGTCGAGCCCCGTCGCGAGCATGTCGTCGGGGTCGGTCAGCGTGATCGATCCCGTGCCGCCCGGGAACAGGATCGGGAAGATCACGTCGAACGCGGCCTTCGTGTCGTTGTACGCCGCCTCGAAGATCGTCTGCATCTTCGTGTCGAGCTCCTCGATGATGGTGAGGAGGTCGGTCCGGGTCTTCTGCAGGTCGTCGAGCTGCTCCGCGAGGAAGGCGTGCCGCTGCTCGAGCGCCTGGAACTCCTCGAGCGCGAGGGGGTTCACCTTGCCGAGCCGGCCGAGGTCCCGCTCCGCCGCTGCGAGCCGCTGCTCCTGCTCCGCGCGGACGTACGGCACCGTCTCGACGTCGGCGGGGTCGACCTCGTCGGTGGTGTCGAGCTCGGGCAGCGCCGGACCGCCGGGCAGTGTCGACTCGGCGTCGACGAGCCCGGGCAGGTCGGCGTCGACATCGACATCGGCGACGGCGGTCGTGGCGGCGTCGCCATCGGGAGCGTCCGCGTCGGGCGCCGCTGCGGCCTCTGCCGCCGCCCGTGCCCGGTCGGCCTCGCGGTGCCGACGCGCGAGCACCCGTGGGTCGACCAGGACGTCCACCGGCACCGGCACGTCCGGCCCGTACTCCGCGACGAGCACGGCCTCGTTCAGCCCGAGGTCGCTCTGCGCGCGGTCGAGCACGCCGGACACGTGCAGCTTCTTCTCGTAGATCTCCATCTCGAGCGAGTGCACGCCGTCGGTGATGGTCTGCAGCCGCTCGCGGAGCTCGCGCTCCTCGTTGCGGACGACCTGCAGCTCGGTGTTCCGCTTCGTGCGCTCGGCCTCCTCGGTCGCGAGCTGCACCCGGGCCTCGGCGAGCGACCGGTCGACCGCGCCGAGCACGCCCGGCAGGTCGGCGAGCACCCCCTCGGCGACGGCGATCTGTCCGCGCCGGATCACCGCGAGCCGCGCTGCCTCCTCCGCAGCCGCACGCTCCGCCTCGAGCTGCCGCTGCAGACCGGCCGCACGGTTCCGCTCCGACCGGGCCCGCTCCCGCACGGTCTCCACCTGGATGCGCTGCTCGATCTCCGCGGCCCGCGCGGACTCGACGGCGTCCTGCAGCGCCGGGCGCCCGGACGCGTCGACGACGGGTCGCGGTCGCTCCTCGAACCCCCGCAGCGCGTCCTCGGCCCCGGCCAGCGCGGCGTCGACCGCCTCGACCGCACCGTCCGTCTCGCCCAGGGCGGCGCGCAGACGTTCCACCTCGGCCGCGGCGTTCTCCGCCCCGGCGCGGACCGCGGCACTGGAGCGGTCGTAGTCGGCGACCGCCGCGGTGTGCGCGCGCAGCGCGCGATCGGCCTCGTCGGCACGGCGGCGCACGTCCTCGACCTCCTGGCGAGCGGCCTGGAGGCCCGTGGCCGCGTCCGCCGCGTCCGCCGCGACCGCGTCACGGCGGGCCTGCGCGTCGTCGCGTTCCGCCACGAGCTCGATGCGGGAGACCGTGCGCGCGCCACCGCCGGTCACCCGGACGGTGCGGACGAGGTCACCCGACCGCGTGACGACCGTCGCGTGCGGGGCGGCGGCGAGCACGGCCTCCAGGTCGACGTCGTCCGCCACCGCGACCAGCGTCCCGCGGAGCACCGCGGTGATCGCGGTCGGCCCCTGCACCACGTCGAGGGCCGGACGCACGCCCGGCGGCAGCGACGCGGGGAGCCCCGGCCCGTCGAGCTCCGCGTCCGCGACGACGACGTCCACGCGGCCGAGGTCGGCGCCGCGCGCGTGGGCGACCGTGGCGAGGGCGGTGCCGCGGTCGGTGGCGAGGACCGCGTCGGCGAGCCCGTCCAGCGCTGTGGCGATCGAGGCCTCGAACCCGGGCTCGACCGTCAGCGCGTCGGCGAGGCGACCGAGCACGCCTTCGCGCCGGGCGTCGATCACCGCCTGCGACCCGTCCCGGACGTCGATCGACATGCCGAGGGCCGCGACCCGGGCGTCGAGTGCGTCGCGCTCGCGTTCCAGGGCGTGGAGCTGGTCGCGCAGGGTCTCGCGCGCCGTCTGCGCTGCCTCGAGCCGCTGCCGCGCCGTGTCGTGCGCGCCGGCGAGTGCGTCCGCGTCCACCCCGGCGGAGGGGTCGTCCCCGATGTCGTGCAGGGCCCCGGCGGCACGGGCCGCTCGGTCCTCGGCCTCGGCCAGCGCCCGGGTCCGGCGCTCGCGGTCCGCGACGACGGAGGCGCGGCGCGACCGCTGCACGTCCACGGCGTTGCGGAGGCGCTGGGCCTCGAGGTCGTGCTGCGAGACGAGCGCGGCCTGCGCGGCGATCTGCTCGTCGAGGGCGTCCAGGCGGGCCCGCGCCTGCTCGACGGCCGCCGCCGCTGCCCCGGACCCGGCTGCCATCTCGGCGGCACGGGCCTCGAGCCGGTCCGCCTCGGCACGGACGCCCTGCACCCGCTCCGGCGTGATCGTGGGGCCCTGCTGCGGCGCGTCGGCCTGCTGGGCGAGGAACATCAGGCGCTGGTTCGCCAGGCTCGACAGCCCGCGGAGCCGCTCCTGCACGCTCTCCAGCCGGTGCACGACGGTCCGGGCGCGGTCGACGGCGTCACCGACCATGCTCTGCTCGACCTGCTGCTGCCGGGCACGGGTCTGGTCGAGGCGCTCCTGCAGGACGATGCGCTCGGACTTCCGGCCCGTCTCGACCTCCTGGTGCTCGTGGAGCTCACGGCGCAGCCGGACGACCTCGTCGGCCAGGAGGCGGGCCTTGGCGTCGCGGGCCACCGCGGCGACGGACTGCGCCTTGCGCGCGACCTCGGCCTGCCGACCGAGCGGCTTCAGCTGCCGACGGATCTCCCCCGCGAGGTCGGACAACCGCGTCAGGTTCGTCTGCATGGCGTCGAGCTTGCGGAGCGTCTTCTCCTTGCGACGCCGGTGCTTGAGGATCCCGGCGGCCTCCTCGATGAAGCCGCGGCGGTCCTCCGGCGTGGCGTGCAGCACCTTGTCGAGCTGGCCCTGCCCGACGATCACGTGCATCTCGCGACCGAGCCCGGTGTCGCTCAGGAGTTCCTGCACGTCGAGCAGCCGGCAGTTCTCGCCGTTGATGGCGTACTCGCTGCCACCGTTCCGGAAGAGCGTGCGGGCGATCGTCACCTCGGAGTACTCGATCGGCAGCAGGCCGTCGGTGTTGTCGATGGTCAGGAGCACCTGCGCGCGACCGAGCGGACCGCGCGTCGAGGTGCCCGCGAAGATGACGTCCTCCATCTTGCCGCCGCGGAGGGTCTTCGCGCCCTGCTCCCCCATCACCCAGGCGAGGGCGTCCACCACGTTCGACTTGCCCGAGCCGTTCGGGCCGACGATGCAGGTGACGCCGGGCTCGAACGCGAACGTCGTCGGCTGCGCGAAGGACTTGAACCCCTTGATGGTCAGGCTCTTCAAGTACATGCGGGTCTCCGGGTGCTCGGTTGCGCGTCAGGCTAACGCCTGCGTCGGCGCGGAGCGGGTTGGCACACGGGGCACCGGTGGCTCGACCGGTTCATGAAGGCCTCGCGCACGATGGTCGTGCCGCAGCGCGGGCACGGCTTCCCCTGCTGCCCGTACACCGCGAGACGCTGCGAGAAGTACCCGGACTGCCCGTTGACGTTGACGTACTGCGCGTCGAAGCTCGTCCCGCCGTCCTCGAGGGCACGGGCGAGCACGGTGCGGACCTCGGCCAGGAGCCGGTGCAGGTCGGCCCGCGGCAGGCGGTCGGCCGGACGGTCGAAGTGCAGCTGCGCGGCCCAGAGCGACTCGTCGGCGTAGATGTTGCCGATGCCGCTCACCACGCCCTGGTCGAGCAGGACGCGCTTGATGCCGCTGGAACGCTTCCGCGCCATCGCGACGAAGCGGTCGTCGTCGAACGCGGGGTCGAGCGGGTCCCGGGCGATGTGCGACACCTGGGTCGGGATGCTCCTCCGCCACGGCGCGTCGGGGTCGTGGGCGTCGACCGCACCGGCGGACCCGGCCGGGGCCCCGTCGACGGTCGGCACCATCGCGTCGATCGCCATCGACCCGAAGGTCCGCTGATCGACGAACTCCAGCGCGACCGGCTGCTCGGGACGGCCGTCTCGGTCGGTCCCCGTCGGTTGCACGTCGATCAGGATGCGGCGGTGCCTCGCGGCCGGTCGGTCGCGGCCGAGCAGGACCTGACCGGACATCCCCAGGTGGGTGACGAGTGCCTCGGGTCGGTCGCCGTCGCGCTCGGGGACGAGGGGGAACCACATGAACTTGCCACGGCGCACGGCCGCGGCGATCGTGCGGTCGGTCAGGCGTTCGGCGAAGTCCTCGGCCGGGCCGTCGTGCCGGGTGAGTGCGCGGTCGTCGACCACGTCGACGTGCAGCACGCGGGCACCGCTGACGGCGGGTTCGAGGCCGGCGCGGACGACCTCGACCTCGGGGAGTTCGGGCACGCGGTCAGGCCGCCCGGCCGGAGAGCCGCGTCCACGCCTCGAGCGCGGCGGCCATCTCGGCGGTCTTCTTGCTGGTGCCGGACCCCGTCGACACGTCCTCGCCCTGCAGCACGACCGTCGCGTGGAAGGTCTTGTCGTGGTCGGGGCCCTCTTCGGTCACCCGGTAGGCCGGGTTGCCGAGGGACAGGCTCGCGGCGAGCTCCTGCAGGCTCGTCTTCGGGTCCATGGCGGCGCCGAAGCGGTCCGGGTCGACGAGCAGCGGCTCGACCAGTCGCAGCACCAGGTCCGTCGCGGCGTCGGGGCCCGCGGACAGGAACGTCGCACCGATGACGGCCTCGACCGTGTCGGCCAGGATCGACGCCTTGCCCCGGCCGCCGGTCTGCTCCTCGCCCTTGCCGAGGCGCAGGTAGGAGCCGAGCCCGATCATGCGGGCGATCTCGGCCAGGGCGACCGTCGAGACGAGGCTGGCGCGCCGCTTGGCGAGCTCACCTTCGTCGAGGTCGGGGAACGACCGGAAGAGCTTCACGGTCACGGCCTGGCCGAGGATGGAGTCCCCGAGGAACTCGAGGCGCTCGTTGTGCTTGATGCCCCCGTGCTCGTACGCGTACGAGCGGTGCGTGAGGGCGAGCTGGAGCAGCTCGGCGTCGATCTGGACGTCGAGGATGCCCTGCAGACGAACGACGTCCGGCCCCACGGGGCGGGACCCCGTGGCGCCGGACGTCGCTGTCATGTGGTCCGGTCCGATCAGACGTCGGCGACCTTGCGGCCCTTGTACTCCATGTACAGGGCGGTGCCGGCCGAGTCCTCGACGACCTTCGCGCGGTGCGGGAGGCTGTAGGTGACCTTGCCGTTCTCGATCGTCTTCACGAGCTGGACCGGCGCGGCCTTCCACTGCGAACGACGGGCGTGCGTGTTGGCACGGGACTGCTTGCGCTTGGGAACGGCCATGGTGGTTCTCTTTCGGTTGGTCGGTGGTCAGGGTCGAGGTGCGTCAGGCCGTGCGGCCGTCGCCCTCGGGGCTCTGGGTGGGGGTGCTGTCGTCGGCATCGGTGCTGTCGGCGTCGGTGCTGTCCGCGTCGGCGCCCCGGAAGCCGCTCAGCGCGGCCCAACGCGGGTCGACGACCTCGCGCGGGGTGACCTCGCCGAGGTCGGCCAGCCGCTCACCCGTGACGGGGTCGAGGCCGGGGCAGTCCGGCCGGCAGACCGGCTGGAACGGCAGCGCCAGCACTACCGCATCTCGAACGACCGGTTCACAATCCACGTGGTCATCGTGAACGAAGAAGTCGAAATCCTCCGAGACATCGTACGCGAACAGCTCGGCGAAGTCGACTTCGACCGGTTCGCTGATGTCGATGAGGCAGCGCGAGCACTCCCCCGTGGCCTCGGCCGAGGCGTGTCCGGAGACCAGGACACCCTCGTGCAGGCCCTCGAGCTTCACGTCGAGCTGCAGCGTGGCGCCCTCGCGCACGGCGATGACGCCGGCGCCCATCGCGTCCGGCACCTCGACGTCGAGCGAGTGCTCGCGCATCTCGCCCGGCCGGTGCGCGAGGTCGCGCACGCGCAGGGCGAAGGGGCTGTTCACGGGGGAAGACACGATCGACGAGTCTACCGCGATCTCCTGCGGACGTCGAGGACGCCCGGGATGCGGCGTGTCAGCGCCCGAGGTGCTCGGCCAGCGCGTCCGCGACGACGACGGGCACGTAGGGCGTCACGTCGCCCCCGAGCGTCGCGACCTGGCGGATGAGGGAGCTCGACACGTGCGCCCGCGACGCCTCGGGCAGCAGGAAGACCGTCTCGACGTCGGCCAGGTGCCGGTTCATGATGGCCATCGGTGTCTCGTACGCGACGTCCTCGCCCGAGCGCACACCCTTCACGAGCACACCCGCACCCACCTGTCGGCAGTAGTCGACCAGCAGGCCGGAGGTCCACTCCCCGACCCGGACGCTGTCCGGTGCCCCGGTCTCGACGAGGGACTGCTCGATCAACCGCACCCGGTCGGCGGCGGCGAACATCGCGGGCTGCTTGTCCGGGTTGTGCACGACGAGCACGTGCACCTCGTCGAACAGCCGCGCGGCACGCCCGATGACGTCGAGGTGCCCGAGGGTCACGGGGTCGAAGGAGCCGGGGACGACGGCGATCTGGGCCATGTCCGTCACGCTACCTGCCGACGGCGTCAGTTCTTCCCGAGGAACGCGGCGTCGGACTCGTCGAGCCGCCGTGCCAGGGCTTCGCGCAGGGCGGGGTGCTCCCGCAGCTCGGGGTCGGGCTCGAGCACGCGTTCGGCCTCGCCGCGTGCGTCGACGATGAGGTCGGCGTGCTCGACGACGCGGAGCAGGTTCAGCGACGACCGGCCGCCGGACTGCCGCTCGCCGAGCACGTCGCCCTCGCGCCGGAGCTCCAGGTCGACGCGGGCGAGCTCGAAGCCGTCGTCGGACGCCGCCACCGCGTCGACGCGCTCGCGTGCGGTCGTCTCGGCCTCGGCGGTCGTCACGAGCAGGCACACCCCGGCGTACTGCCCACGACCGATGCGACCGCGCAGCTGGTGGAGCTGGGAGACCCCGAAACGGTCGGCGTCGAGCACCGCCATCATCGACGCGTTCGGCACGTCCACGCCGACCTCGATCACGGTCGTCGCGACGAGCACGTCGACGTCGCCGGCCGCGAAGGACGTCATGACGCGGTCCTTCTCGTCCGCGGTCATCCGCCCGTGCAGGACCTCGATCCGTCGGTCCTGCAGGACCGGCATGGCCCGCATCCGCTCGGCCGTCGCGAGCACCGTCGCCGGTGCGTGCTTCGGCGCGTCGTCCTCGGCGGGCTCGGGGCCGCCGTCGTCCTCGGCGTGGGCGTCGTCGATCGCCGGGCAGACCACGAAGGCCTGCCGCCCGTCGGCGAGCTCCTCGGCCATCCGGGTCCAGATGCGCCCCTCCCACCCGGGGTGCTCGGCCAGCCCGACGGCGAAGGTCTCGACACCGGCACGGCCCGACGGCAGCCCGGTGATGGTGGACACGTCGAGGTCGCCGAACACCGTCATCGCGACGGTGCGCGGGATCGGCGTCGCGGTGAGGACGAGCACGTGGGGTGGGGTCGCGCCCTTCGTCCGCAGCGCCTCGCGCTGCTCGACGCCGAACCGGTGCTGCTCGTCGACCACGACCAGACCGAGCTCCGCGAAGTCGACCCGGTCGCCCAGCAGCGCGTGCGTGCCGACGACGAGCCGTGAGCTGCCGGATGCCGCCGCGAGCAGTGCCCGGCGCCGTTCGTCGGTCGACTGCGAGCCCGTCAGGATGACCGGCCGGAGCTCGGCCGCCAGGTCGGGGCCGAGGAACTTGACGATCGACCGGAGGTGCTGCGCCGCGAGCACCTCGGTCGGGGCGATGAGGGCCGACTGCCCACCGGACTCGGCGACCGTCAGCATCGCCCGGATCGCGACCAGGGTCTTGCCGGAGCCCACCTCGCCCTGCACCAGCCGGTGCATCGGCCAGTCCCCCGCCAGGTCGTGCGCGATCTCGGCCCCCACCGCCTGCTGGTCGTCGGTCAGGGTGAACGGCAGCGAGGCGTCGAAACGCTCGAGGGTCCCGCCGGGCGCCGCCCGACGCGGGGTGGCAGCGGTCGCCCGGGCAGCGATGCGCCGCTGCACGAGGGCGGTCTGCAGCACGAATGCCTCGCGGTAGCGCAGCGCGTCCTGCGCGCGCTTGAAGTCGGCGACCTTCTCCGGACGGTGCAGGAGCTCCAGTGCTCGGCGGAACGGCACCAGGCCGAGTCGCGTTCGCGCGGGTGCCGGGATCGGGTCGGGCACGTCGGGCAGGGTGTCGAGGACGACGGCGATCGCCTTCGCGATCTGCCACGAGGTCAGCGACGCCGTCGCCGGGTAGATCGGGATGGGCTGCCGTGACCAGCGGATCGCCTCTTCGTCCTCGGGGTCCGCCGTCGCGCGGGGGTCGTCGCGGTCGAACAGCTCGTAGTCCGGGTGGGCGAGCTGCCGCGCACCCCGGTAGTCGCCGACCTTGCCGGCGAAGATCCCACGGGCACCGGGCACGAGGTCCTTCGTGCGCCACCCCTGGTTGAAGAAGGTGAGCGTGAGCAGGCCCTTGCCGTCACCGATCTTCGCTTCGAGGATCGAGCCGCGTCGAGCGCGCATGGTCCGTTCGCGCACGTCGATGACCTCGGCCACGATCGTGACCGACTCGCCGATCGCGAGCGAGTCGAGCGCGGTCAGGGCGCCGCGCTCCGCGTACCGCCGGGGTGCGTGCTCGAGGAACTCACCGACGGTGCGGTACCCGAAGGCCTTCTCGATCGCCTTCGCCGTCCGTCCGCCGAGGACCCCGCCCAGCCGGGCGTCGAGGGGCGCGGGGCCGAGGTCGGGCCGCACCGGCGGCGCCTCGGTGTCGGGGGTGTCGGAGGTGACCACGCGACCACGGTACCGGGCCGGTCCGACGCACCGCGCGCCTCCCGTCCGGCCTGTGGAAGCCGTGCACGCCGCTACGGTGGCTGCATGACCCGCATCATCGCCGGCGCCGCCGGTTCCACGACGCTCCGGGTGCCGAAGTCCGGCACCCGGCCGACGAGCGACCGCGTGCGCGAGGCCCTGTTCTCGTCGCTCGGCGCGCGCGGGCTCGTGGAGGGCACCTCGGTCGCGGACCTCTACGCGGGGACGGGCGCCCTGGGGCTCGAGGCGGCGTCCCGCGGGGCGGCGGAGGTCGTGCTCGTCGACCGCGCGTCCGCTGCCGCGCAGGCGTGCCGGGCGAACGCGAAGGCCGTGCAGCAGCGGGTGCCGGGGGTGCGGATCGACGTGCAGCCGCAGCCGGCGCTCGGCTACCTGCGGAGCACGGTGCGGACCTTCGACCTCGTCTTCGTCGACCCGCCGTACGAGGTCGCCGAGCAGGAGATCGCGGACGTGCTCGAGGCACTCGTGCTGCGCCTGACGGCGGGCGCGGTGGTCGTCGTCGAGCGGAGCAAGCGGTCGCCGGAGCCGACGTGGCCGGCCGGGTTGGAGCCCTTCAGCAAGCGCAGCTACGGTGAGACCGTGGCGTGGGAGGCCGTCACCCCGGCCTGACGCGGGGCGTGCGGACGCGGGCGGTCGGACGCGGGCGGCCGGGAGGCCCGGCGCGGCTCCGACGGTCAGCCCGCGGCGCCGTCCCAGTCGGCGTACGGGTCCCACCCGGTCGTCGGGACCGGCTCGCCTCCGCGCACCAGGTCCGCGCCGCCGCGGGCGACGACCGCGCCGATGCGCCGGAAGCCGCCCGGCAGCGTCACGCCGGGCGGGAAGGTGGCGAGCAGGCCGTGGTCCTCGCCGCCGTGCAGTGCGAGGTCGTCGGCGCCCGCGACACCGTCGGCATCGAGGTCGAGCGTCACCCGGCTGGCCCGGGCGAGCCGCCCGGCGTCGATCGCCAGCCCGTCGGACAGGTCGAGCATCGCGGTCGCCCCGGCCGTGGCCGCGAGCGGACCGTCGGCGATCGGCGGGACCGGGCGTCGCTGCCGGTCCACGTCGGGGTCGGTGTCCGCGCCGCTCGCGACGGTCGCCGACCGCGAGGGCTCTCCGTGCGCGTCGACGCCGTCGCGGAACAGCCGTGCGAGGCCACGAGCGGCGCGGCCGAGCTCCCCCGAGACCGCGAGGACGTCGCCGGGACGTGCACTCGAGCGGAGCACCGGCGCTCGCCCACCGAGGTCGCCGAACGCCGTCACCGAGACCGTGAACACGGCCGAGGTCGACAGGTCCCCGCCGACCACGCCGCAGCCCGGGCAGAGCTCGTCCACGGCAGCCCGCACCCCGTCCGCGAAGGACTCGAGCACCGCGACGGGGGTCTCCTGCGGCGCGGCCAGGGCGATCACGAGTCCGCTCGGCGTCGCGCCCATCGCTGCGACGTCGGACAGGTTCGTCGCTGCCGCCTTCCACCCGACGTCCGCCGGCGACGACCACGCCCACCGGAAGTCGGGCCCGTGCACCATCATGTCCGTCGTGACGACGAACCGGCCGTCCGGGGCCGCGACGACGGCGCAGTCGTCACCGGGACCGACGTCCGGTGCACCCGCCGGCAGTCGACGGACGATCCGGTCCAGCACGGCGAGCTCCCCCAGCTGTCCCACAGTCGGTCCGGTCCAGGCGTCGTCCATCTCGTCCACGTCCGCAACGGTAGCCTGGACGTCGATGGACACCGTGCGCCGACCCCTCCGCTGGACCGCGATCGCGGGTGTCGCCGTGGCACTCGCCGCCGGGCTGACCGGGTGCACGAACGCCGTGTCGATGGCACCCGCTCCGTCCGCCGACACCGCCGCGTGCGCAGCCGTGCAGGTCCGCCTCCCCACGACCGTCGGGAACGACCTGCCGTTGCGGAACACGAACGCGCAGTCGACGGCCGCGTGGGGCGACCCGGCCGCAGCGCTCTACCACTGCGGCGTCGCGGTGCCGACGGTGTCCGACCTGCCGTGCTTCAGCAAGGGCGGGGTCGACTGGATCCGCGACGACCGCGGCGAGCAGGTCGTCTACACGACGTTCGGTCGCTCCCCCGCGGTGCAGGTCGTCATCGACTCGACGAAGACCACGAACCAGGTGGTGCAGGACCTGTCGGACGTCGTGTCGACGCTGCCGGAGGACGGACACCGCTGCCTCGACCCCTCGGACGTGCAGGGGTGACGACCGCGTGCGGCGCGCACGGCCTGCTGCACGCGACGCCGGACGTCAGCGGACGGCGACCCGTCCCAGCTCGATGAGTTCGGCGACGAGTTCGCCGTAGGACATCCCGGACGCCGCCCAGCAGCGCGGGTACATCGACAGCGGCGTGAACCCCGGCATGGTGTTGACCTCGTTCACGACGAAGCCGTCGTCGGTCAGGAAGCAGTCCACGCGCGCGAGACCCGCACCGCCGATCGCCTCGAACGCCCGTGCCCCGATCGACCGGATCGCGTCGGTCTCGTCGGCGGTCAGGGGCGCGGGGCAGAGGAGCGCCTCGTCGCCGCCCAGGTACTTCGACGCGAAGTCGTAGAAACCGTCCTCCGCCACGACGATCTCGCCCGGCAGGCTCGTGCGCGGGACACCGTCGCGGCCCTCGAGCACCGCGACCTCGACCTCGCGCCCGGCGACGCGCGGTTCGACGATCACCTTCGCGTCGTGCTCGAACGCCAGGTCCATCGCGGCCGCGAGCTGCGACGGCTCGTCGACCCGGGACACGCCCATGCTCGACCCGGCGCGGGCGGGCTTCACGAAGAGCGGCCACCCGTGCACCGCGACGGCCTCGGCGACGCCGTCGGGGTCGGCCGACCACTGCCGGCGGAGCACGGTCGTCCAGGGCGCGACCCGCAGCCCGGCGTGCTCGAGCACGGCCTTCGCGGTGTGCTTGTCCATCGCCAGGGCGCTCGCGAGGACGCCGTCGCCGACGTACGGCAGCCCGGCGACCTCGAGGAGCCCCTGGACCGTGCCGTCCTCACCGAACGGACCGTGCAGGATCGGGAACGCCACGTCGACCGCGATCGTCGTGACCGAGCCGTCCGGGTGCGACACGACCAGCTCGTTCGTGGCCGGCGACGTGGGGAACGCCACACGGGTGCCGTTGTCCGGCACGACGGGGAGCGCGCCGTCCCGGAGCGCCCACTGCGCCGGGTCGTCGGACTGCAGGGTGAAGGCGCCCTCCTTCGTGATGCCGATCGGCACGACCGCGTAGACCGAGCGATCGACGACGTCCATGATCCCGCCGGCGGTCACGCAGCTGATCTCGTGCTCGCTGGACCGGCCGCCGAACAGCACGGCGACGGTCGTGGGAGCGGGAGCGATCGTGGGCATGGCAGTCCCCTTGGTGGTCGGGACCGGACCGGTCACTCGCCCTGCGGCTCGTCGGTCTCGGTGAGGTGCGGCGCGATGTTGCGCGGGTCGAGCCTACCGGCGAGGACCTCGGCCACCTGCCCGACGATGGGCATGTCGACGCCGTTCGCCGCCGCCAGTTCGAGGATCGGGGCGACCGATGCCAGGCCCTCCGCGGTCTGGTTCATCTGGCGCACGACCTCGTCGAAGCGGTACCCCTGACCGAGCAGGCGGCCGGCCGTGTTGTTCCGCGACAGCGGGGACTGGCAGGTCGCGATCAGGTCGCCGAGGCCGGCGAGCCCGGACAGCGTCGACGGCTGCGCACCGAGCGACACCGCGAAGTCGGTCATCTCGGCGAGCCCGCGGGTGATGATCGACGCCTTGGTGTTCTCGCCGTAGCCGACGCCGTCGACGATGCCGATCGCGACCGCGATGAGGTTCTTCAGCACGCCGCCGAACTCCGTGCCGATGACGTCGGTGTTCGTGAACGAGCGGAAGTACGGGTTCGTGGCGACCGCGGCCACCGCGGTCGCCGTCTCGAGCGACGTCGACGACACGACCGCGGCGGTCGGCTGCCGGCGGGCGATCTCGAGCGCCAGGTTCGGTCCGCTCGCGACCGCGATCCGGTCGCGGTCGATGCCGAGGCCCTCGTGCAGGACCTCGCTCATGCGCAGGCCCGTGGCCTTCTCGACGCCCTTCATCAGGCTCACGACGGGGACGCCCTCGGGCAGCAGCGGCGCGATCGCGGACAGGTTCGACCGGAGCGTCTGCGACGGCACCGACACGTACACCTGCTCGGCGCCGTCGAGCACCGCGGACAGCGACGTCGACGCGGTCAGCGTGCGCGGCAGGTTGATGCCCGGCAGGTAGTCGGAGTTCCGCTTCGTCTCGGTGATCTCCCGTGCGACCTCGGGCCGACGTGCCCAGACGACGGTGTCGGCACCGCCCTCGGCCAGCACCTTCGCGAAGGTGGTCCCCCAGCTGCCCGCACCGATGACGGCGACGCGCGGCTTGTCGGTGGACTGCATGACCACGCGGATGGCTGCGGTGTCGACGGCGCCTGGGGCTGCCACGGCGGGGTCCGGGTGGTCGTCGTGCGGGCGCAGGCCCGAGCGGTCGTCAGTCAAACTTCCCGGTCTCCTTCTGGTCGTTGGCGGCCGGGTCCCACCGGGTCGCCGGTGCCTGCTCGCCACGGAGCTCCTCGAGCAGCTCGGTGATCCGGCGCATGAGCAGGTCGGTCGCCGCCAGCAGGGTCTTCTGGTCGAGCGGCTTCCCGCGGTACGCCGACAGGTCGACCGGGTCGCCGACGATCACGTCGACGCGCGACGGCGGGAACAGCCGGAGCTTCTTCGCGTACCGGCCCATGATCCGCTGGGTGCCCCAGTGGGCCATCGGGATGAGCGGGACGTCGTTCTCGAGCGCGATCCGCACCGCGCCGGTCTTGCCGCGCATGGGCCACAGGTCGGGGTCACGGGTGAGCGTGCCCTCGGGGTAGACGATGATCGCTCCACCCTGCTCGATGACGGACCTGCCGCCGCCGAGCGGGTCGTTCAGGCGCGTGCGGCCGGAACGCTCGACCGGGATCTGCCCCATGCCGGCCATGAGCTTGCCGACGACCGGCACCCGGAAGATCGACGCCTTCGCGAGGAACCGCGGCGCACGGCGGGACAGCCAGACGGCGGTGCCGACCACGAGCGGGTCGATGTTCGTGAAGTGGTTCGGGGCGAGCACGAAGGCGCCGCCCTCCGGCAGGCGCTTCGGGCCGTGCCAGTGGTAGCGGGCGGTGAACCGGAAGACCGGGATCACCACGGACGCCGTGATGCGGAAGGCGGTGTTCAGCTCGCCGCGCCGCCACCGGCGCCCCGGGTTCGGGAGGCCCGTGGTGACGTCCGAGGCGGACGCACGCCGTGCCTCCAGGCCGTCACCCGCGCCGCTCGCCGTGCCGTCGCCGCCCGTCGTGCCGTCCACGCGCCTAGCCCGCGAAGTCGAAGTCGGCGCCGAGCTTGCGCAGCTTCGGGATGAAGTGCTCGTACCCGCGGCTGATGATGCCGACGTTCGTGATGTGCGACTCGCCCTCGGCCGTCAGGGCGGCGATGAGGTGGCTGAAGCCGCCGCGCAGGTCGGGGACGCGGACGTTCGCGGCGTGCAGCGTCGTCGGGCCGGTGATGACCGCGGCCTGCTCGAACGGGCGGCGGGCGACACGGCGGTCGTGCCCGGGCAGCCCCTCCTTGTGCACGACGATGTCGGCACCCATCTCGTTCAGGGCGTCGGTGAAGCCGAAGCGGTTCTCGTACACGGTCTCGTGCACGATGCTCGTGCCCTCGGCCTGGGTCAGCGCGACGACGAGCGGCTGCTGCCAGTCCGTCATGAAGCCGGGGTGGACGTCGGTCTCGACGACGACCGGGCGCAGGGTCTCGCGCTCGCGGTAGAAGCGGATGCCGTCCTCCTGGATGTCGAACCCGCCACCCACCTTGCGGAAGACGTTGAGGAACGTCATGAGGTCCTGCTGGTCGGCACCCTCGACGAAGATGTCGCCGTTGGTGGCGAGCGCGGCGGAGGCCCAGCTCGCGGCCTCGTTGCGGTCGTTGATCGCGCGGTGCGTGTACCCGCGGAGCGACTCGACGCCCTCGATGAAGATCGTGCGGCTCGGCTCGACCGTGACGATCGCGCCCATCTTCTGCAGGATCGCGATGAGGTCCATGATCTCGGGCTCGATCGCCGCGTTGCGGAGCTCGGTGACGCCCTCGGCCAGGACCGACGAGAGCAGGACCTGCTCGGTCGCCCCGACGCTCGGGTACGGCAGTTCGATCTTCGCACCCTTGAGACCGTCCGGGGCGGTGAGGTGGATGCCGTTGAGCTGCTTGTCGACCACGGCACCCATCGCGCGCAGGGCGTCGAGGTGGAAGTCGATCGGACGGTCGCCGATGCGGCAGCCGCCGAGGTCGGGGATGAAGGCCTCGCCGAGCTTGTGCAGCAGCGGACCGCAGAACAGGATCGGGATGCGGCTCGAGCCGGCGTGGGCGTCGATCTCGGCGAAGTGCGCCGACTCGACGTTCGCCGGGTCGAGGATGAGCTCGCCTCGTGCAGGGTCCGTGATCCGCACACCGTGCACCTCGAGCAGGCCGCGGACGACCTTCACGTCGGAGATGTCCGGCACGTCCTTGAGGATCGACGGGGTGTCGCCGAGCAGCGAGGCGACCATCGCCTTGGTCGCGAGGTTCTTCGCGCCGCGGACCTCGATGCGCCCCACGAGCGGCTTGCCGCCCCGGATGACGATCTCGTCCGACTTGAGGCCGACGCGGGCCCCTGCTGCTGCTGCGTCCTGTACGAGGGAGTTCACTACTTCACCGGCAATGTCTTCGGCCGCCATCGGGAGCGGCGGGATTCGAACTCCGTGATCGAGGACTCGTCACGGAGGGTGAGCCCGATGTCGTCGAGCCCTTCCATCAACCGCCAACGAGTGTAGGCGTCGATCTCGAAGGGCACGTCCACCGCGCCGAGCGACACGCGCTGCGCGACCAGGTCGACGGTCGCCTCGATGCCCGGGTTCGCCGCGATCTCGGCCCAGAGTGCCTCGACTTCCGGTTCGGTCACGATCGCGGTGACCAGGCCCTGCTTGCCCGCGTTGCCCTTGAAGATGTCCGCGAAACGACTCGACACCACCACGCGGAAGCCGAAGTCGCGGAGCGCCCAGACCGCGTGCTCGCGGCTCGACCCGGTCCCGAAGTCCGGGCCGGCGACCAGCACCTGCGCCCCCTGGTAGACGGGCTGGTTGAGCACGAAGTCGGGGTCCTGGCGCCACCCGGCGAACAGGGCGTCCTCGAAGCCGGTCTTCGTGACGCGCTTGAGGTAGACCGCGGGGATGATCTGGTCGGTGTCGACGTTCGAGCGCTGCAGCGGCGCGGCGATCCCGGTGACGGTGGTGATCTTGTCCATCAGTTGGCTCCTTCAGCGGTCGCTGCCGTCGCGGCGGTGTCGTCGGTGACCGTCGCGATCGCGTCGTCGGTCTCCAGGTCCCACGGGCTCGACAGCGTGCCCCGGACCGCGGTGGCGGCGGCGACGAGCGGCGACACCAGGTGCGTGCGGCCGCCCTTGCCCTGCCGCCCCTCGAAGTTGCGGTTCGAGGTGCTCGCGCACCGTTCCCCCGGTGCGAGCTGGTCGGGGTTCATGCCGAGGCACATCGAGCAGCCGGCGAACCGCCACTCCGCGCCGAAGTCGGTGAAGACCCGGTCCAGCCCCTCGGCCTCGGCCTCGAGCCGGACCCGGGCGGACCCCGGCACGACCATGACCCGCACGCCGTCCGCCTTCTTCCGTCCCCGGATGACCGACGCGAAGGCCCGGAGGTCCTCGATGCGCGAGTTCGTGCAGGACCCCATGAAGACCGCATCGACCGCGATGTCCTTCATCGGTGTGCCGGCCTCGAGGTCCATGTACTCGAGTGCACGCTGCGCGGCGGCCTGGTCGTTCGGGTCGCTGTAGCCCGCGGGGTCCGGGACCGTCTCGGACAGCGACACGCCCTGGCCGGGGTTCGTGCCCCACGTGACGAAGGGCTCGAGCTCGTCCGCGTCGATGAAGACCTCGGCGTCGAAGACGGCGTCGTCGTCGGTCGCCAGCGTGTCCCAGTACGCGACGGCGTCGTCCCAGTCCTGACCGGTCGGCGCGTGGTCGCGGCCCTGCACGTAGTCGTAGGTGGTCTGGTCGGGGGCGACCATGCCGGCGCGGGCACCGGCCTCGATCGACATGTTGCAGATCGTCATGCGCCCCTCCATCGAGAGCGAGCGGATCGCCGAGCCGCGGTACTCCAGCACGTAGCCCTGCCCGCCGCCGGTGCCGATCTTCGCGATCACGGCGAGGATGATGTCCTTCGCCGTGACGCCCGGGCGCAGGGTGCCCTCGACCGTGATCGCCATCGTCCTGAACGGCTTCAGCGGCAGGGTCTGGGTGGCGAGGACGTGCTCGACCTCGCTCGTGCCGATGCCGAACGCCATCGCGCCGAACGCACCGTGGGTCGACGTGTGCGAATCCCCGCACACGACGGTGATGCCGGGCATCGTCAGGCCGAGCTGCGGGCCGACCACGTGGACGATGCCCTGCTCCTTGTCACCGAGGGAGTGCAGACGGACGCCGAACTCCTCGCAGTTGCGACGCAGGGTCTCGATCTGCGTGCGGCTCGTCGGGTCGGCGATGGGCCGGTCGATCGCGAGGGTCGGGGTGTTGTGGTCCTCGGTCGCGATGGTCAGGTCGAGGCGACGCACCGGGCGGCCGGCCTGGCGGAGGCCGTCGAAGGCCTGCGGGCTCGTGACCTCGTGCACGAGGTGGAGGTCGATGTAGAGGAGGTCCGGGCTCCCGTCCTCGCCCTTGACCACGACGTGGTCGTCCCACACCTTCTCGGCGAGCGTCTTTCCCATCGGCCCGGCCCTTCCTCATCGACGTTGCGGTACCGCTCTCGCGGCTCGGTCCGGCGAGTCTAGCAGGTTGGTATACCAACGCGGGCCGGGACGGACGGGAGGCGCGGTGCGGCGCCGCCACGCGCCTCCCGTCCGGCCGTGGTGCGGTCCGGACGAGGCGACCCGCGTCGGCGACACCCGTCGCGGTGGGAAGATGGTGACGACATGACGACACCTGCGCACTCGACCCGGACCACCAACCTCGAGGGCGCAGCCCGCGCCGCGATCGCCGGCGGCGCACCGCTCGCGCTGCTCATCGCCCTGGGGATGCCGGGATACGCGGCGTTCGCGATGTTCGCCGGGTTCACGGCGATCTTCGGCGCGACCGAGCCGTACCGCCAGCGTGCCGTCACGACCGGCGTCGCCGGTGCGCTCCAGGCGGCGTGCATGCTCGCGGGCATCGGCGTCGCGTTGCTCGGGCACCCGCTGTGGCTGCAGGCGGTCGGGCTCGTGGTGGTGCTCGTCGTCGCCGTGTGCACGCTCACGGCGCTGCAGACGATCCCCGCGCAGCCGATCTTCCCGGTCTTCGCGTTCGTCGTCTCCTCGCTCGTCCCGCTGCGGCCCGCCGACCTGCCGACGGTCCTGCTGATCATCGTCGGCTCGGTCGCGTGGGCGTGGCTCGTGGCGATGTCGGGCGCGGTGCTCCGTCGACTCCTGCACCCACGGGCGCCGCACCGCTTCCGGCCGCTGGCGGCACGCAAGCACCGCACGCTCGACGTCCTGCGCACGCCGGCGCTGCGGGAGACCGTCGCCCTCAACGTCGTCGGGTCCGTCGTGGCCGGAGCGGTCGCCGTCACGATCCCCGGGCTCGGACACCCGTACTGGGCGGTGATCGCTGTGGTGTCGACGCTCCCCGCGCTCCGGCAGCGGCACACGCTGCGTCGCGCCTGGCAGCGGGTGGTCGGCACCGTCGGGGGCACGGTCGTGGCCGTGGGGATCCTGCTGCTCGAGCCGAGCGTCTGGTGGATCGTCGTGATCGCCGTCGTCGGGCAGTTCTTCGCGGAGATCTTCGTCGCGCGGCACTACGCCGTGACCCTGCTCTTCCTCACGCCGCTCGCGCTCGCCGTGTCGTGGCTGAGCCTGCCCGAGGCGCCGGAGCTCCTCGCACTCGACCGCATCGCGCAGACGCTGCTCGGTGCGCTCGTGAGCGTCGCGCTCCTGGTGGTCGGGCGGTTCGTCGAGCGTCGACGAGGCCGGCCGCTCGGCGCGACGAGCGCGATCCGCACCGTCTGACGGGGCGTCGGCGCGGCGCCGACGCGGCGCGGCGCCGACGCGGCGCGCCGGTGCCGCGCAGCGCGCCCTGTCGCGCGCACAGCCGCGAGCACGTCGCGCCGCGGGAACACGTGGCGCGACGTGCCCCGGGTCGTGCGGGCGCAGGACGCACCAGCGAGCGCGCGCCGGACGGGAGGCGCGTGGTCAGCCCGCACCGCGCCTCCCGACCGCAACCGGGTCGCCTGTCGCGCGCACAGCCGCGAGCACGTCGCGCCGCGGGAACACGTGGCGCGACGTGCCCCGGGTCGTGCGGGAGCAGGAGGCGCAAGCGAGCCCGCGCCGGACGGGAGGCGCAAGCGAGCGCGCGCCGGACGGGAGGCGCGTGGTCAGCCCGCACCGCGCCTCCCGACCGCAACCGGGTCGCCTGTCGCGCGCACGACTGCGAGCACGTCGCGCCGCGGGAACACGTGGCGCGACGTGCCCCGGGTCGTGCGGGAGCAGGACGCGCCAGCGAGCGCGCGTCAGTCGCGCGGGGCGACGTTCCAGGAGTCGATGACGGGGCGGCCGTGCTCGTAGCCGAGCGAGCTCACGGTGGCGGTGCCGAGCTTGAGCACGGCTCCGTCCTGCGGCGCGAGGCGGATCCAGGCGGCACCGAGCGCGCGGAGCACGTGTCCGTGCGCGACCACGATCGCGTCGTCGCCCTCGGCGAGGACCGGACGGACGCGGTTCAGGACCCGCTCGACGCGGACCCGGACCTCGGCGGCGTTCTCACCCGGGGTGTCGCCGGCAGGGACCCCGTCGGTCCAGAGGTCCCACGGGCCGTGCCGCTTGACCTTGATCTGCGGGGTGGTCAGGCCCTCGTACGCGCCGTAGTCCCACTCGTACAGGTCCTCGTCGAGCTCGGGGTCGACGCCGACGAGCGCAGCGGTGTCCCGCGCGCGCTGCAGCGGGCTCGAGAGCGCGAGCGCGAAGGTGCGGTCGGCGAGGTACCGGCCGGCGCGCTTCGCCTGCTCGATGCCCTCGTCGGTGAGCGGGATGTCGGTGCGGCCGGTGTGCTGACCGCTCTTCGACCACTCCGTCTCTCCGTGGCGGACGAGGACGAGTTCGCCGGGGCGTTCCGAGGTCATGTGTTCCTTCCGATGAGCAGGCCGAGCGCGGCTGCGCCGACCGAGACGACGAGCATCCCGAGGCCGTTCAGGACGGCGGTCCGGGTCTTGCCGGATCGGAGGAGCTGCACGGTCTCGACGCTCGCCGTCGAGAACGTCGTGTACCCGCCCATCATGCCCGTCCCGAGCACGGCGACCACCGAGGGGCCGAGGGCGCCGGTCTCCCCGAGCCCGGTGACGAGCCCGAGCACGAGCGATCCCGTCACGTTGATGACGAGCGTGCCGAGCGGGAAGCGTCCGAGCGCGGTGCCGTCCACCCGGGCCTTGACGGTGCCGTCGAGCCAGCAGCGCAGCGCCGCGCCGACCCCGCCGCCGAGGGAGACCAGCAGGAGTCCGAGCAGGGTCACCGGGCACCCCCGCTCCGAGCGCCCCGGGAGCGCCGAGCGCCGGCGACCCACGCTCCCGCTGCCGCGGCGGCCAGCCCGAGCACCACCGACAGCAGCGCGTACCCGGTGCCGGCGCCCCACCGCCCGACGTCGAGCAGCCGGGCGGTGTCGTCGGCGAGGGTCGAGTAGGTCGTGAAACCACCGAGGACGCCCGTGCCGACGAACAGCCGGAGCGCCCGACGTCGGCCGAGGTCCGGACCCGCGTGCGCGAGTGCCTCCAGGAGCACCCCGAGGCAGAACGCTCCGACGACGTTGATGCCGAGGATCGTCCAGCTGATGCCGTCCACCGCGGGGAACGCTGCGGCGAGCGCAGCCCGCACCCCGGTGCCGATCGCACCGCCGAGCGCGACGAGTCCGAGGTACCGCCAGCGACGGTGCGGGGGCCGGTCGGTCGTGCGGGTGTCCACGGACGTCAGTCCACCAGGGCGGCCACGCCCTCGACCTCGACGAGCTGGTCGTCGTAGCCGAGGACGGTCACGCCCGTCAGCGTGCTGGGCACGTCGTGGTCCCCCATCGCGGCCCGGACGACCTCCCACGCGGCGACGAGGTCGGCCCGGTCGGACGACGCCACGAGCACGCGGGTGTGCAGGAGGTCGCCGAGTCCGGCGCCGGCCGCGGCGAGCGCCGTCTCGAGGTTGGCCATGCACCGAGCGGCCTGGGCACGGTGGTCCCCCCTGGCGACGGTGCGACCCTGCTCGTCGAGCGGGCAGGCCCCGGCGAGGAACACCAGTCGGGCACCGGCAGGCGCGGTGGCGGCGTACGCGTACTCCGCCACGGAGCTGAGTCGGTCGGAGCGGATGAGCTGCACGGCGCTGGTCACCCTGCCAGCCTGCCACGACCGGACCCGCGGGAGCGTGCCCGCCGCCCGCGGGACCGGCCCGGAGCCGCCCGTGTGAGCGGACCCTCAGCGTGCGACGGGGTTCGCCGTGCGGCCGGCGCGGATGAGCGAGTCGGTCTGCGCCGACAGGTCGACCATCTGCAGGGTGTTCCGCAGCTGCAGCCGGTTGAGGCACGAGTGCTCGAAGTCCGGCACGCGGAGGTCGATCGGCCGCGCCCGTCCCGCCGCGGCGTCGTCCACGCAGGAGCCGACGAGCCGCCAGAAGACCCTGCTCGGCAGGACTCCGTCGTCGTCGAGGATCGCCGCGAGGTACCGGAGCACCCCGTCGAACACGTCGGTGAAGACCCCGAGCGCCGCCTCGTCGTCGTCGACCGGGTGCACGATCCGCTCGATCCCGGCGGGCACCGGGACGTCCCCGACGACCACGACCTCCTCCCCGATGTCCTTCATGAACACGCGGGACACCGCACCGTCGCGCAGCACGAGCACGAGGTTCTCGCCGTGCGGCATGAACAGCAGCTGGTGCTCGGTCAGGCAGTGCACGACGGGGCGGAGGTACGCGTGAAGGTACCGCTCGACCCACGACGCGGCGTCGAGCCCCGACTCCGCGACGAGCGCAGCAGCCACCGACCGCCCCCTCGCGTCCCGGTGGAGCAGCGCCGCCATGGTGATCGGCCGCTCCCCCGGCAGCAGGCGCGGCACCGGGCTCTCCCGCCAGAGCGCCGCGAGCATCTTCCGCTGCGGCGCGCCCTGCTGTGCGGGCACGGCCCCGATCCGGTGCCAGACGTCCCCCGTGTACCCGATCGCCGCGTGCTCGCGGAGCACCCCGAAGCCGGCGTCGGCCAGGACCGGGTCAGCCTCGACGAGTCCCGCCACCCAGTCGTTCACCGCGGGCGCGGTCCGCATGTACGCCGGCGACATCCCCCGCAGGAACCCCATGTTCTGCACGGCGAGCGCCGTCTTCACGTACGACCGCTCCGGCCGGGAACGGTTGAACGCGGTGCGGATCGACTGCTGCGGCTGGTGGTCGTCCGGCCCCTCGCCGAGGTCGACGAGGTCCTGCCGCCCGAGGTCCGGGGCGAACGTCACCGCGATCCGGTGCTGCCACTGCCAGGGGTGCACCGGGAACCACGTGTACTCCGCGGGGTCGAGCCCGCGGCGGTCGAGCACCTCGTGGAAGCGCGCGACCGTCGACGCGTCGAGCTCGGCGTCCCAGTGCTGGTGCTCGGACCGGTCCGCGGCGAGCGCCAGGTGCGTGTGCTCACGACGGGCTGCGAGCCACCGGTACCGGAAGCGCCCGCCGGACTCGGGGGCGAACGCGCGGTACTCGTCGAGCCCGAACCCGATCCGCCCGTTCGCGGCGACGAACGCCGGGTGCCCCTCGGTCATCGCGGCCTCGGCGTCCTGGAACCCCGCGACCACGTCGCCGTCCGACCGGCCGCGGGCGAGCTGCGCGGCGGAGGGGCCGCCGCGCCGGTGCTTCGCCGCGGCGCTGGCGAGCGTCGAGGCGATCTCCTCCAGGTACGTCCCGAGGAGGGCGTCGGGGATCCCGAGCTGCTCGTGCAGCGCGAGCACGAGGTCCTGTGCATCGAGCGGCGCCGGGACGCCCGCGCGGCTGCGGGTGAGCGAGGCCTCGTCGACGACCCAGTGCTCGAGCGTGTGCACCCGCGCGCGGAAGCGGTAGGTCGAGTCCCCGGCGTCGAGCACCCAGCCCGCACCGTCGGGCCGTGGGGCGACCAACCGTTCGTGCGTGAACTCCGCGATCGCCTTGGCGACGAGGTGCCGCTCGGCCGGCTCGAGGTGCTCCGGCCGCAGGTGCGCGGCGGGTCCGTCGTCGTCGGGCGTGCCGATCCGGCCGGTGTCCAGGACCGACAGCAGCGCGCGCTTTCCGTCGACGTCGACCTCGCGCAGGACACGGAACCCGACCTCGGCGTTCTTCCGCTGCACCGCCGTGTTGCGCACGTCCGGCTCGACGACGACCCGCTGCGCGCCGAGGGCGTCGCGGCAGTGCTCGACCCCCGCTCGCATCACGGCACGTGTCAGCCCGTGGACACGTCCCTCGTCGGGCGGCGGAGCGACGAGCAGGTGCATGCCGACGTCGCCCGGTTCCGCGTCCCACACGTCGGTGAGCAGCACGGCCGCCGGGTCGTAGGTCTCCGCGTACGCGACGGGCTCGCCCTCCCACCGGAGCACCCACCCCGCCTGCGCCGGGTCCTCCTGCACGGAACGGAGGTACGTGCGGACCGCGTCGGTGTCGTGGTCGGTCATCGCCCACCACGAGGACGCCGGGGCGGCGAGCCACGCCTGCACGACGGCGGCGTCGCGGTCCGGGACCACCGGGTGGACGGACGGGAGGCCCGTGGTCGCGTCCGCCCGTGCGGCGACGGTCGCCGGGGCGCTCACGACGCGGCCCCGGCGGTCGCGGTCCGGCGGGCTGCCGCGGCTGCGGCCCTCGCCGGGGCGTCGGCGACGGGACCGGTCGCAGCGTCCGGCCCGGTGCCGGCCGCAGCGGCCGCTCCGGTGTCGGCAGCAGCGTCCGGAACCGGCCGTCCACCGGGCAGGCCGAACTCCTGGAAGGCGATCCGCTCCTCCAGGCCGTACACGGACCGCCCCGTGACGGAGCGGATGATCGAGGCGTTCCGCCACGCCCCCATCCCGAGGTCGGGGGCGGTCAGACCGTGCGTGTGCTCCTCGGCGTTCTGCACCCAGATCCGTCCGCCGAGGGTGTCGACGTGCAGGTCGCGTGCGACGGCGAACCGACCGCGGTCGTCGCGGCGGACGAGGTGCTCGACCGGGGCGAGGAAGTCCGGGGTCCGCGGTCGGTACCCGGTCGCGAGGACGAGCCGGGCGACCTCGTGCACCGCCTCGGTGCCGAGCTGCGCGTGTCGGAGGGTCAGTCGGAAGCGGTCCCGCTCGGGCAGCCACGCAGCCGCGACGACGCTGGTGTCGGTCCGGAGCGTCGTCGGGACCGGCCCGCGGGCGCTGATCCGGTAGAGCGTGTCGTAGACCTCGTCCACCAGGTCGGCGCTGATGCCCTTGTACAGCCCCCGCTGCTCGCGACCGAGCCGGTCTCGCACCTCGCCGGGCAGGGCGTGGAAGTGGTCGGTGTACTCCGGGCTCGTCATCTCGAGCGTGAGCTTGGTGTCCTCCATCGGGAAGAACCGGGGCGATCGGGTGATCCAGTCGAGGCGGTAGCCGCCGTCGCGGATGCCCTCGAGCAGGTCGCGGTAGACCTCGGCCGCGGACTGCCCGCTCCCGACCACGGCGATCGAGTCGGCGCTCCGGAGCGCGTCACGCGCCGGCAGGTACCCCGCGGAGTGCACGACCGGTCCGTCGAGGTCGCGGAGCGCCTCGGGCACCGCGGGTTCCGTGCCGATGCCGAGCACGACGTGCCGGGCGACGTACCGCTCGGACCCGCTCGGGGTCTCGGCGTGCACGGTGAACAGGTCGGTGTCCTCGTCGTGCTCGACGGCGACGACCCGACGGCCCCAGCGCAGCGTGTCGAGCCGTTCGGCGGCCCAGCGGCAGTAGGCGTCGTACTCCACGCGCAGGGGGTGGAAGTCCTCGCGGATGAAGAAGGGGTAGAGCCGCCCGGTCTCCTTGAGCCAGGCGAGGAACGAGAACGGCGACGTCGGGTCCGCCATGGTCACGAGGTCGGCCAGGAACGGGACCTGGATGGTGGCGTCGTCGAGCATCATGCCGTGGTGCCAGGCGAAGCCGTCGGCCTGGTCGAGGAACACGGCGTCGAGGTCGTCGATCGGGTCGGTCAGGCAGGCGAGCCCGAGGTTGAACGGGCCGATCCCGATCCCGACCAGGTCGAGGACGCGGCCGGCACCGTCGCCGGTGTCGCTGGTCCTGGTGCCGGTGTCGCTGGTCCTGGTGCTGGTGGCGCTGGTGCTGGTGGTGCTGGTGCTGGTGCTGGTGGTCACCGGGTTGCTCCCGTCGTCGTGCCGGCCGTGCTGGGGACGCCGCTGGCGTGCAGGCGCGCCGCGGTGTCGACCACGTGGTCGAGCGCCGCGACGACCTGCGTCGTGCTCGTGGTGGGGTTGAGCAGGGTGAGCTTGCTGCACGGACGGCCGTCGATCACGGTCTTCGCGACGAGTACCCGCCCCTCGGCGAGCAGGGCCGCGCGCAGCGGCGCGACGAGTGCGTCGGCCTCGGCGTCCGACACCCCGTCCGGCTGCCAGCGGAAGAGCACCGTGCTCAGCTGCGTCGGCGCGACGAGCACCAGGTCCGGGTGTGCCGCGACGTGCTCGTGCACCCGCTCCGTGACGTCGAGCACCGCGTCGAAGGCCCGTCCGATCGCCTCGGCGCCGCTCGCCCGGAGGGTCGCCCAGAGCTTGAGGGCGTCGAACCGTCGGGTGGTCTGCAAGGACTTGTCGACCTGGTTCGGCTCGTCGGCGTCCTCGGGGTTGAGGTAGTCCGCGTGCCACGAGGCCCGGCGGAGGTCCTCCGGGTCCCGCACGAGCAGCGCGCTCGACGACACCGGCTGGAAGAACGACTTGTGGAAGTCCGCGGTGACGCTCCGCGCTCGTCCGATGCCGGCGAGCAGGTGTCGGCGGGTCGGGGACACGAGCAGACCGCAGCCGTACGCGGCGTCGACGTGCAACCAGACGTCCTCGAGGTCGCAGACGTCGGCGATCGCCTCGAGCGGGTCGATGCAGCCGCGGTCGGTCGTGCCCGCGGTCGCGACGACGGCCGCGGGCGTCCGGCTCTCGCGCCGGGCGTCGGCGATCGCGTGGGCGAGGGCGTCCGGTCGCATCCGGCCCGCTGCGTCGGCGGCGACGTCGACCACGGCACGTTCCGGCAGGCCGAGCAGCATCGCGGACTTCCGGACGCTGAAGTGGCTCGACGCGGTGGCGAACACGACGAGGTCGTCGAGTGCCGGCGAGCGGTGCGCACGGTCTCCCGCGCGGAGCGGTGCGGTCGCGGCCTGGCGCGCCAGGAGCAGGGCGTGCAGGTTCGACTGGGTCCCACCCGAGGTGAAGACCCCGTCCCCCGTCGGGAAGCCGATCGCGTCCGTGACCCACCGGACCGTCCGACGTTCGATCTCGGTGCCGATCCGCGACTGGTCCCAGGTGTCGACCGACGGGTTGACCGCCGCGAGGACCGCCTCGGCAGCGACCGCGGGCACCGCCACCGGACAGTTGAGGTGCGCGAGGTACCCGGGGTCGTGGAACCAGACGGCCTCCGCGGTGAAGAGGTCGTCGACCTCGGCGACGGCGGCCTCCGCCGACCCGAGCGGTCGGTCGAGGTCGACCGCCGCGACACGCTGCCGGAGGACGGCGGCGGGCGTGTCGGTGGTCGGCGCGGTGACGGCCGCGAGTCGGTCGGCGGTCCGGTCGACCGCGCCCCGGACGACCCTGCGGTACCGGTCGGAGCGGTCGGACGTGAGGAGTTCGAGCAATGGCGTGGAGCTGTTCACGTTAGGTAAGGCTAACCTCACTCCTCCGCGGAACGGAAGCCACACCCGGGGGAAGACCGGTCGTTCTGTCGCGCTCGGCTCGCCCCGGCCTGCCCCGGTACGCTCACCGGGTGACCTGCCCTCCGTCCGCCGCCGACGCCGACGCGGACGCGACCGCCGACGCAGTCGCGACCGTCGACGCCGTCGCGACCGTCGCCGTCATCGGCGCGGGGCAGGCCGGGCTGTCGGTCGCGCACCACCTGCGCCGACGCGGGTTCCGCGCCGTGTCCGGCGCCGGGGACCGCGGCGGGCCGGCCGGCAGGACCGTCGTCGTGCTCGACGCGAACCAGCGGCCAGGAGGCGCGTGGCAGCACCGGTGGGCGTCGCTGCGGATGGCCACGGTGAACGGCATCCACGACCTGCCCGGCACGCCGCTCCCACCCGTCGACCCTGCGGAGGAGGCCCGCACCGCGGTCCCCCGCTACTTCGCCGACCACGAGGCGCGCGAGGCCCTCCCGGTGCTGCGGCCCGTCCGCGTGCGGTCGGTGACCCCGGTCGACGACCGCCCCGACGGGGCACTCCGTCTCGACACGGACCACGGCTCGTGGCTGGTGCGCGCCGTGGTGAACGCCACCGGCACGTGGGACACCCCGGTGGTCCCGGACGTGCCGGGTGCCGCGTCCTTCCTCGGCGAGCAGCTGCACAGTCGCGACTTCGTCGACGCCGAGCACTTCCGCGGCAGGCGCGTGGCCGTCGTCGGCGGCGGGATCTCCGCGGTGCAGCTGCTCGGGGAGATCAGCCTCGTCACCTCGACCGTCTGGTACACCCGGCGCGAACCGGTGTTCCTGCCGGGCGGCTTCGTCCACGAGGTCGACGGCGTCGACGTGGAACGACGCGTGGCCGCCGACGTCCGGGCCGGTCGACCGCCGGCGAGCATCGTGTCGTACACCGGACTGATCTGGACCGGCGCGCTGCGTGACGCCGCTCGGCGCGGTGTGCTCGAGCGGCGGCCGATGTTCACGCGGGTCCGACCGCACGGCGTCGTGGAGGCCGACGGCACCGACACCTCGGTGGACGTCCTGCTCTGGGCGACCGGGTACCGCGCGGACCTCGACCACCTGGCGCCGATGCACCTGCGCGGCCCGCTCGGCGGCGTCTCGGTCGCCGGTACGCAGGTGACCGACGAGCCGCGCGTGCACCTCGTCGGCTACGGCCCGTCGCAGTCGACCGTCGGGGCGAACCGCGCGGGCCGGGCCGCCGCCCGCGACCTGGACCGCTGGCTCGACACCCACGAGGGCACCCGCGGGGACGGTCGACCGCCGAGTGCTGACGTCGAGCGCTGACCGCCGGACCCCGGACCCCGGACCCGATCAGCGTCTCGCCGAACGGTGCCGCCGAGCAGCCTCAGGCCACCGGGACCGGTGGGAGCTCGCGGTCGGTCTCGGCGACGCGGGTGGCCTTCGCGGCGAGGCCCTGCAGCGGCCCCTCGAGCAGCACCCTGTCGGCGACGTGGCGGAGCGCGAGCCCGAGCCGAGTCCGGGGGTAGGCGAACCGGACGATCCCGCGCGGGATGCCCTGCACGTCGTCCACGAGCGGTCGCATCCAGTCGTCGAACGCCGCGAGCGCACGGTCGAGGTCCGCACGGTCCGAGGAGCGACCCGTGACCGATGCGGCGAGCACGTACCCGCTCGTGAGGGCGAGCGACGCGCCTCCTCCGCCCATGGGCGTGACGCACCACGCTGCGTCGCCGACGAGGGCCACGCGGCCCCGCCGCCAGACGGGCATCCGCACCTGGGTGAGCCGGTCGACGTAGACGTCGTCCGACGTCGCGAAGCCGTCGAGCACACGGCGCGACTGCCACCCGGCGTCGGCGAACCGTTCCTCGAGCCCCGCCTGCACCCCCGTGCGCTCGGCGCCGGTCACCCCGTCGTCGTCGCCGGCCCAGGCCAGGATCGCGCGGGTCGTGTCGTACGGGTCGGGGCGCAGGTGCACCTGGCGTCCACCGACGGCATTGTACCAGCGCCACCGTCGGTCGTCGGAGTCCGTCCGAGGGATCGTCCCGAACGCCATCGTGACGCCCAGGTCCCGCTCGGCGACGTCGCCCGGGTGGTCGAACACCAGCGCCCGGGTGGTCGACCGGACACCCTCGGCGACCACGAGCAGGTACGCCCGGAGCGTCCGACCTGAGGTCGTCGTGACGGCGACGTGTCCGGGCGCGGTGTCGTCGACGTCGGTGATCCGCTCACCGAAGACGAAGGGCACCTCGTCGGGCAGCGCGTCGCGGACCGTGCGGGCCAGGTCGCCCCGGAGCACCTCGAGCTCGGCGGTCGCGCCGTCCGGCCCCTCGGGCAGGGTCGCGGTCACCCGTCCCTCGGTGTCGACCAGGACGGTCCCGGTCTCGGTGGTGTTCGCGGCACGGACCGCATCCGTCAGCCCCATCCGCTCGAGCACCTGCTTCGCGACGCCGCGGACGTCGACGTTCTGCCCGCCGTCACGGAAGGCCGGAGCGCGTTCGACGACGGTGACGTCCCAACCGGTGTGCCGGAGCCACCAGGCGGCGGACAGACCTGCGATGCTCGCTCCCGAGATCACTGCGTGTGGTGCGGACATGTCCTGCTCCTCGTGTGCTGCGCGGTCGGCTGGGACCGACCGCTCGTGCTTTACAGTGAAGCGACTTGACTGTGGAGGAACCTGGATGCCCGACATCGACCCGCTCACGACGGACTGGCAGGACGACGAGGTCGCCGTCATGCACCACCTCCGGGACTGGGCCGTGGCGTTCGAGGAGCTCGACCGGCACCTCGGCGTGTGGATGGGGATGTCGACGACGGATGCGAACGCCCTCGGTCAGGTGCTGTGGGCCGAGCAGGCGGGCGAGCCGCTCTCCCCCGCGCAGCTCGCCCGGCAGATCGGCATGACGTCGGGTGCGACCTCGGTGCTCGTCGACCGGCTCGAGACGGCAGGTCACGTGACCCGCCACCGCGAGAGCACGGACCGCCGGCGGGTGACCCTGCGCGCGACCGCCGCGGCGCGGGCTGCGAACGAGGCGTTCCTCGCGCTCGCCGGGCGCGAGATCGCGGGCGCCCTCCGCGAGAGCGACCCCACCGAGCTCCGGGCCGCACTGCGGTTCCTCGCGCGGATGACGACGGCGGCGACCGCGGCGAACACGCGCCTCGCGGCGCGTCGGAGCGGTGGTTCGACCACCGCGACCGCCCACTGATCGACGGGCGGCGCCTCGCCGGGAGCAACGGGCTCCGCATCCCCGAGAGCACCGCCTCGCCGCGAACGACGAGAACCCCTCCGGGCCGGAGCTCGGAGGGGTTCTCGGGTGTGGTGACCCCAGCGGGATTCGAACCCGCGTTACCGCCGTGAGAGGGCGACGTACTAGGCCGCTATACGATGGGGCCGCACGCCCCGCTCGAGAGCGGGACACACTCGTTGTCGGACTCGGAGGCTAGCCACCTGTGGTGACCCCAGCGGGATTCGAACCCGCGTTACCGCCGTGAGAGGGCGACGTACTAGGCCGCTATACGATGGGGCCGTTCCGACAACCCGATAAGTATGGCACAACGCGCGCACGCTGCCAAAACGGGGCGTGTCGCCCGGGTGTGCCGCGCCTCCGGGCGGATCCGCAGTGTCTCAGATCGTGAGCGACTCGCCGGGCCGGAGCACGACGAGTTCCCCGTCCCCGAGCGCCTCGCGCTGCCGGTCGGTGTGCATGGCGAAGCCGATCTCGGACAGCGTCGCCTCGTGCACCGGGTAGGCGCGCCGCGGACCGACCGCGGCGATCCAGTCCATCATCTCCTCGACCTTGAGCCACGGTGCGCCGACCGGAGCAGCGAGGACCTCGACGGGGACGCCGGGCACCGTGTACGCGTCCCCGGGGTGGAAGAGACGACCGTCCACCAGCACCCCGGTGTTGTCGACGAGGGGCACCGAGGAGTGGATGCGCTGGTGCCGGGCGCCGTGCAGGTCGAGCGTGAAGGGGCCGACCTCGCGGTGGTCACCGTCGCCGACCACCTCGACCGTGATGCCCGCGTCGGCGAGCGCCGCGGCCACGCCCGACGGCCCGAGGACCACCGCGTCCGGGTTCCGGTCGAGGATCCCGTGCAGCTGCTCGGGGGTGCCGTGGTCCGGGTGCTCGTGCGTCACGACGACGGCCACGACCCCGGTCACGTCGACCGGGCGGGTGAACCCGCCGGGGTCCAGGACGAGCCGTGCCCCGTCCTTCGTGACGACCTGGCACGCGTGCTCGAGCTTGGTGACCTCCATGCGGGCGACCCTACGCGCGTGGCTGCGGGGTTCCGCACGGGTCCCGCCACGGTCCTGGCACGCCGTTGTCGGACGTCGATGCGTGCCCGTAGCGTCCGGGACATGGCCACCACCACCGCCGTCGCCCTGCCCGGACCCCGGCGCGTCGTGCACGTCGACCTCGATGCCGCGCTGCCGGAGCTCGTCGCCGACGGGACCGGTACGGAGGCCCTCGTCGTCGGACGCCGCGACGGGTACCCCGTCTGCACGGCCGGGCTGACGCTGACGGCCGACCCGTCCGACGCCGCGCGGGTGCTGCGGGCGCTCGCCGCATCGTCGTCCGTGACCACCCCGACCGCGCCGGCCCCCGTGCACGACGACGACGACCTGCCGTCGGTCTCCGTCGTCGTGTCCACCGTGGTCGACCGCGTCGAGGGCCTCGGTCGGTTGCTCGACGCCCTCGAGCGCCACGACCACCCGGAGCACGAGGTCATCGTGGTCGACAACCGTGTCCGGGTCCCGGAGGACGACCCGCTGCCGGCCCTGCTCGCGGGACGCCGTGTCCGACTCGTCGAGGAACGGCGCCCCGGGCTGTCCGCCGGGCGGAACGCGGGGATCGCTGCGGCACGGGGCGAGGTCGTGGCGTTCACCGACGACGACGTGCAGGTCGACCCGCGCTGGCTCCGTGCCCTCGGCGAGCGCTTCGTCCGTGAGCCGGAGCTCGACGCCGTCGTCGGCGTGGTCCTGCCGACCGAGCTCGCGACGCCCGCGCAGGTCTGGTACGAGGCGTACTACGGCGGCTTCAGCGGCGAGCGCTCCTTCGAGCCGGTGACCATCGTCCCCGAGGACGTGCCCGGCGCGATGCGCTTCGCCCGCGTGGCCGCGGTGCGACCGGACGGCTCGGTCCGGCGACGGTTCCCGGTGTACGGCATCGGTGCGTACGGCGCCGGCGCGAACATGGCGTTCCGCCGGACACTGCTCGAGTCGGTCGGTGGGTTCGACCCGACCCTCGGCGCCGGGTCCCCCGCACGCGGCGGCGAGGACCTGGCGATGTTCGTCGAGACCCTCTGGCGCGGCGGACGCATCGGCTTCGAACCCCGCGCCGTCGTGCACCACCGGCACCGCCGGACCGTCGCGGAGCTGCACGCGCAGCTGCACGGCAACGGCGTCGGGTTCGCCGCCCTGCTCTGCGCACTCGTGGCCCGGGACCGACGACACGTCGCCGTCCTCGCTCGGCTCGTCCCCCTCGCGGCGACGGCGAAGGCCCGGGTCGCGGCCGCGGCCCTGTTCCGCGGCCGTGGCGCCGACCACCGACGGGCCGCGGACCCGACCCTCCCGGCTCCGGCGAGCACACCGGTGCCGCGGTCACTGGCGTACCACGAGCTCCGGGGGTTCCCCGCGGGACCGTCCGCATGGCTCCGCAGTCGTCGACGCTGGCGCGCCGTCAGGGCGGGACGGCCCCTCGCCGGGTGACCCGGAGGCGCAGCGCCACGCGTGACCGTAGGATCGGTCACGTCCGACGACTGCGTCGGGCGCGAGGAGGGCGCATGCTGCTGGGTACCGACACCGAGCGCCGTGACGTCCCGGCGGACGACGCCACGGGTCCAGCGCCGGTGCTGCACCTCGTCGCGCCGAGCGCGACGGACGCCGCCACGTGCGCGTGCGGCCACCAGCGGGAGGCGCACGAGCACTACCGACGCGGCTCGGACTGCGCGCTCTGCGACTGCCCGCGCTTCCGTCGCCGGGGCTGACCGCCGCGCTCGAGCGGTACCGCGTGCGGGAAACCGCTGCATCCCCGCAGCCGCCCCGGCGGTTCCTTGTCGGGCTCCGGGGCCGGAGTTAGCGTCGCTCGCATGCCCACCCCCACCGCGGAGCTCGCCTGCGTCGTCCTCGCACACGAGGACCCGACCCAGGTCCGCCGACTCCTCGAGGCGCTGGACCCCTTCCCCGTCTTCCTGCACTGCGACGTCCGCACTCCGGACGCCGCGCACGACGCGATGACCGACGGGCTCCCGCCGCGCGTCCACCTGCTCGACCGCCGGCGCACCGGATGGGCGCGGTGGGAGAACGCAGCAGCGGAGCTCGCCGGGTACCGCGCCGCGCTCGCCGGGACGGATGCGAGCCACATCGCCGTCCTGACGGGCAGCGACTACCCGCTCGCCACCGCCGACGAGGTGCGCGCGGTGCTCGGGCGCCACCCCGGTCGTTCGTTCCTCGTCACCCACCCGCTCCCGCACCCGGACTGGCGCGGCGGGGGCTGGTCGCGGTTCCGCTACCGCCACTGGGCGTGGCGCAAGCACATGCTGCGGCTGCCGGTGCCGCGTCGGCTGCCGCGTGGGGTCGTCCTGACCGGTGGGTCCCAGGTGAAGCTGATCAGTCGTGAGCACGCGCAGGCCGTGGTCGACGTCGTGGACGCCCGCCCGGACCTCGTGCGCTTCTGGCGCCGCGTGTGGATCGCCGACGAGTCGCTCGTGGCCTCGATCCTGAACTCCCCCGCACTCGTCCCGGGGTTCGCCGACGAGCACCTCGAGCACCCGCTCTGGTACATCGGGTGGGACGGTACCCGGATGAAGAGCCCGCCGTGGCTCGGGACGCCGGACGCCGGACGCCTGCTGGAGCACTGGACCGGTCCGGACGACCAGCCGCCGTACCTGTTCGCGCGGAAGTTCTCCACGAGCCGCAGCGCCGACCTGCTCGACCTCGTCGACGCGGCGGTCGGCCTGCGGGCGCACCGTCCCGCCGGGGCCACCGCGCCGTGAGCGTCCCGTCCGACACCGGGAGTGCGACGCGGACGACGACGGTGCGGCGCGCCGGGCGGCACGTCGCCCGTACCCGCGACACCACGAGCAGCCCCGGCAGCACCGCCGGCACGGACACCGGCAGCACCGACACCGGCAGCACCGCCGTCCGCACGGGTGCCTCGGCGCTCTTCGGCCGGGGCATGCTCTACGTGGTCGTCTGGTCCATGCAGCTGGTCGTCAGCTCGCTCGTCTCCCCCGTCCTCGCGCACCTGCTGCCGCCGTCCGAGTTCGGCGTGCTCGCGTCCGCCATCGCGCTCTTCCAGGCGCTCGGCGTCCTCGCCGTGGCCGGACTCGACCAGGCGGCGGTGCTGCAACGCGCCGAGGACGGCGACGACCGTCGGGCCCGCGGGCTCGTCCCGGTCGGTGCGGTCCTCGCGACCCTCGTCACGCTCGCGGCGCTGGGGTCGCTGCCGGCGTGGGGTGACGCGGCCGGCTTCGTCGGCCAGCACCCGCTCCTCCTGGTCGCGGTGCTCTGGACGCTGCCCGCGGCGGTCGTGCAGACGTCGCTGGCGCTCCTCGTGGCGCAGGACCGGATCCGCGTCTTCGCGGTCACCAGCCTGCTGTCGTCGGTGGGCGGCTCGGTCATCGGCCTCGGCCTCCTCGTACTCGTGCACGCCGACGCGACCACCTACGCCTGGGGCGGCGTGGTCGCGCAGGGCGTGGCGATGGTGATCGGCGTCGTCGCCGTCCGCCCGCGCCTGCGGGGGCTGGTCGACCACGCGACGACGGCACGCGCCTTCCGGCTCGGCGTGCCGATCGCGCTGGGCAACCTGTCCTACTTCGTCCTGAACGCCGGGGACCGCATCGTCGTGCAGCGCCTCCTCGGACCCGACGAGGTGGCCCGCTACCAGATCGCCTACGTCGTCGGTTCGGCGGTCGTCCTGCTCCTGACCTTCACGAACAGCGCGTGGGCGCCGCACTTCGCCGCGCTCCGCGACGCCGCCGCACGACGGCGCCTCGCGATGCACGCGCGTGACGAGCTGTACCTGCTCCTCGCGCCGGTGCTCCTCGCCGTGACCCTCGTGTCGCCGGTCGCGCTCCCGGTGCTGGCACCGCCCTCGTACCGGGTCGAGGAGCTGTCGGTCGTGGTGTTCGTCGTCGCCCTGACGGCCTTCCCGGTCGTCGCGAGCGGCGCCACCGGACGACTGCTCGTCGTGGAGCGCCGCGGTGTCGCCGTCGGGGTGATCGCCGCCACCGCCGCCGCCGTGAACGTCGGCGCGAACCTGCTGCTCGTCCCACCGCTCGGCATCGCCGGCGCCGCGCTGTCCACGGTGCTGTCGTACGCGCTGCTCGCCGTGCTGCAGCAGGCCGCGCTGCGGGACCGGAGGCTGTGGCGTGGACCCGCCCGCCGGGTCCCCCTCGTCGTGGTGCCGGCCGTGCTCCTGGCTGCGGCCTCCCTGCTCGCCCCGCAGGACACCGTCTGGGACGTCGTGCGCATCGTCGGCGTCGTCGCCTGCCTGCCCTGGTTCCTGCAGCGGCTCCGGGCGGCCCGCGGCGGCTCGCGCTGACCGGCACCCGCGCGCACCGACGCCCGCCCGGGCAGCACGCGCGAGGCCCCCGGTACCCACTCGGGGTACCGGGGGCCTTGCATCTGCCAGGGTCAGACCGCGACGGGCTCCGGAGCCGGCGCCGTCGCCCGCACCACGACGGCGCCGAACGTCCGCCCGACCGCGTACCCGGTCACCGTGGCGACGACGCTCGTCACGATCGCGAGCGCACGGACACCACCACCACGGCCGACCGTCCCGAGCTCGCGCAGGAGCGCCCCCGGCAGCACCCGGGTCAGGTAGGTGCCCTCGCTCGAGAGCGAGTCCCGCGCACCGACCCGTCGGCTCAGGACGGCCTTCGAGATCCCCTCGTAGTAACTGCGACGACGGACGTACCGCATCGACACCCGGTCGGCCGACACGCGGTGCGAGACGTTCGACCGCGGCTCGTAGCGGATCCGGGCCGTCGGGCGCATCTGGGCGATCCGGATGCAGAGCTCGGTTTCCTCGCAGCCCAGCGGCTGGTTGCCGACCCGACCGATGCCGGACCGGAACCCGCCCGCGGCGAGCAGGACGTCCCGCCGGAACGCCATGCTCGACCCGATCACGTTCCGGACGTCGCCGGCCTCGGTCGGCAGCCCGGTGTAGCTGCAGCCGACGATCCAGAGCAGCTCGTCCGGGAACGGTCCGGCGCCGGTGGTGTCCGGCCACGACGGGGTCGCGCGGCCGCCGACCCCGACGACGTCGGGCAGCTCGAGGGACTCGACGAGGTGCATCAGCCAGTCCGGGTCCGCCGCGGCGTCGTCGTCGAGGAAGGCCACGACGTCGGACGCGGCGAGTGCCACGCCCGTGTTCCGGGCGCCGGACAGGCCGCGCTCCTCGGCGTTCGGGACGACCCGCAGCTCGGGCCACCTGGCCGCGGCGCGGAGCAGCAGCTCGGGCTCGTGGTCGATCACGACGACGACCTCGGTGGCCTCGGGCTGCCGCTTCGCCGACTCCACGGCTGCCTGCAGGTCGCCCCAGCGCTGCTGGGTGTAGGCGCAGATGACGACCGCGACCGTGGGCAGGCTCACGCGGCTTCCTCGTCGAGGACGGCCACCGGCTCCGCAACGGCGCGGGCGCGCACCGGCGTCGGCGCGAGACGGGCGCGGGCGGCGACCTCGCCGGCGCGACGACGCTCGTGCATGATCGAGGTGAGGACGCGGATGCCGTCGCTCACGGCGTTGAGGTTGCTCGTGCCGTGCACGCGGAGCTTCTCGTGGCTCGGGACCTCGGTGATCGCGAAGCCGGCGGCGGACCACCGGCAGGTCAGGATCGTCTCGATCTCGAAGCCGTCACCCCACCGCATCGATCCGTCGGCGGGCTGCGGGAGCGTCGAGGACAGCAGACCGACCGTCGGCAGCGTGTCCGCCCAGAACGCGTTGTAGCCGTAGCAGAGGTCCGTGTACCGCGCACCGAGCAGCAGGTTCGAGATGATGTTGAGCCCCTTGTTGCCGAGGCCCCGGATCACCGTGATGTCGTCGCTGCCGCCGCCGGGCGCGTACCGGGACCCCTTGGCGACGTCGGCACCGGCGACGAGGGCGTCGACGAAGCGCGGGATCTCGGCGGCGTCCGCGGAGCAGTCCGCGTCGAACATGACGACGACGTCGCCGGTGACCGCCTCGAAGCCGCAGGCCAGTGCGTTGCCCTTGCCCTTCCGGGTCTGCTGCACGACCGTGATCGACGGCATCAGGCGCCGCGCGGTCGCGACGGTGTCGTCGACCGAGTTCCCGTCGACGAGGATCACCTCGTGCACGGGCGGCAGCATCGGCAGGATGATCTCGAGGTTGCGCGCCTCGTTGCGTGCGGGGATGACGACCGAGACACGGGGGTCTCGGGGTCGGACGGTGGTGCTCATGGTGCTCCTGTCGGGTTCAGGCTGCGTGGGTCGTGTCCCGTCGGTCCGGCGCTGGGTGGGCGCCGGTGGGACGTGTGGGGATGGTCCGTGGGGCGGGTGGGGTGCTCTCGCCGCGGGGACGGGGGTACGCCGTTCCCGCGGCGGTCCCACCTTCGTCCGCGCCGTGGTCACCGGTCAACGCGGCGCGGGGTGCGTTGCGGCAGCCGCGACCGCGCGTACGGAATCCCGCAAGCGGGCGCGGATCGTGCGGGCACGGCGGCCGGGAGGCACGTGCTGACGCTCCGACGCACCGCCCGACGCGCCACGTGGCGACCGGGAGGGGCGGGACGGGTGGACCGTTCGTCCGACGTCCCGCACGTCGTCGCGTCGCGGCGCGGGGTGCGGCCGCGCGACGGTCGCTGCTGTCCGGTACCGGGCCGGGCCGCAGCCCGCGGTGCGGGCGCACGGCGCGCCTCCCGGTCGGCACGCGGTCGGACCGCGTGCCGGATCAGGAGGTCCGGCGGGCGGCAGCCGAGCGGGCGCGCACCCTGCGACGGGACCGCGCGTAGCGACCGACACCCCGCAGCACGGCGCGGAGCTCGACGCCGCGCACCGCGGCGACCTCGCGGTCGAAGGCGCTGTCACCCGCTGCGGGGACGGTGTCGGAGCGCGCCGGCCCACCGGCGACGTCCGCCGCGGGGACCGCCGGCCCGGCGAGCAGGTGCCGGACCGCGCCGGGCGCGCGGACCAGCGCCATCCCGAGCGTCCGTGGCCGGAGGGCGGTCTTCGTCAGCCACGCCCCGAGCCCGGTGCCGTACCCGACCGCCTGGGTGCGGAGTGCGGCGACGTCGGCGCGGTGCCGGTGCCAGACCAGGGCGGAGGGCTCGACCGCGAGGGCCGCGCCGGAGAGCACCACGCGGGCGAAGACGTCGATGTCCTCGCCGCCGCCCGTGGCGGTGCCGACGCCGAGCGCCTCGTCGAAGCCGCCGAGCGCGAGCACCGCGTCACGGCGCATCGCGAAGTTCGCCCCGGTGCCGTAGTCGCCCACCGAGAACGGGAAGAGCGGCCGGTCCGCCGGCGGGGCGGTGAGCCGGAACACCCGCGGGGTGAGGTTCCGCGACCAGGTCACCCGTTCGTCGAACCAGCGCTGGGCCGGCGTGCGGAGCTCGCCGCTCGCCACGAGCCCGCTGACGCACACGACGTCCTCCCCGCGGGCGAAGCCGGACGCGAGGGCACGGAGCCACCCGCGGTCGACCACCACGTCGTCGTCGGTGAACGCGACGACCTCGCCACGGGCGGCACGGACACCGGCGTTCCGGGCGCTGGACAGCCCGGGCGTCGGCTCGAGCACGTACCGGATGCGCGGGTCGGTGCCGGGCGCGGTGACGAGTCGACGGGTGGCGTCGTCGGACGGCGCGTTGTCGACCACGACGACCTCCAGGTCGGGATGGTCGAGCGCGAGGACCGACCGCAGGGCGTCGGCGAGCTGGTCGGCGCGGTCGCGGGTGCAGAGCACGACGGTCGTGCTCGGGAGCCGCACCGGCACGGGCGGGTGCTCGGCCGGGGGCAGCGCGTCGACGGCCGCGCGGAGCTCGGAGGCGTCGACCGCCCCGTCGGTGACGGGCAGGTCGACGAAGCCCCGGGGCGACGTGCCCGCACGGACGAGGAGCCGCGCCGTCCGGTGGCCGGCGGCGTCCGCCAGCGGGATCGCGACGTCGCCGTCGGGGACCTCGTACGCGTCGACGGCGCCGACCCAGACCGCACCCGGCCAGGTGGGCGGCTCGGGGCTCGCCATCGTGCGCTCGAGCACGAGGCGGGACGACGACGGTCGCGGCGGCGTGGAGGTCATGGGACCACCGTCGTCGGCCCCGGCGGTGGCGTCAACGCGGCCGCGGGGAGCCTGCGGTTCCCCCGCAGGAGCGGACGCGACCGTGCGTGATGCCGCAATGCCGCAGGGCACCCGCACAACACCGTCGGCACCCTCGTCGGTGGCGGTCGACGATGGTCGACTTGCCTCGACAGCCGGCACCCGACCCGAAGGAACGCCCGATGCCCCTCACCTCCGCGGTGGTCACCCCGTGACCGCGACGGCGCCCACGCGGGTGGAACTCCGCCGGGCGCACCGGGTGCACCGGTCCCCGCTGCCGGCGGTCGCTGCCGCGGTGCTGGCGTTCGCGGCGACGGCGGTGCTGCTCACCGGGACGACCGGTCCGGTGCAGACCGCCGTGGTCCTGACGGCGCTCCTCGTCGTGCCCGGGACGGCCGTCGTCCGGCCCCTCCGCCTGACCGAGCCGGTGAGCCGGGCGGCGCTCGTCCTCGTCGCCGGCGCCGCGGTCGACACCGTCGTCGCCCTCGCCATGGTCTGGACCCAGCGCTGGGCCCCCGTCCCGGCGGCGGGCCTCGTCCTCGTCGTCAGCGGCTGGGCGGCGCTGGCGCACGGGGTCGTCACGGCCCGGTCGTCCGACCGGGCGTCGGTGCAGCACGCCGTCCGCTCCGCCTGGGCAGCACGCCGCGACGGTACGCTCGTCCGGCTCGCGGTCGGCGGCGGCGTGCTCGTCACGGGGGTCGCGCTCTGGGTCGTCGGCACGGCGCAGACCACCAGAGGGGCGCTCGGCGAGTGGGGCCTGCTCACCGCCGTCCCCCCAGTGTGGTGGGTCGGTGCCGGTGCGGTCCTCGCGGTGACCGTCGTCGCGCTGGTCGACCGTCGGTTCCCGGCCGCGCTCCGCACCGCCACCGCCGCCGTGCTCGTCGTGGTCGTGTACGGCACGGCGAACCTCGCGGCTGCCGAGCCCCGACCGCCCTGGGTCTTCAAGCACATCGCCGTCACCGCGTACATCCAGCAGCACGGCTCGGTCGACCCGGCGATCGACATCTACAACCGCTGGCCGGGCTTCTTCGCGGTGAGCGCCTTCCTCGGCTCCGTCACGGGGACCACGGACGCCGCCGCGCCGGTCCGCTTCGTGGAGGTCGCGTTCGCCCTGCTCGACGGTGCGCTCGTCCTGGGCATCGCCCGGGCGCTCGGGCTCCGGGGCCGCTGGACGGTCACGGCCGCCGTGGTCTTCAGCGCCGCGAACTGGGTCGGTCAGGACTACTACTCACCGCAGGCGTTCGCCTTCGCGCTCTTCCTCGCCGTCGTGCTCGTCGTGCTCACCACGCTGCGCAGCACCCCGAACGCGCTCGGGCGCGGGATCGTCGGTGTCGTCTCCCGGCTGCTCCGGGCCCGCCGGGCACCGATCGTGCCGACCGGTGGGACCGCCGCGGCCGTCGACCCCGGTACCGCCGCCACCCGCACCGCGACCCTCACCGCGGTGGTCCTGGTCGTGCTCCTCCAGGCGGTGATCACGGCGTCGCACCAGCTCACGCCCTACGTGCTCGTCGCCGCGTTCGTCCCGCTCGTCGCGATCGGGGTCGTCCGCCCCTGGTGGACCGCGCTGCCCGTCGTCGCCGCACCGCTGCTGTACCTCCTGCCGAACCTCGACTACGTGCAGGAGAAGTTCGGCCTGACCACCGGGTTCGACCCGGTGAGCAACGCCACGGCCGCCTCGACGTCGATCGCGATCCCGTCGCTCGCGACCACCCTGCAGAGCCGCGGGGTGCTCGCCCTCACCGCCCTGGTCGCGGTCGTCGCCCTGGTCGGCATCGTGCGGACGGTGCGTGCCGGTCACGGCCACCGGGCGCTGCTCGTGCTCTGGCTCGCCGCGTGCCCGGTCGTGCTCGTCCTCGGGCAGAGCTACGGGGGTGAGGGCAGGTTCCGCGTCGTGCTCTTCTCGGCGCCCTTCCTGGCGATCGCCGCCGTCCACGCGCTGCACGGGCGTCGGCTCCGTCTCCTGCTCACCGGCGCACTGGTCGGCGTCACGACGCTGCTCTTCGTCGCGACGACGTTCCAGGCCGAGCAGGCGAACCGGACGCCGGCCGGCGAGGTCCTGGCGGCGCGGTGGCTGGACGGCCGCTTCACGGCGGACGACACCCTGACGACCGTCGGCGGCTTCCCTGCCGTCATCGGCGCCGGGTACCCCGCGTACCTGCAGCGCTGGGGCCAGGTGCAGTCGCTGGGCGACCTCACGCAGTGGTACCCGGACGGCATCACGCCGGCCGACCTCGACGAGTCGCTCGCGGACCGGGCGCACGGCGGGGACGCGTGGCTGGTGTTCTCCGACGCCGAGCGCGCGGACGTGGTCGCCCGCGGCACCGCGACGGGCGCGGAGGTCGACGCCCTCGAACGTTCGGCAGCGGATCGCGGGACGCTGCGCTACGACCGCGACGGTGTCCGTGTCTACGAGGTCGCCCGTGCGGCGTGAGCCCGCGACGCCCGAACCGGGCCCCACACGGCGCGACGTGCTGCGCCACGGTGCGGTCGTCGCGGGACTCGTCGGCGCCGCGGCGCTGACCGGCACCGTGGCCGTCGTCCTGCCGACGGCGATCCGCCGGGCCGACCGTGCCGTGCCCGCGGAGATGCCCTCGGGGACGGTCGAGTCGGGCGGGGTCCGCTGGGTCCCGTACCTCGCCGAGGACTTCGACCGCGACGCCGCCCACGGCGACCTGCTCGCGGTCTACCCGGCGATGGCCGAGTACCGCGGGTTCCGCGACACCTCGGGCAAGGGGATCTACCACCCGGACGAGGTCGTCTCGGTCCACGACTCGACGCTCGACTTCCACCTGCGGACCGAGGACGGTCAGCCACTCGTCGCGGCCGTGCTGCCCGCGGGCTACCGGTCGTACACGCACCAGCGCGTCTCGATCCGCTACCGGGCCGGTGACGCCCCCGGCTACAAGTTCGTGATGCTCCTCTGGCCGCTGTCGGGCGACTGGAACGAGGGCGAGATCGACTGGCCGGAGGGCGACCTGGGCGGCGACGTCCGCCCGGTGTCGGCGGTGCCGGGCAGCTTCGACGCCGCGGACCGCACCATGCGGTTCCTGCCGGAGGACGCTCCGACGGTGCCGGGCGGCCAGGAGGACTGGCACGTCGCCACCGTCGAGTGGACCGCCGACATCGTGCGCTTCTGGTGGGACGGTGCACTCGTCGCCTCGACGACGGGCGCCGTGCCGAGGGTGCCGATGCGCGTCACCCTGCAGGCCGAGACCGCGATCGGCGACGCCCGCGTGCCGGCGGGGTCCGACGGGCACGTGCTCGTCGACTGGGTCGTGGCGTACCGCGCGGCCGACTGACGCCGAGCGGGCTCCTGCCCGGACGCCGACCACGATGGACCGACCGTCGACACCTCCGGGACACCGGCGCTCCTCGGTGCCGGCGTCTCCTCGGTGCCGGCGTCCGGTGTCGTTCCGGGCGTTCCGCGTCCGGTCGCGCGCCCGGTGCTGATTCGGGCGTTCCGTGTCGATCCGGGCGTGTCTCCTCGTACGAGGCGCCCGGGAACGGGAAAAGCCCCCGGGATCTCCCGGGGGCTTTTCCTTCCAGCTGGGGTACCTGGACTCGAACCAAGAACGACGGTACCAGAAACCGCTGTGTTGCCAATTACACCATACCCCAAAAGGCCTGCTGGCCTTCCGTTCCCCGTTGTCCGGGGCACGATCAACTACTGTACAGCATCCCGGAGGTCCTCGAGACCACCCACCAGGTCCCGGTGCACCGCGGCTGCCGTCGACGCCCCGTGACCGGCTGCCACGACGAGCTGCTCGGGACCCGGCGGGGTGACGTCCCCGACGGCGTACAGCCCGGGCACCCGGGTCCGACCGACGCGGTCCACGCGGAGGAGCCCTTCGGCGTCCCGGTCCGCCGGCGCGTCGAGCCAGTCGAGGTCGGCGTGCCACATGGGTCGCACGAACGCTCCGGTGTGCGGCCGCACGTCGCCGTCCGCCAGGCGGACACCGGTGAGGCCGTCCCGACCGCCCTCGAGGTCGGCCACGGGCCGTTCGTCGACCGTCACGCCCGCCGCCGACAGTCGCGCACGGCCGGCATCGTCCAGCACCGCGACACCGTTCGTGTACACCACCAGGTCGTCGGTCCACGAACCGACGAGCAACGCGCGGTCCACCACGTCGGGCGTCTCGCACAGGAACGCGAGGGGCTGCCCTGCGTGCTCGTACCCGTCGCACTCGACGCAGCTGTGCACCGACGTGCCGTAGAGGGCTCGCAGGGACGGCAGTGCCGGGAACTCCTCCCGGAGCCCCGTCGCGACCACGACGGCCCTCGCGCGGGCCCGCAGCTCGGCCCCGCGGGAGGAACCGTGCACCGACCAGCCGTCACCGTCGCGGGCCACACGGTCGACGACCGACTGCACGACGGTCGCCTCCGGGTAGGACTCGACCTCGACCCGGCCGAGCTTCCGGAGCTCGAGCGGCGAGATCCCGTCGCGCGTGACGAAGCCGTGCGAACGGAGTGTGGCAGCGTTGCGCGGTCGGTTCGCGTCGACGAGCAGCACCGTCCGCCGAGCGCGGACCAGGTTGAGCGCAGCGCTCAGCCCGGCCGGACCGGCACCGATGACCGCGACGTCGACGGACAGGCCGTCGCCGTCCCGCGCACCCGGAGTCGTCACCACGACGGTGTCAGCGGTCCGCGAGTCGGCGGAGACGGGTGAGTGTGGACTCCTTGCCGAGGATCTCCATGGACTCGAACAGCGGCGGGCTGATCCGGCGCCCGGACACGGCGACGCGGAGCGGTCCGAACGCCACGCGCGGCTTGAGGCCCATGCCGTCGATGAGGGACGACCGCAGGGCTGCCTCGATCGACCCGGTCGTCCAGTCCTCGACGCCCTCGAGCGCGGTGACCCCGGCGTGGAGCACGTCCCCGGCGTCGTCCTTCAGCGTGGCGCGGGCGTCGTCCTCGACCACGAGCTCGTCGTCGGTCGTGAACAGGAAGCCGAGCATCGCCGGAGCCTCGCCGAGGAGCTGCATGCGCTCCTGGACCAGCGGGGCCGCAGCCGCGAGCACCCGCTCCTGCTCGGCGGTCGGCGGCACCGACACGAAGTCCGTCAGGTACGGCAGCAGGCGTCCGCGGAAGTCGTCGGCGTCGAGCAGACGGATGTGGTCACCGTTGATCGCCTCGGCCTTCTTGTGGTCGAAGCGGGCGGGGTTCGGGTTCACGTCGACGACGTCGAACGCGGCGACCATCTCGTCCGACGAGAAGACGTCGCGGTCCGGGCCGATCGACCAGCCGAGCAGCGCGAGGTAGTTGAGGAGCCCCTCCGGCACCATGCCGGCGGAACGGTGGTGGAACAGGTTCGACTCGGGGTCGCGCTTCGAGAGCTTCTTGTTGCCCTCCCCCATGACGTACGGCAGGTGACCGAAACGCGGGACGACGTCGGTGATGCCGACCTCGACGAGCGCCTCGTACAGCGCGATCTGCCGCGGGGTCGACGACAGCAGGTCCTCGCCGCGCAGCACGTGGGTGATCCCCATCAGGGCGTCGTCGACCGGGTTCGTGAACGTGTACAGCGGCTTGCCGTTGGGGCGGACCACCACGAAGTCCGGGAAGGTGCCCTGCTTGAAGGTGATCTCGCCGCGCACCAGGTCGTCGAAGCTGAGGTCGCGGTCGGGCACACGCAGCCGCAGCGCCGGCTGCCGCCCCTCGTCGCGGAACGCCTGGCGCTCGGCCTCGGTCAGGTCGCGCTCGTGGTTGTCGTACCCCTGCTTCGGGTCGCGACCGGCGGCCGTGTTCCGGGCCTCCATCTCCTCCGGTGTCACGTACGACTCGTAGACGTGGCCGGACGCACGCAGCTTCGCGATGACGTCCTCGTACACGTCCGAGCGTTCGGACTGGCGGTACGGACCGTGCGGACCGCCCACCTCGACGCCCTCGTCCCAGTCGAGCCGGAGCCACCGGAGCGCGTCGAGGATCTGCTCGTAGGACTCCTCGCTGTCCCGAGCGGCGTCGGTGTCCTCGATGCGGAACACGAGCTTGCCGCCGGTGTGGCGCGCGTAGGCCCAGTTGAACAGGGCCGTCCGGATGAGCCCCACGTGCGGGGTCCCGGTCGGGCTCGGGCAGAAACGGACTCGGACGTCGGAGCCGGTGGCAGTGGTGAACGGTGCAGTCATGACCACACGATCCTACCGGCGCGCCACGCTGCCCGACCTGCGGTGGCGGTGTGCGGGTCGGCCCGGAAACGCAGGAAACCCCTGACCGATCACGGTCAGGGGTTTCCTGGTGTTGCTGAAGTTGAGTCCGGCGGCGTCCTACTCTCCCACAAGGTCCCCCTTGCAGTACCATCGGCGCTGAGAGGCTTAGCTTC
>NZ_JAMAYF010000029.1:0-1391 GCF_023712445.1 Curtobacterium sp. P97 | reverse complement strand
CACTCGGCGTGGCGGGCGCACCGCACCGACGACGGACGGGAGGCGCGGTGCCAGCGGGCCCCGCGCCTCCCGTCCGTGGTCACCCCGTCAGTGCGAGGCGGCCTTCTCGATCTTCTTGCGGAGCTTCGCGCGCTGCTTCCGCGCGTGCGGGTCGTTCCAGGCCTTGCGGATGGTCTCGGCCGTGCTCGTCTTCTTCACGACGGGCCGGTTCGACCGGGACCCGATCCAGATGCCGACCAGGGCGATGAGCCCGATGACGATGATGCGGTTGCGCATGCTGTTCTCCTTCTCTCGGTGGGTGACCTCGTGGGGTCAGCCGGTGATGCGGCGGCGACCGCCGACGCGGACGATCAGGCCGGCGACGACCGCACCGAGGACCGGCGCGACGATGAAGACCCAGAGCTGGGCGAGCGGCGTGGCCCCACCGTAGACCGCGGCAGCGACGGATCGTGCGGGGTTCACGGAGGTGTTGCTCACCGGGATGCTCACCAGGTGGATGAGGGTCAGGGTGAGGCCGATGCCGATCGGGGCGAGGGCCTGGTACTCCTGCTTGGCGGTGATCGAGAGGATCACCGCGAGGAAGACCCCGGTGAGGACCGCCTCGGTCAGGAAGACGGCGCCGAGGCCGTACCCGCCCGGGCTGGCACTGCCGAAGCCGTTCGAGGCGAAGCCCGCGTCGTGCGCGGCCCGGAAGGCGCCGGCCTTCCCGGAGAGCACGATCGCGATGATGCTGGTCGCGGCGAGGCCGCCGAGGACCTGCGACACGATGTAGCCGGCCACGTGCCGCAGGTCCGTGCGCCCGGCGGCGAGGAGGCCGAGGGTGACGGCCGGGTTGAAGTGGCCGCCGGAGATGTGCCCGACGGCGGCGATGCCGGCGACGAGCGTCAGACCGAAGGCCAGTGCGACGCCGAGGAAGCCGACGCCGGACTGGTTGTCGGTGTCGCTCGGGAAGTTCGCGGCGAAGAGTGCCGTACCGACGCCGCCGAGCACGAGCAGGAAGGTGCCGAAGAACTCGGACAGGTAGCGGGCCAGCGGGCTCCACTCGGCAGCGTCCTCGCGACGCTGTTCCGAGGTCGATGCGCTGACGGCTCCGTGGTTGCGTGCCATGTGGGGTCTCCTCCTGGGTCTGCGGACGGGAGGCTCGGGTCGCCTCCCGGGTTCGGCTGCGGCTGTGTGGACGGCCGGTTCCGGGCACGGAACGGCCGGGGGACGTCGGGCGTCCCCCGGCCTGTGGGTGGTGCTGCGTGGTGCTGGTGGTGCTGTTACTGGACGCGGGTGGTGCGTGCCAGTGCGGTGCGGGTGCCGCCGGTGAGGTGGACCAGGACCGGGATCTGTCGGCCGAGGGTCTGGTCGAGGGTGGTCAGGGCGTGGTCGACGGCGTCGAGGACGGT
>NZ_JAMAYF010000028.1:0-1545 GCF_023712445.1 Curtobacterium sp. P97 | reverse complement strand
ATCTTCAATCCAAAAGGAATTGTCTCCGACGACCACAACCAAAGCTGCAGTCGCACGGGGTCAAAATAATTGGCATTGACAATGTGCACGCTGTTGAGTTCTCAAGGACCAGACGCACCCCCCACTCAGCACCACCACAGCGGTGCCTCATCAGAGGGGCTTGGATTCTCGACACCATCCGACGAACCTTGCAGCTCGTCAGGGTGGTGGTTGGTTGCCGAGCGGGACCCCGTCCGGACTGCATCTCCAGGTACTCGCCCTGGTGACCGTCTCGGCCGTTCCGTTCTCCGCCTCAGCGGCAACGAGGTACAACCTTACGCGGAGGTGAACGCGCTGCCAAGTGGGGCCACATCCCGGGCGTGTCGGGCGATGAGCGGACGCGTTGCAGCGTTCCGACCGACTCACTCCTCGCCCGGTTCTCCGCTGCTTCCGTGGACGGTCGGGAGCTCGAGTGCAGTCGCCATCTCTTCGATGACGGCGTTCGGCAACCCGTCAGCCGCGCGCCGGCGTCCCGTCCTGCGGAAGCCGTGGCGAGCGTAGAGGCCCCGCGCCGGCGCACCGTCCGGAGCGCAGTCCACCCAGAGTCGGATCGACGGGGCACGGAGGGCGGCCCAGCTGAGGACCTCCGCGAGGAGCGCGTCCGCCACGCCGTTCGCCCGGCCGCGCGCTCGAGGACGGACGAACACCCCAGTGAGCAGCGCGGCAGGCTCATCGTCAGCCGGCAGCTGAGCGGCCATGATCCCCAGCCACGCCCCGTCCTCCGCAACTGCCACGACAGCAGTGGTGTCCCGCCCGGTACCGCGCCGCGCCCGCAGCCGCCAGTCGTCCTCGGTCATCGCGAGGGTGGTCCGGAGGTCCGCGCCGTACGACACCGGGTTCTCTGCCGCGTTCTCGAGCCGGAGCGCTCGCACCGACCGCCAGTCCTGCTCGACCGTGCTCCGTACGACGTACCGGAGACCCGGGAGACCGGCCCGCCCCAGGAGGAGGGGCACACCGGTCGCCGACCACCACGAGGACGACACGTGCCCGGAAGACATCCCTCCGTGTGCGAAGCGCTCGACGAACACCCCTGCGCCGGCGTCTCCCGACATCGCACGACCGACCTCCGCCGCAAAGCCCCGCCGCAGCATGCCGTCGAGCTCGCCTCGTGTGCTCGGGAGTCTGACGTGCACGAACCGCTCACCGAGAGCTCGCCAGAGCCACGGGTCGCCGCGCAAGCCCCACTGGTCAGGCTCGTCCCGGAACAGATCACCGACGTGTCGTGCCACGTTCTGATGGTGGCCGATCGTGCGGGATCGCGCCACCGCGCGATCGCCGCTGCGCTCGCCCGCACGGCCCGAGCAGTCGAGGGCGGTGGCGGTGTGCGGGTCGGCCCGTTAACGCAGGAAACCCCTGACCGGTCACGGTCAGGGGTTTCTTGGTGTTGCTGAAGTTGAGTCCGGCGGCGTCCTACTCTCCCACAAGGTCCCCCTTGCAGTACCATCGGCGCTGAGAGGCTTAGCTTCCGGGTTCGGAATGTGACCGGGCGTTTCCCTCTCGCTATGA
>NZ_JAMAYF010000027.1:0-2500 GCF_023712445.1 Curtobacterium sp. P97 | reverse complement strand
GTCGCCCCCTTGTGGTCGGTGTACAGGTGGTGCATGGTTGTCGTCAGCTCGTGTCGTGAGATGTTGGGTTAAGTCCCGCAACGAGCGCAACCCTCGTTCTATGTTGCCAGCGCGTTATGGCGGGGACTCATAGGAGACTGCCGGGGTCAACTCGGAGGAAGGTGGGGATGACGTCAAATCATCATGCCCCTTATGTCTTGGGCTTCACGCATGCTACAATGGCCGGTACAAAGGGCTGCGATACCGTAAGGTGGAGCGAATCCCAAAAAGCCGGTCTCAGTTCGGATTGAGGTCTGCAACTCGACCTCATGAAGTCGGAGTCGCTAGTAATCGCAGATCAGCAACGCTGCGGTGAATACGTTCCCGGGCCTTGTACACACCGCCCGTCAAGTCATGAAAGTCGGTAACACCCGAAGCCGGTGGCCTAACCCTTGTGGAAGGAGCCGTCGAAGGTGGGATCGGTGATTAGGACTAAGTCGTAACAAGGTAGCCGTACCGGAAGGTGCGGCTGGATCACCTCCTTTCTAAGGAGCATCTGACCGGCCCTGCTCTGCAGGTGTCTGGTTCAGGCGCCGAGTAACCCGAACGTGGTTGCCGGTAGCTCATGGGTGGAACATTGACAGTGCAGTCGGGAGCGTAGCTTCCGGCCCTAGTACGCCAGCTTGCTGGTTGGGACGGGTCGGGGTGAGCGGGTCGGCTGGTGCACGTTGTTGGGTCCTGAGGGACCAGGCTTCCTGTTGACACGTGAGTGTTGGCGGGGGTTGGGCCTACGGGTCCTTCGTTGGGCCAGGGTGAACCTACCGGTTGGTGGGGGAGTGCTGGTGCCGATCGTATGTTGAGAACTACACAGTGGACGCGAGCATCTTAGATCGCTCGTGATGATGACCGGCCTTCGGGTTGGTTGTTGTTCGAGTCGATCGCAATTTTAATCTTTGTGGTCAAGTTTCTAAGAGCAAACGGTGGATGCCTTGGCATCTGGAGCCGAAGAAGGACGTAGAAATCTGCGATAAGCCTCGGGGAGCTGATAATCGAGCTGTGAGCCGAGGATTTCCGAATGGGGAAACCCCGCCAGGCGACTTGTCGACCTGGTGACTCCCGCCTGAATATATAGGGCGGGTAGAGGGAACGTGGGGAAGTGAAACATCTCAGTACCCACAGGAAGAGAAAACAACATGTGATTCCGTGAGTAGTGGCGAGCGAAAGCGGATGAGGCTAAACCGATCATGTGTGATAGCCGGCGGGCGTTGCATGGTCGGGGTTGTGGGACACGTCGCTCAGTTCTGCCGGACTGGGACGGTTACAGCGCATCATAGTCGAACCGGTTTGAAAGCCGGGCCGTAGTGGGTGCCAGCCCCGTAGACGAAATGGTGTTATGGCCGGATGTGTATCCCAAGTAGCACGGGGCCCGAGAAATCCCGTGTGAATCTGTCAGGACCACCTGATAAGCCTAAATACTCCCAGATGACCGATAGCGGACAAGTACCGTGAGGGAAAGGTGAAAAGTACCCCGGGAGGGGAGTGAAATAGTACCTGAAACCGTTTGCTTACAAACCGTCGGAGCCTCCTTGTAGGGGTGACGGCGTGCCTTTTGAAGAATGAGCCTGCGAGTTAGTGATATGTGGCGAGGTTAACCCGTGTGGGGCAGCCGTAGCGAAAGCGAGTCTGAATAGGGCGATTCAGTCGCATGTCCTAGACCCGAAGCGAAGTGATCTATCCATGGCCAGGTTGAAGCGACGGTAAGACGTCGTGGAGGACCGAACCCACTTCAGTTGAAAATGGAGGGGATGAGCTGTGGATAGGGGTGAAAGGCCAATCAAACTTCGTGATAGCTGGTTCTCTCCGAAATGCATTTAGGTGCAGCGTTGCGTGTTTCTCGCCGGAGGTAGAGCTACTGGATGGCCGATGGGCCTCAACAGGTTACTGACGTCAGCCAAACTCCGAATGCCGGTGAGTGAGAGCGCAGCAGTGAGACGGTGGGGGATAAGCTTCATCGTCGAGAGGGAAACAACCCAGACTACCAACTAAGGCCCCTAAGCGTGTGCTAAGTGGGAAAGGATGTGGAGTTGCACAGACAACCAGGAGGTTGGCTTAGAAGCAGCCACCCTTGAAAGAGTGCGTAATAGCTCACTGGTCAAGTGATTCCGCGCCGACAATGTAACGGGGCTCAAGCACACCGCCGAAGTTGTAGATTTCGCACACAGACAAGCCTTCGTGGTTCAGTCGTGCGGAGTGGTAGGAGAGCGTCGTGTGGCGAGTGAAGCGGCGGAGTAATCCAGCCGTGGACGCCACACGAGTGAGAATGCAGGCATGAGTAGCGAAAGACGGGTGAGAAACCCGTCCTCCGAAAGACCAAGGGTTCCAGGGCCAGGTTAATCCGCCCTGGGTAAGTCGGGACCTAAGGCGAGGCCGACAGGCGTAGTCGATGGACAACGGGTTGATATTCCCGTACCGGCGAACAACCGCCCAAGCTAATCCAGTGGTGCTAAGAGTCCTAACCCGG
>NZ_JAMAYF010000026.1:0-4698 GCF_023712445.1 Curtobacterium sp. P97 | reverse complement strand
GTTGGTCTGGTGGGTGGGGGGCGGGGGTGCCGCCCGCCACGGCGCCTCCCGTCCGTGGACCCGTCGTCAGGCCAGCGTGGCCGCGTCGATCACGAAGCGGTAGCGGACGTCCGAGGACAGCACGCGCTCGTACGCCTCGTTGACCTGGTCGGCGCTGATGAGCTCGGTCTCCGGCAGGATGTCGTGCTCGGCGCAGAAGTCGAGCATCTCCTGGGTCTCGGCGATGCCGCCGATGGCCGAACCGGCCCAGCTCAGGCGGCGCGGGATGAGCGCGAACGCCGGGACCTCGAGCGGCTCGGACGGGGCGCCGACGTTGACGAGCGTGCCGTCGACCTTGAGCAGCCCGAGGTACGCCTTCATGTCGAGCTTGGCCGAGACGGTGTTGATGATGAGCTCGAACGACTGCGCGAGCTGCTCGAACGTGGCCGGGTCCTTCGTCGCGTGGTGGGCCTTCGCGCCGTAGCGGAGCGAGTCGGCCTCCTTCGACGTGGTCTGCGACAGGACGGTGACCTCGGCGCCCAGGGCGACGGCGATCTTGACGGCCATGTGGCCGAGGCCGCCCATGCCGACGACCGCGACCTTCGAGCCGGGGCCGACCTTCCAGTGGTGCAGCGGCGAGTAGGTGGTGATGCCGGCGCAGAGCAGCGGCGCGACCTTCTCGATGTCGAGCGACTCCGGCACCTTCAGGACGAAGTCCTCGTTCACGACGACGGCCTGCGAGTAGCCGCCCTGCGTGATCGAGCCGTCGGCGGGGTCGACGCTGGCGTAGGTGCCGGTGTTGCCCTCGAGGCAGTACTGCTCCTGGCCGGCACGGCACTGCTCGCACTCGCCGCAGGAGTTCACCATGCAGCCGACGCCGACCCGGTCGCCGACCTGGTGCTTCGTGACGTTCGCGCCGACCTCGGTGACGTGGCCGACGATCTCGTGGCCGACGACCTGCGGGTACTGGATCGGACCCCACTCGCCGCGGACGGTGTGGATGTCCGAGTGGCAGATCCCGGCGTAGGCGATGTCGATCATGACGTCGTCGGGGCCGACGTCACGACGGGTGATGGTGGTCTTGACGAGCGGCTCGGTGGCCGACGGTGCCGCGTACGCGTTGACGGTGCGCATTGGTCTCCTCGTGGGGGTGCTTCTCGGGTCGGGTGCGACCCGCTCCCCAGTGTGGTCCCGCGCCCCGGGGGCAGGGAGGTTGCGTCGGGGTACCCCTCGTGCGCCCGGGCGGGCGTGTCGGCCACGCCCCGGGCGCTCAGCCGACGAGCCGCGCCAACCGCTGCCCGGCGATCGTCGCGAAGCGCAGCGGGTCACGCAGGGCGTCGTCCGGCTCACCGGTCGTCTGCGTCGCGAGCACCACGAGCGAGGCCGCCGCCGCGAAGTCGTCCAGCCGCGCCTCGATCTCGCCCGCGACCAGCACCACCCGGGCCCCCGGCGCGTGCTCCGTCGCGAGCGCCCGGACCACCGTCGGCACCTTGCCCGCGGCGCTCTGCTCGTCGAAGCGTCCCTCGCCGGTGACCACGACGTCGGCGCCGTCGAGCAGCGACGGGAGTCCGAGCACGTCCGCGACCGCGAGCGCTCCCGGTGCGAGGGTCGCGCCCCAGGCGAGCAGCCCGAAGCCGACACCGCCCGCGGCACCGGCACCGGGCGTCGCGGGGTCGACCTCGGGCAGGCTGCGTGCCCAGGCGGCGAGCCGCTCCTCGGACGCCGGGGCAGCGTCCGGCGTGATGCCCTTCTGCGGTCCGAACACGGCCACCGCACCGGCCGGTCCGAGCAGCGGTGACGTGACGTCGGACAGGACGACCACCCCACCGGCGGGCAGGGGCCGGAGCCCCGACCGGTCGACCGCGCCGGAAGCACCGACGGCGAGCCCGAGCGCCTCGAGCACCGGGCGTCCGCCGTCGGTGGAGGCGCTGCCCCCGATGCCCAGCACGAGCCCGGTCGCGCCCGCGTCGAGCGCCGCCGCGATCGCCTCGCCGAACCCTCGGCTCGTCGCGGTCTCCGGGAGCAGTGCCCCTCCCAGGAGCGGCAGCCCGCTCGTCGCCGCGAGCTCCACCACGGCCCGGCCGTCGGGCAGGCGCAGCCAGTGGGTGTCGACGGGGGTGCCGGCCGGCCCGGTCACCGTCACGGGCACGTGTTCGGCCGCCGGGTACGCCGCGGCGAACGCGTCGAGCGTGCCCTCGCCGCCGTCGGCCATCGGCACGGTGACGACGTCGTCCTCCGGCCGTTCGTCGAGCCACCCGGCCCGGACCGCCCGCGCGGTGTCGGCCGCCGTGGCGGTGCCCTTCAGGGAGTCGGGAGCGATGACGACGCGCACCGGACCACCGTAGCGGGGCGGCGGGCGGTCAGAGGGCGAAGCGGGGGATCGGCTCGCCACCGGTCGCCAGGTCGGCGAGGACCTCCCCGAGCAGCGGCGCGAACTTGAACCCGTGGCCCGAGAACCCGGTCGCGACGGTGAGTGGTCCGCGCCGGTCGATGACGAAGTCCTCGTCCGGCGTGGTGTCGTACAGGCAGCTGATGAACGTCGGGCGTGTGGCGTCGACGCCGGGGACGTACCGGGCGACGTAGGCCTGCAGCCGCGCTGCCTCCTCGGGCACGGGGCGCTTGTCGCGGGCGTCGGGGTCGACGACCGGGCCGGTGCCGTGGAACCCGACCTTGACGCCCTCGCCCGGGGTCAGCAGCCCGTACACGTCGTCGCCGTCGACCCAGTGCACGAACGACGGCCAGGCCTCGTCCGGCAGGTGGCTCGGGAAGTGGGCGGGCTGCTCCTGGGTGACGCGGACGGCCGGGAGGCGCGCCCCGCGTGCGGCGAGCACGTCACCCACCAGCGTGGGCGCCCAGGACCCCACCGCGGCCACCACGCTCGCCGTGCGGACCGCCGTACCGTCGCCGAGCGTCACGGTGACCGCGTCCCCGTGGTCCGCGACCGCCGCCACCCGGGTGCCGAACCGGAGCTCGGCGAGGCCCGTCCGCTCCGCCAACGTCAGCAGGAGCTCGATCGTGTCGGCCGACCGGATGCGTCCGGCCGTCGCGTGGGTCAGGACGTGCCCTTCGAACGCGATGCCGGGCCAGCGGGCCGCGGCGGCCTCCGGGGTCAGGGTCTCGTGGGGGACCCCGGCGTCCGCCAGCGCCGCGGCGATGGCGTCGACCACCTCGGGCCGGCCGTGGTCGACCGCGCCCGTCCGGTCGAGCAACGTCGTGCCGGTCGTCGACTCGAGGGCGTCCCAGAGCGCGAGCGCGCGGGTCGTCAGCGCGACGTACTCCGGGTCGCTGTAGCCCTGCCGGAAGATCCGGGTCGCGCCGTGCGACGAACCCTCGAGGTGTCCGCGAGGGTGCTGCTCGACGAGCAGGACGCGCTCGCCGCGGGCGGTCAGGGCCCAGGCCGCGGCGGCGCCGACCACGCCGCCGCCGATCACCACGTGCCCGTCGAACCGGGTCTCGTCCGGCTGTGTCCCGTCCATCAGGGCAGCGTAGTGCGGCGTGGTGACCGCCCGGCGCTCAGCCGACCGGCACCGTCTCGCGCCGCTTCTGCCGCCAGGGCGTCGCCGGGGCGTCCTCGCCGTTCCACACCTGCACGACGCCCCACCCGGCGGCGATGAGCGGCACCGCGAGCAGCGCGCCGGTCACCCCGCCGAGCACGGTGCCCGCGGTCAGCCCGACCAGGATGACGAGCCCGTGCAGCCGCAGCGTCCTGCCCATGAGCACGGGCTGCAGGAAGTTGCCCTCGATCTGGTTGACGAGCACGACGATCGCGACGACGATGACCGCCTTCACCGGCCCGAGTGCGACGAGGGTCACGAGCGCCGCGAGCGTGCCGGCGATCGGTGCGCCGATCATCGGGATGAACGAGGTCACGAACGCCACCACCGCGAGCGGGATCGTCAGCGGGACGCCGAGCACGGCGAGCCCGGTGCCGATCGCGACCGCGTCGAAGGCGGCGACGGCGGCCGTCCCGCGCACGTACCCGCCGAGGGTCGTCACCACGCGGTCCCCGATGCGGCGCGCACGGTCGTACTGCTCGCCGGTGAACGGGCGGAGCAGGAACTCCCACAGCGCGGGGCCGTCCTTGAGGAAGAAGAACAGGATGACCGCCATCAGCACGGCCCCGGTGACGACGTTCGTCACCGCCGAGATGCCGGCGACGGCCCCCGCCCCGAACCGGGCACTCGTCACGAAGTCGACGACACCGTCCACGGCGTCCTCGATCTGCCCGTCGGTGATGCGCACGGGCAGCTCGTGGAGCAGGTCCTGCACCTGCTGGAGCCCGTCGACCGCCGAGTCCTGCAGCGAGGACCACTGGTTCGCGACGGCGGCGACGAGGAGCCACAGGACGCCGGCGAGCACCGCGAGGACGGCCACGAACGCGATCGTCGTGGCGAGCACCGACGGGACCCCGTGCCGACGGAGCCAGCCGACCAGCGGGTGCAGGGCCGACGCGATGATGAGCGCGAGCAGCACCGGGATCGTGACGAGGCTCAGTGTGGTCGCAGCGGTGACGATCCCGCCGATGACCACGACGATCACCACGGTCTGCAGGCAGCGCACCGCGAGTCGGCCGTACGGGTCGGTCCAGGTGCTCGGGCGGACGCTGGTCGGGGCGGGGGAGCGGCGCAGGTGCATGGCGGGGTCTTCCGGGTCGTGCTGACTGGTGGAACGACGGGAGGCGCGGGGCCGTGCGGCACCGCGCCTCCCCTCGGCGTGGAG